>JAQAZZ010000085.1:0-23939 GCA_032127075.1 Micrococcales bacterium | reverse complement strand
AGCTGACCCCGAGGCCTACGTGCTGTCGGCCAGCACCCAGACCCACAATCCGGACTTCTACGAGTCGTTCTTCCCGGACTACGTCACTGGTCTGCAGAGACAGGGATGGCCGGTCGACGGCATCGCCGCCCACTTCTATCCCCAGGGCAACGGCACCCCCCAGGACCGCATGGAGCAGATCGACACCGTCCAGCGGGCGCTCGACAAGGCCGGCGCGCCGGAAGATCTTCCGCTGTGGGACACAGAGGTGAACTACAACGTCGGCCTGCCCGGCGGCGAGCCCGAGGGCCGGGTCAGCGGCCAGCGCGCCGCCGCGTGGACCGCAGTGACCTTCCTGGACAGTTGGCGCGCGGGGGTCCGGCGCCCCTATTGGTATCTCTGGTCAGCCGACTACTACAGCTTCCCTGGCATCCAGATGCGCATCGGCGACGCGGCGACGGCCGCTCTGGGCACCCTCGGCGACTGGGTGATCGGCGCCGAGTTCGAAGGGTGCGACGAGAAGGGCGCGGCGGTGACCTGCGCGTTCTCCCGCGAAGGCGACGGCGAGTTCACGATTGCCTACTCGACGGGCGGAAATGCAACCCTGACGGTTGCCGGCGACGCGGAGGTATGTCCGGTATACGGCGGGGAGTGCCAGCAACGTTCCGGCTCGGTGACGTTCAACGACACACCCGTTCGGATCAAGACCGGTGCCTGATTCGTCCCGCACCTGTACATTCGCGGCGACAGAATCTTTGGTGGAACCTCCGGGGTCTTCCTTTGTTATTCATCCGGGGCGGAAACCTTCCCGGTACTTCGAACGTCGCAGCAAGAGGCGCAACAACTGTGTTCGCCAGTAGGGAGTGACATGAACACCTTCGGCAGGCGCCTTTCTGCGGCGCTGATCATGCTGCTGGCGGCGGCTTTGGCCTTCAGCCTCGCAGGCATCCAGTCGGCGGAGGCCAAGCCGATCAAGAAGATCACACCGAAGGTGTTGGGGGTTCACGCCTACAACATCGAGCCCGGCGTACCAGCGGGGTCCCTGCGGCTGGTCTGCTTCCCCACCTGGCGCGATATCGAAAAGACCAAGGGCAACTACGACTGGGACCAGCTGGACGCGTACGTGAACAACGCACTCAGCTGGGGTTACAAGGACATCCTGTACACGTTCTGCGGCACCCCGAAGTGGGCCGTCGGCAGCCAGACGCCGAGGTATCCCGACCGGGCGGCCGTGGTTCCCGGTGATGCGACGGCAGCCTTGCCGCCCGCCGACATGGGTGACTGGAAGGCCTTCGTGAAGGCCGTGGCCAAACGCTACAAAGGGAAGATCACGTCCTACCAGGCCTGGAACGAGATCACCTCCTTCGACTTCTACCAGGGCACTGCGGGCAAGATGGCGCAGATGACCAAGGTCGCCTACAAGGCCATCCGCAAGGTCGACCCCAAGGCGGACGTGATCTCCGCGAGCGTCCAGACCTACCGGCAGGACCGCTACAACGCGATGGCCGACCCCTACTTCGCGGCGCTCAAGAAGAAGAAGTGGCCACTGACCCACATGTCGGGCCACTTCTATCCCGCAACGGGCAAGGCGGGGCCGAACGAACGGCTGAAGCTCATCAACCTGTTCCGCAATTCCATGAAGCGCTACCGGATGCCGAAGAAGAAGGAGATCTGGGACACCGAGTCCAACTTCCGCGTCGGCCAGTCGAACAAGGCCACCGGCACGCCAGCCGTGTCCGGGAAGAAGGGCGCGGAGTACCTCGCGCGGAACTACTTGGATACGTGGCGCACCGGACTCACGCGGTCCTACTGGTACCAGTGGTCCTTGGACGTGGAGACCTTCCCCGGCGTCCAACTTCGGCCCGGCGATCCCGCGACAGCCGCCTTCGCCACGCTGACCGGCTGGGTCAAGGGAGCGAAGTTCAAGAAGTGCTCCAAGAAGGGCAAGCTGGTGGCGTGCAAGTTCAAGAAGAAGGGCACGAACTTCACTATCGCCTTCACTGAGAAGGGCAAGAAGAAGTACAAGTTCTCCGGCAAGAAAAAGGTCTGCCCAGTCTACGGCGGATCCTGCAAGACCACGAAGCGGTCGACGAAGGTGAAGACCATGCCGGTGCGGATCGGCTAGCAGCAACCCGCCACTGCCCGGCCCGCGAGCGGCACACAACGCTCTCGGGCCGGGCAGTTCGCTGTCACGGGCCTGCCGCATCCGCATGCGCACAGCCCAGTGGTGGACCGGGACATGCCGCCGCATGTTCTTCGCGTTCCGCTCCCCCGCCGCGCTCGTAGGTAGACTCCCAGCAGAACGGCCATATCGGGAGGTTCGGGGCTACCCGGCACGGACCCGCGAGTATCGACAGATCGGGAACAGATGCCTTCTGCTGCGGATCGCCGGATCCTGGTCTCCGGCGGCGCGGGTTTCATCGGCAGCCACCTGTGCGACCGGTTGCTCGCAGAGGGCGCGGAAGTCTTGTGCGTGGACAACTTCTATTCCTCGACGCGCAGCAACATCCACCACCTCGTGGGGCATCCCCGCTTTGAACTGCTGCGCCACGACATCACGTTCCCGCTCTATGTCGAGGTTGATGAGATCTTCCACCTGGCCTGTCCGGCCTCGCCGGTGTTCTACCAGCGCGATCCGGTGCAGACGACCAAGACGTCGGTCCTTGGCTCGATCAACATGCTGGGACTGGCCAAACGCACCGGCGCCCGGATCTTGCTCGCCTCCACCTCCGAGGTCTACGGCGATCCCACCGTGCATCCCCAGACCGAGGCCTACTGGGGCAACGTCAACCCGATCGGCCCCCGCTCCTGCTACGACGAGGGCAAGCGGTGCGCCGAAACGTTGTTCTTCGACTACCGCCGCCAGCACGACATGGCGGTCAAGGTGGTGCGCATCTTCAACACGTACGGTCCCCGGATGCGCCCCGACGATGGCCGGGTGGTCAGCAACTTCATCGTGCAAGCGCTGTCCGATCAGCCGTTGACCCTCTACGGCGACGGCAGGCAGACCCGTTCGTTCTGCTACGTGGACGACATGGTTTCCGGATTGTTGGCGATGATGCGCACCGACTCCGACACCACTGGGCCGATCAACCTGGGCAACCCCCAGGAGACCTCGGTGAAGGAACTGGCCGACTCGGTGATGTCCCTGGTGGGCAAGTCCGCGCCCATCGTGCACGAACCGCTGCCCGTGGACGACCCGCAACAGCGCAAGCCTGACATCACCCTGGCGCGGGAAACGCTGGGATGGGAACCCACGACGATGCTGGAGGACGGTCTGCGGCGGACGGTCCGGTGGTTCGCCGCTGACCAGGACTGATAGATGGAACCCGCCGCAACCTTCACCCACAATGCCCGGCTGGGGCCGCAGGAGGCCCGGCACCGGCGCCGGATGGTAGTGGTGGACTACCTGATGATCGCAGCGGCGATCGGCTTCGGGGTGGCCATGGGCTGGGGTTCGTCCTGGCCGTTGTTCGACGACAACGCCCGCATGGTCTTGATCGTCGCGCTGGTGACGATATGGCCGATCATGCTGTGGGACTTGGAGACCAGGGCAACAGCGATCATCGGTGACGGGCCGGAAGAGTACCGCCGCGTGCTCATGGCCAGCCTGTGGACACTGTGCTTCACGGCAGCGATCGCGTACGCGACGGGTACAGTTCGGGCTCGGCCGCTGCTGCTGGGAACGGCGCTGGTCGGCATTGTACTGCTGTTCATCGGCCGAAACCTGATGCGCACATGGTTGCATCGCGGACTCAGGGAGGGCCACCCCCTGCACCGCGTGTTCGTGGTGGCGCCCGCCTCGCAGGCGGAGGTCATCGGCGACCAGTTGGCCAAGTCCCGCGGCATCTTCGGCGAGGTCGGCGTGTGGCCGTTGGGATTGGACACCGACCCGGACCCGGTCGTGGTGGTGAAGGCCGCGGCGGAGGCCGCCGCGGACACGCTCCTGTATGCACCCGCGGACCACTCCGACCCGACCTGGCCACGGCGCCTGGGCTGGGCGATGGAGGACACCGAGTTGTCGCTGCTGGTCAGCCCCGCCATCGCGGAGATAGCCGGCCCCCGGCTGGCTATCGAACCGGTGCAGGGATTGACGCTGGTCCGGGTGGAACTGCCGCGATTCTCCGGACCCGCCCGCACCGTGAAGCGGGCAATGGATGTCGTCGGGTCGGCTGTCGGGCTGCTGGTGCTGGCGGTGCCGATGCTGCTCATGGCGGCAGGGATCAAACTCACCAGCCCGGGACCGGTCTTCTTCCGGCAGAACCGCGCCGGCGCGGCGGACACGACCTTCTCCTGCTGGAAGTTCCGGACCATGAGCGTGGGCGCTGACGCGCAGCGGGCGGAACTCCGGCAGCAGCGCGCATCGGACTCCGCTGCCTTCAAGATGGTGGACGATCCACGCATCACCGGGGTGGGGAAGTTCCTGCGGCGGTTCTCCCTCGACGAGCTACCGCAACTGTTCAACGTCCTGGTCGGGGAGATGAGCCTGGTCGGCCCCCGGCCGCACCCGTTGGACGATGTGGAGCTGTACGACGACGTGGCGACGAGGCGGCTTCTCGCCAAGCCGGGGATGACGGGTCTGTGGCAGGTCTCCGGCCGATCTGACCTTGCCTGGAAAGACGCGGTGATGCTCGACCTCTACTACGTGGAGAACTGGAGCATCTCACTGGATCTGATCATCATGCTGCGGACCGCGAAGGCCGTCATCGCCGGGAAAGGCGCCTACTGATCGGTGGGGCGGCGGCCGACGGGGCGCTGCGGTGTAGTCCAATAGGCGAATGAGGATCGAACCGCTCGACATCGAAGGCGCGTGGGTGGTGACACCGCAGTTGCACGGCGATTCCCGCGGCCTGTTCTTGGAACTGTTCAAGGAGCAGCCCTTCACCGACGCCATCGGCCACCCCCTTCATCTGGCCCAGGCCAACTGTTCGGTGTCGGCCCGCGGCACAGTCCGGGGTATCCACTTCGCCGACGTCCCGCCGGGGCAGGCGAAATACGTCACCTGCCTGTCCGGCAGCGTTCTTGACGTGATCGTCGATATCCGGGTGGGTTCGCCGACGTTCGGGAAGTGGGTCTCGGTTGGGCTCGACGATGTCCACCGGCGTTCGGTGTACCTGTCGGAGGGTTTGGGCCACGGCTTCGCCTCGCTGGCGGACGGCAGCACCGTCGCCTACCTGTGCAGCGAGCCCTACGCGCCGCAGCGGGAGCACGAGATCCACCCGCTGGATCCGCAACTGGGCATCGACTGGGGCCTGTCGCCGCAGGAGATGGGACTGTCGGCCAAGGACACCGCTGCACCCACCCTGGCCGAGGCCCGCGATTCGGGGGCGCTTCCCGCCATGGCTGATTGCGTGGAGCAGCGCAGCTCGCTGGCGGGCGCCGGCTAGGACCGGTCCGGGCTGGGTTGCATCGCGCGCTCGATGCGGGGGACACCTTCGGCTGCCGCCTCCCGCCACGACCGCATGGGTTCGATGCCCACCCGCGACCAGGCGCCGTGGCCGAGCACGCTGTAGGCGGGCCGCGGCGCGGGACGCGGGAAGGCGTCGGTGGTCGTGGGCTGCACCCTCTCGGGGTCGGCCCCGGCGAGCCGGAAGATCTCCCTGGTGAACTCATACCAGCTGCAGGATCCGGAGTTTGTGCCGTGGTAGACACCCGCGGGGGCCTCAGAAGACGCGAGCCGCACGATCTGTTCGGCGAGGTCGCGGCTCCAGGTGGGCTGGCCGATCTGGTCGTCCACCACTGCGACGGACTCCCGTTCGGCTTGGAGCCGCAGCATGGTCTTGACGAAGTTGTGGCCGTGCTCCCCGTACAGCCACGCGGTGCGGACCACGTAGCCGCGTCCAGGCAACTCACCCAGAACGGCCTGTTCGCCGGCGAGTTTGGTGCGGCCGTAGGCCGAGCGGGGGCCGGTCGGGTCGTCCTCGGCGTAGGGCTCTTCGGCGTCGCCGGGGAAGACGTAGTCGGTGCTGATGTGGATCAGCCTCACCCCGGCGAGGCGGGCGATGTGCCGGGCCAGGACGGCGGGACCGTGCCCGTTGACCGCCAGTGCGGCCTCCTCGTCGTCTTCGGCGGCGTCCACAGCCGTGTAGGCGGCGGCGTTGACCACCACGTCGGGCCCGGAACGGTCGAGGGCAGCGGCCACGGAGTCGGGGGAGGTGATGTCCACCTGGGGGTAGTCGAGTCCGTCGGCGGTGTGGCCCGCCGCAGCGATGACAGCCATGAGGTCCGAGCCGAGTTGGCCGCGGCAGCCGAGCACCAGCAAGCGCATCAGCCGGCCGTCGCCTGCTTCAGCGGCCGCCACCAGTCCTGCTGGTCGCGGTACCAGGCAAGCGTGTCGCGCAACCCCTGCTCGAAGGGGACCTCCGGCTTGTAGCCGAGTTCACTTGAGATCTTGGCGATGTCCACCGAGTAGCGGCGGTCGTGGCCCTTGCGGTCGGCTACCGGCTGCACCCGGCTCCAGTCCGCGTCCGCGGCCTTGAGCAGCAGCCCGGTGAGTTCGGAGTTGGTGAGCTCGGTGCCCCCGCCGATGTTGTAGACCTCACCGGCCCGGCCGGATTCCAGCACCAGGGCGATGCCGCGGCAGTGGTCGTCCACATGCAACCAGTCGCGCACGTTCAGCCCGTCGCCGTACAGCGGCACTGTGAGTCCGTCCATCAGGTTGGTGACGAACAGCGGGATGACCTTCTCCGGGTACTGGTAGGGGCCGTAGTTGTTGGAGCAGCGGGTGATGGAGACATCCATCCCGAAGGTGCGGTGGTAGGAACGGGCCACCAAGTCGGAGCTGGCCTTGGACGCCGAGTAGGGCGAGTTCGGCTGCAGCGGGAAGTCCTCGCTCCACGACCCGGAGTCGATGGAACCGTACACCTCGTCGGTGGACACATGCACGAACTTGCCCACGCGGGCCTCCAGCGCCGCCTGGAGCAGCTTCTGGGTGCCCAGCACGTTGGTGAGCACGAAGTCGGCTGCGCCGGTGATGGAGCGGTCCACATGCGATTCCGCCGCGAAGTGCACCACCGCGTCATGGCCCGGCATCACCTCGGCCAGCAGGCCACCGTCGCAGATGTCGCCGTGGACGAACTCGTAGCCCGGCGAGTCGGCGACGGGGGCGAGGTTGGCGAGGTTGCCCGCGTACGTCAGCTTGTCCAGCACCGTGATGTGGGCTCCCACCAACTGCGGGTACGCCCCGCCCAGCGCCCGCCGCACGAAGTTCGAGCCGATGAAGCCGGCCCCCCCGGTCACCAGAACCTTCATCGCACACCCTCTCCGCCGCGGAACCGCCCCGCGCGGCCGATCCACGCTCAGGATAGCCGCGGGCCGGCCCGGCCGGCTCCGGGTCGGGGTCCCCGAGCGGGAGTGGTCCGCAGATACACTCGGTGCCGATGAAAGGCATAGTGCTCGCGGGCGGCACCGGATCCCGGCTGTGGCCGATCACCCGCGGCGTCAGCAAGCAGATTCTGCCGGTGTTCGACAAACCGATGATCCACTACCCGCTGGGCACCCTCATGGCCGCGGGGATCCGCGAGATCCTGATCATCACCACCCCCGAGGACCAGCCCGCCTTCCGGCGGCTGCTCGGCGGCGGCGCCGACTTGGGCGTGCGCCTGGAGTACGTGGTGCAGCCGCGGCCCGAGGGGCTGGCGCAGGCCTTCATCCTCGGCGAGGACTTCCTCGCCGGCGACCACGCCGCCCTCATCCTCGGCGACAACATCTTCCACGGCACCGGGCTGGGCACTCAGCTGCGCGGCCTCTCCGACGTCGATGGCGGCCATGTGTTCGCCTACCAGGTGGCCAACCCCCGCGAATACGGGGTCGTGGAGTTCGATGACGACGGCCGAGTGCTGTCCATCGAAGAGAAGCCCGCGACGCCCAAGAGCCACTTCGCCGTCCCAGGACTGTATTTCTACGAACCCGGCGTCGTCGACATCGCGAAATCCGTCACCCCCAGCGCCCGCGGCGAACTGGAGATCACCGCCGTCAACGAGGAGTACCTGCGCCAGGGCCGGCTCACCGTCACGGTGCTGCCCCGCGGCACCGCCTGGCTGGACACCGGCACCTTCGAATCGCTGGCCGACGCCGGCACCTACGTCCGCGTCCTGGAGCAACGGCAAGGCACCAAGGTCAACTGCCTCGAGGAAATCGCCTGGCGCAACGGCTGGATCGACGACCAGCAACTCGCCGCCCTCGCCGAACCGCTGCGCAAGAGCGGCTACGGCGACTACCTGCTGGCCCTGCTCCGCTCGGGGGCGCGGTGACCTCCGCCGCGGCGGGGGGCGACGACTCGATGCGGGCCCTCATCACCGGGATCACCGGACAGGACGGTTCCTACCTCGCGGAACTGCTGCTGTCCAAGGGTTACGAGGTCCACGGGCTGATCCGGCGGGCATCGACGTTCAACACCCATCGGATCGACCATCTCTACACCGATCCGCACGACCCGGACGCGCGGCTGTTCCTGCACTACGGCGACCTCACCGACGGCTCCCGGCTGGTGACACTCATAGACCGGATCCGACCCAGGGAGGTCTACAACCTGGCGGCGCAGAGCCATGTCCGGGTGTCGTTCGACGAACCCGAGTTCACCGGCGACGTCACCGGGCTGGGCACAACCCGCCTGCTAGAGGCGGTGCGCCAGGTCGATCCGGGAATCCGCTTCTACCAGGCTTCCAGCTCCGAGATGTACGGCTCGTCCCCGCCGCCGCAGACGGAGACCACGCCGTTCCAGCCGCGAAGCCCCTACGGCGCGGCCAAGCTCTACAGCTACTGGATGACGAGGAACTACCGCGAGGCCTACGGCTTGTTCGCCTGCAACGGCATCCTCTTCAACCACGAGTCTCCCCGGCGCGGCGAGACCTTCGTGACCCGCAAGATCACCCGTGCCGTCGCGCGCATCGCCGCCGGCGTCCAATCCGAAATCTGGCTGGGCAATCTGGACGCCGCCCGGGACTGGGGGTACGCCAAGGAATACGTCGAGGCGATCCACCTCACCCTGCAAACAGACGAGCCGGATGACTACGTCGTCGCCACCGGAACCAGCTACACCGTGCGGGACTTCCTGACGATCGCCTTCGAGCACGCTTCCCTGGACTGGCGCGACCACGTGCGGGTCGATGAGCGCTACCTGCGCCCGACCGAAGTGGACAACCTCGTCGGGGACCCCACGAAGGCGGACAAGGTCCTGGGATGGAAGGCCAAGACACTGACCCCCGACCTCGCCCGGTTGATGGTCGACGCCGACATCGCCGCGCTGGAGGCGTGAAACACCGCGTGCCGACGACCTGTCCGTACTGCCAACCGCCGGCCCGCGCCGGGACGGGCTGACGGGCAATGCGGATCGCGCTGGTCCACAGCTACTACCGCTCGGCACAGCCCAGCGGTGAGAACACCATGGTGGATCAGCAGGTGGCAGCGCTGCGGAAGGCGGGCCACGAGGCAACCGTCGTGGCCCACCGTTCCGACGACGAGCGGGGCGGTCCGGTGTCGGCGGTGCGGGCCGCGTGGAATGTGGGAACCGGCGCGGGGTCCGACCCGACCGCAGAGCTGGCGGAGCTGGATCCCGACATCGTGCACGTGCACAACCTGTTCCCCAACTTCTCGACCCGATGGCTTCCCCGGTGGACCGGACCGCTGGTGGCGACCCTGCACAACTACCGGAGCGTGTGCGCCAACGCCATGCTGCTCCGCGACGGCCGCACCTGCACCGACTGCCCCGATGGCGACCGTTGGGCAGGGGTGCGCCACCGCTGCTACCGAGACTCCGCTGCGGCGTCGCTGCCCTTGGCGTTCCGGAACCGTCGGGGTCTGGCGGCTGATCCGCTGGTTGCCCGGGCGGACTCGGTGATCGTGCTGTCGGATCGCGCCCGAACTCTCTTCACCACCTACGGCGCCCCCGCCGATCGATTGGTGCTGCTGCCCAACGGCATCCCGGAACCGCCGGCGGGGACCGCCCCGGAAGCGGGCGACGCCTGGGTCGCCGTGGGAAGGCTCACCCCGGAGAAGGGGTGGGACTGGCTCATGCGGAACTGGCCCCCCGAGCATCGCCTGGATGTGATCGGCAGCGGTCCCCTGGAAACGGCGATGCGACGATCGAGTCCGAGTTCGGTGCGGTTCCTGGGGGGTATGACCAACTCCGAAGTCCGCGACCTGCTGCCGCAGTACAACGGAGCCGTCTTCGCCGGCGTCAATGTCGAAGGGGCCTACCCTCTCACCGCCGTCGAGGCCTTGGCGGCGGGCCTTCCCCTGATCGCGCGGACTGGCGGGGCGGCAGCGGAGATGGTGGCCCGCTGGGACTGCGGCCGGACCTTCACCGGGACGAACGCACTGCGAGAAGCCCTCGCGGACCGCCCCGCCGACACGCTGCGGCGCCACTGCCGGGCTGTGTTCCGCCAGACCTTCGCCGAAGCCGGCTGGGTGTCGGGGCTGCTGGACGTCTACGGCGCGGCCATGCGGCGCCGTCGCGCCTGACAGCCACACCATCCGGCAGTCACCTAGACTGCGCGGATGCCCGTGGCCGCCCATCCCGACTCCCCCCTCGACCTGCCCGTCCGCCGGGTTGGTCCGGTCCCGTTCCGGGTAGCAACGCTCGACGTTGCGATCTCGGCGCTGTGCGCGCGGTCGGTGGCCGCGACGACGGGGATGGCCGTGCATTTCGCCAACGCATACTCCGTGGCTATCGCGGACACCCAGCCGGAGTACGCCGCGGTCCTCGCCGACCCGGGCTCGGCCACGTTCTCCGACGGTGTTCCGGTGACCTGGGTGGGGCGCAGGGCGTATCCCGATCTGGCAGCCGTGTGGCAGCGCGTCTACGGCCCCGATGTCATGACCGGGGTCTTCCGGCGCTGCCAACGGCAGCAGCTGCCGATCGGGCATTACCTGCTGGGCGGCAGCGCCGAAACCCTCGACGCGCTGCGTGAGGGGATCGCAACGTCGTGGCCCGCGGTGAGGATCGCGGGGGCGGAGAGTCCCCCTTTCGGCCCGTTGAACCAGAGCCAGACCCGGCAGCAGGCCGACCGCATCCGCGAGTCTGGCGCGTCGATGGTCTGGGTCGGGCTGGGGACACCCAAACAGGACTTCGCCGCACACGACCTCGCCGCCTCGGTGCCGGCGACCGTCCTGGCGGTTGGCGCCGCCTTCGACTTCCTCGCCGGGACGAAACGGCAGGCGCCGCTGTGGATGCAGCGAAGCGGAACCGAGTGGGCCTATCGACTGGCGACCGAGCCGGTGAGGTTGGGGCGCCGCTATCTGTGGGGGAACCCGAGGTTCCTCCTCGCCGCTGCCCGCCAGCCCGGCCTGCGCAGACGCTGAACCGCTCGTCCGCCGGGGGACCCGAGAACCGGCCAACGCGAGGATTCGGTGTGCGCCGGGGTTGGGCGTACGCTTGACTTCTCGATGAGTCCCACCGGGCCGGCCGGCCGTTGCCGCCGATCGAGTCCCACCGAGGTCTGCCTCCCGCCGACCGGGCGCGCCGCCCCAACTGCGCCGAACCGACCCAACCGCCCGGAACGCCGGGACGGTTCACCGACGTCCCGCTGAACGGCGGAGAGGAAGCCGACCGATGACCACCAGCCCCGACAACTCCCCCGAAGGGGACTTCGCCGGACTCGCCCTGCGCGGCGAACTGACCGCCACACTCCGGGAACTGGGCTACGAAGCCCCCACCCCGATCCAGGCCGAGGCGATCCCCCACATGCTGGCAGGGCGCGACCTCCTCGGTCAGGCGGCAACGGGCACCGGCAAGACCGCAGCCTTCGCGCTGCCGTTGTTGAACCGGTTGCCCGAAGGGCAGCGCGGACGCACCCCCACCGCGCTCGTGCTGGTTCCCACCCGGGAGTTGTGCATGCAGGTCTCATCCGCCCTGCACCGGTACGGCCGAGCCTTCGACGTCCGGACGCTGCCCATCTACGGCGGACAGCCGATCGGGCGGCAGATCAGCGAATTGAAGCGCGGTGTTGACGTGGTCGTGGCGACACCGGGACGCGCGCTGGACCACCTGCGCCGAGGAACCCTGAACCTCGACGACGTTGCCACCGTGGTCCTCGACGAGGCTGACGAGATGCTGGACATGGGCTTCGCCGAGGACCTGGAGGAGATCCTCGGCGAAGCACCCGCGCAGCGGCAGACCGTGTTGTTCTCCGCCACGATGCCCAAACGGATCCAAGCGATCGCCGGGGCGCACCTGAACGATCCGGTCCGCATCGAGATCGCCCGCGAGGTGACCACCGAAGGGGAGGAACCGCGGATCCGTCAGGCAGCGTACATCGTCTCGCGCGCCCACAAGGTGGCGGCCCTCGGTCGAATCCTCGACATCGAATCACCCACCGCGGCCCTTGTCTTCTGCCGCACCCGCGACGAGGTGGACCAGCTCACCGAGACGCTCAACGGGCGCGGCTACCGGGCCGAAGGGCTGCACGGGGGAATGGACCAGCCGCAGCGGGACCGGGTCATGGGCCGCCTGCGCAGCGGCAACGCCGAACTGCTGGTCGCCACCGACGTCGCGGCGCGCGGACTCGACGTCGAGCACCTGAGCCACGTGGTCAACTTCGACGTCCCCTCCGCGCCGGAGTCCTACGTGCACCGGATCGGCCGTGTCGGCCGGGGCGGCCGCGAGGGCGTGGCGATCACCATCGCCGAACCGCGGGAGCAGCGCCTGCTCAAGACCATCGAGCGGGCGCTCAAACAGAAGATCCAGGTGGCGAAGATCCCCACCTCCACCGAACTGCGCGCCAAGCGCCTGGAGTTGACCCGCGCCGCCCTGTATGAGGTCTGCCTCGATGATGACCTCGACGCCTACCGCGTGGTGTTCGACTCGTTGACCGACGATTTTGATGTGGTGCAGGTGGGTCTGGCGGCCATCAAGCTCGCACACAAGAACTCCATGCCGGAGGCCGAAGGTGAGGACATCCCGCAGCCCGAAGTGTCAAGCCGCCGAGACCGCCCGCAGGGCCGTACCACCAAAGACCGGGCCGACCGCAAGCCCCGCAGGGAACGGGGCGCTCCGGGTGGCGCGGACGGCCGCGCGGCCGGAAGGCCGGGTCCCAGGCGAGGGTCCAAGGGTGTCGAACGCGTCTTCGTCTCGGCCGGTCGCGACGCCGGGGTGCGCCCGCAAGACCTCGTCGGCGCCATCGCAAACGAGACTGGCCTGTCTGGGCGCGATATCGGCTCGATCCAGGTGTCCGACCGCTTCGCCATCGTGGAAGTGCCTTCGGGAGCGGCACGCGAGGTGATCACCGCACTCAACCGGACCCGGCTGAAGGGCAACCGGGTGAAGGCACGGCGCGACAAGTTCTAGCGCCTGCGGGTGGCCGCGGCCATGGTGGCCAACGTCTGATCGGCACGGTAGCGGGGCCGCCAACCGAGTTCGCGCTTGGCCTTGCCGGTGTCCATGACGACCGATGTCCGGCCGACCTGGACCCATTCGGCCACGGCCGGTACCCGGGGGGTGTGGGCAACGATGGTGGCGGCTAGGACCGCCAGCGCCTGCGGCACCCGGACCCCGCGAGCGCCGACGGCCTCGAGGATGTCGCTGAAGGAGACCTCGCCGTCGCCGGCCAGGTTGTAGGCGCCGGGTGAGCCGCGGCCCAGAGCCGCAGCGGCTATGGCCGCGGCGACATCGTCCTGGTGGACCAGTTGCACCCGGACCCCTGGGTCGGGAACCAGCGGCCGTGGCAGTGGCAGCGCGGCAGCGGCTCCCCGGGTGAAACCGGAAAGCCGATCGGCAAGCCTGTTCCAGGGCATAAAATCGGCGAGTGCGGTCGCCCGCGGCCCTGCGACGATGCACGGCCGCAAGACGTAGACCTCGAGCTCGGTTCCGCCGGTGATGTCGGTCAAGAGGGCCTCGGTCTGCGCCTTCTGCCGGGAGTAGTAGTGCTCGTCCGACCCGCGGGGCGCAACATCTTCTGTGATCGGCGACGGGTTGTCGCGGTGATAGCCGTAGGCCGCCACCGACGACGTGTACACCAGCCGACGAGTGCGCGGCGCGGCCACCACTGCTTCGAAGACGTTGCGCGATCCGGCCAGGTTGATCCTTTCCGCCTCCTCGTGGGAGCCCATGATGACGTAGGCCAGATGCACGACCACGTCGGCCTCGACGATCAGGTCGGCGACGGCGGCGGGGTCGAGGATGTCGCCTTGCCGGTACTCGGTCTTGACCCAGCCCGCCGCGACGGTGTCGAAGGGTCGTCTGGCCATCCCGATGATCCGATCGACATCCGGCTCGCTCTCGAGCGCATCGACGACCGACTTGCCGATCTCGCCGGTTGGACCTGTGACGGCTACGGTGATGCCCATTGCCCCATCTTGGTGCCTGCGCCGCTGTCGCGCGGTGCCGAGGCCCGGATGCCCGGATGCCCGGATGCCCGGATGCCCGCGGCGAGTGTGATCCGCTACCCGGCATGTGGTCCGCCTCGAGGACCGCCCGCTCGCGGGAGCAGTATGGAGGTATGGGGACGAAGACGGAACTGCCATCAGCACGGAAGGACAGTCAGACCCGGCACAGGACGCGGCGGTGGCCGTGGATAGCCCTCGGCGTTGCGGGTGGTGTGCTGCTGGCCGCGATCCTCGGGACGGGTTGGTACGTGTCCGGCCTGCTGGGCGATGCCATGAGGAGCGAGCACTCCCCGGCCGAGCCTGACCTCATCGTCAATTCGGTGGCTGATGGCCGGGTGGAGTACACCTACGACGCGGGCTACTCCGGTTGGATCGATCAGGGCTTGCTGGCGCTGTCCGCCGCGGACGGCGGCTGGACCCAGACCTCCGACCCGCAGGCCTCCGGCACCGGAAGCCGAGCCATCGGCGAGCAGCAGTCACCGCCGGCACTCTCGGCGGGCCAGCGCGGCCGGTTCGACGGCGACTTCTTCTACCGGGATCCGGAGGCCGGCCTCGGCTTGGACTATCGCGATGTCGTCATCGACACGCCGCTCGGACCGGCGCCCGCGTGGTTCGTGCCCGGCGACAAGAAGACGTGGGTGATCTTCATCCACGGCCGCAACGGCGAGAGGGCGGAGTCGCTTCGGACGCTGTCCACGACAGCCGACGAGGGGTATCCCACCCTCGCCATCACCTACCGCAACGATGAGGGAGCCCCGGCCGGCAACGGGTACGTCCACTTCGGCTCCGACGAGTGGCTGGACCTGCAGGCAGCGGCACGGTACGCACTCGACCAAGGTGCCGAACAGTTGATCCTCGTCGGCTACAGCATGGGCGGGGGGATCGCACTGTCGTTCATGGCCAACTCCGATGTGGCGGACAGCGTGACGGGGATGTTCCTGGACACCCCGATCGCCAGCGTCCCGCAGCAGATCCAGTTGGAAGCCGACGAGATGGGGCTGCCGGGCTTCGTCGTGGAGCTGGGCAAGTGGCTGGCGGAGTTGCGCTTCGGCGCCGACTACTCGGCTACGGACTACACCGCGGCGGCCGCGCAATTCGATGTGCCGACCGCGGTGATCCAGGGAGGGGCGGACGAGACGGTCGATCCGCGGATCACTCGCACCTACGCCGACGCCGTGAACGCCGCCCACCCCGGCACTGTGGTGTACGAGGTGTTCCCGTCGGCTGAACATGTCGGCTCTTGGAACGTGGATAGGCCACGCTACGAACGTATCTTGACCGACCTGCTGGACCGCGCGGGGAGTTGAGACGACCGGCCGCGGCGCGGCCCGCCCTCCGTCACTGGGACTCGGCCCACAGCGCGGCGAAGACTTGCACCGCCTCGGGGATCCCCTTCAACTCCGCCGTCCCGCGGTCCTCGAAGGCCACCTCCGGATCCGGGCACAACTCCCGGATCGTGTCCGAGACGAGGACTTCGGCCGGCCCGGCCGCGGCGCAGAGCCGGGCGGCGAGTTGAACGGCGTTGCCGAACAGATCGCCCCGCTCCTCGATTGGCTCCCCCGCATGCAGCCCGATCCGCAGCAGTAGATCATCCTCGGGCTCGCGACGGTTGTGGTCCGCCATCGCCCGCTGCACCGACACCGCACATGCCACGGAATCGGCGGCGGACCGGAAACTCGCCATGATGCCATCGCCGGTGTGCTTGATCTCCCGCCCGCCGAAGGAACCCAGGGCGCGGCGGGTCAGGACGTTGCTCACGTGGAGCAGGTGCAGGGCGCGGGAATCGCCCAGACGCGACGTCATCAGCGTGGAGTCCTTCAGGTCGGTGAACATGATCGCCCGAAAGGCCGGGTCGATCCCGTCATCGGCCTGCCCTTGATCCGTCGGGACCGGGTCGGATACCCGCCCCAGGAAGGCATCAACCACCGCGGGATCCACCCGCGCGATTTCGTGGGGCACCAGCCCATGGGCCTCGTTGTGCGCCCGCCGGATTGTGTCCTCGTCCGGCGATTCGGCCAGGCAGAACGCGGTTGACCGATCCTCGTCGAACCAGTACGTCAGGAACTTGACTCCGAAACGGTCCTGCACACCCAGGTCCGCCAAGTGCGCGGTCGCGACAGTGTGCGCAGTCGCCCCTTCGACGTAGTGGCGGTCCATGAACATCGGCATGCGTCCTCCTCGTGCCCGGCCGCCTCACACATCGACCTGCCACATGCTCCGCCCAGTGCGAGCAGGGCGGGCTGTCAACAGCCAGAGGATGGAACGGATGCTCTCCAAGATACGTGCGTCGGCCCCGTCTGCTGCGCCAGTCGGCGCGAAGGCGCCACGGCCGAGCGGCACGAGTACCCGGCCAGAACGCACGATTACTCGTCGCGGAGAAGATGCAGGCTCTGTTGTCCGGCCGTCGAGGTCAACGGCCGCAACCCTTCCGCCGCGCGCCGCAGCTGCAGCACCAGTTCCCTGCCCCACGCCGCTCGCACCGGGCCACCAACCTGCCCCAAGATGGCCCCTCTGCGCCGCGTGTCGCGCGCAGATTGGGGCCATCTTGGGGCAGGTTGCGGGGTCGGGCACCCGGCATCCTGAGGGTGATTTCAGGCGAGCAGCGCCACCCACCGGTCGAAGACGGTGTCGGCGATGCGGCGGATGGCTGCAGGACGGCGTGCGTCAGACAGCTCCGACAGGGCTACCCCGGCCTCGGCGAGGTCCTGCGGGAACTGCGCCGCCATGGCCGCCACCTGCTGTTGCTCCGCTTCGAGGTGAAAGAGCATCCCGTACGCCGTGCGGCCGTACCGGAACGCCTGTACTGGTGTCTGCGCGGATGCCGCCAGGGACACCGCGCCGTCCGGCAGGTCGAACAGGTCCCCGTGCCAGTGCAGGGGATCGAACGCGGGGGGCAAACCGGCGAACACCGGGTCCGCCGCGGCAGCGGGCGAAAGCGTGACCGGGAGCCACCCCAGTTCGATTTGCGTCCCCGGCGCCACGCGAGCTCCGAGGGCGGCCGCGAGAAGTTGCGAGCCGAGGCAGATGCCGAGCACCGGGGTGCCCGCCGCCAGGCAGGCGGTGATCAACCGCTGTTCGGCGAGCAGGTGCGGGTGGGCGTCGGCGTCACCCGCGCCCATCGGACCGCCCATCACCACCAGCCCGTCGATCCCGTCCGGCGCAACGGGCACGGCCTCACCCTCATAGCCGCGCACGACGCTCATCGACCGGCCCCCGCGCCGCACGGCTGCCGCGATCCGGCCCGGACCCTCGATTTCGACATGCTGCAGGACAACCACCGCCATGTGGAACCCCTTCCTCCTCGCCCCGCGAGCAACCCCACTCCGCATGCTGTCGCGCCTGAGCGATACACCGCTTGCGGACCATGTTGCCCCGTCGTCGAGCAGCCGGTGCCGACGCGTCTGAATGGCGGGCCCCGCGCAGCGTCACAGCGCCGCCGGGCTCACGAGGTGGGATGGGTCCAGGGCAGGTGAAGCGCGCGGCCGGGCAGGCGCAGCGCGCTGTCGGGCGGCCGGGCAGGCGCAGCGCGCTGTCGGGCTGTCGGGCTGTCGGGCTGTCGGGCTGTCGGGCTGTCGGGCTGTCGGGCTGTCGGGCTGTTGGGCTGTCGGGCTGCTGTACCTGAACCGTGGCCGCCGCCGGGTGCGGATTCGAACGGCTCTGGATAGGAGCAACCGGTGCGTCGCCCGGCTAGGCCCCTCCCGCTGCTTCCGCCGCCCGTCCCCGCGGCTTGGACCGCTGCGAGGCAACCACGCCAGCCGCGACACCGGACAGAACCAGCACCGACGCGGCGACCACGCGCAGCGTCAACGCCTCACCCAACAGCAGCACACCACCGAACACGGCCAGAGGGGCAGGCGCGAGTTGGATGATCCCGGCCTGGATCCCGGTCAACCTCGGCAGCACCGCGTACCAGACGGTGTAGCCGAGCGCGGAGGCCACTGCACCCGACATCACCGCGGCGGCCACACCTGCAGGTTCGACCTGCACGGTGGAGCGGGACCCGATTGCGACGATCGCCTGCAGCGCCAAGGCGAAAGGCACGGCCAGCACGAAGTTCGCGGCCGTCGTACCGATCGGATCGCTCGCACCGCGGCCCCGCAGTGTGTAGCCGGCCCAGGCCAGACCGGCGACCACCATCAACGCCGCCCCGACGGGGTCGGGCGCGGTGGCCCCTGGCGCCACGAGCGCCACGATGCCCGCAGCCGCCATGGCCAGGCCCACCCAACCCGCCCAACCCGGTCGCTCGCCCCTCGCGATCGCGTGGCTGTACATCACGATCTGCACCACACCGAACAGCAGCAGCGCCCCCGCCCCGGCGCCGATCCGCAGGTAGGCGAAGGAGAACGCCGATGCGTAGCCGAACAGCATGGCCGCCGAAATCCACGCCCGGCGGCTGTGCAGTCGAACTGCGGGGCCCTTCCGCACGGCGACCAGAAGCACCAACAGCAGCGCCCCGGAGCTGATCCGGATCGTCGAGAACGTGGCGGCGTCGATCGAACCCTCGTCCAACGCGAAGCGGTTCAGAACCGAGTTCGACGCGAACGCGACCATCGCCGTCGCGGCCAGCGCCACAACCCGCCACGCAGCCATCGCTGCCACAGCATGACCGACCACGGCAACCGCTCAGTCTGCCGCTGCGGTCCGCACACGCAGACACTGCTGGACGCCGACCAATCGCAGGCTGCGCCGCTCTGCCGGGGGGAAATCATCGATCGCCTCGGCCAGCGGGACCACCCGCGGCCGACCCACCTGATGGGTGCGACCTTGGTGGACGATCTCAGCACTCTGGGCGGCCAGGACGTTCTTCAGCCAGTCCGATCCTGCCCCGTAGACCAGCGCGATGACAAAACCGTCCTCGGTGGCCGCTGCACCGACCGGGGTCTCGTAGGAGCGACCCGATGTCCGCCCGACATGGCGTACCACTGCGGCGTAGGCGCCGGGGGTCCCGGCGGTCTGCATCTGCCGGGGGTTGAACACCCTCCGGTTGATCCGCCGCTGCATCCGGACCACGACCGAGTCCTTCTTCCGCATGCCGATCAGCCAGACAAGGCCCAGAGCCAGCACGCCGACGAGCAGTGCCGCCATCGCCCGGCCGATTCTGCGCGCCATCAGCGTCCTCCTGCCGGGTCCATCCCGCTGTCGTGAAGCCATGATGTTGCTGTTGATGAGCAGGCGTCAGGATCTTCGTTGCCGCGCGCGCTGGCCGAGCCAGCCGCCTGAACGGGGGCGCATCGGTCCTCGCGACGAGTGGCTTGGCGCCCTGATGCGGAGTCACCAGTCCGCGCTGCTGATCTGGTCTGCTCCCCCTGCGACAGTGCACGAGGCCGCATCACGTCCGGTTGAACGAGGTCAGATCTCGTAGGAGTCGCCGACTTGCTCCGCAGATGACTGTCCCGACACGGCCGAGAACGCCGCGTACACCAGGAAAGCCGGCCAGACCATGCCCTTGAGAAGACCCAGCCCGCGATCACGTGGAGTGTCGGAATGCTTCCAGAAATACACCCAGGCCCCGATGACACCCAGGCCGTACACCGGGCTGCCGCCCGAGGGGCCTTGCTTGCGGCTCATACCTTTGCCGTTCTCGTCCGTCATACCCCCACCCTAGGCCGCCGGCGGCTGGGTTGGGCGACGGCAGGGGCACCTCGCTGAGACGCAGGGGGACGCGGGCCGCTTCAGCCGAGCAGTTTGGCCTTCTGTGCCGCGAACTCCTCGTCGGTCAGCACTCCGGCCGCGTGCAACTCCCCGAGCTGCTTGAGCTGGGCGATCTTGTCGTCCATGCTCTCCGCGGCTGGCGGTGCGGGCTCAGCGTAGGCGGCGGGGGCCGGCTGCGGCGGCGGCGCCTGCTGCTGCGCTTGCTGCTCCCAGCGCCCGTACTGCCGCCGTGAAACCCGATTGGATACTGCGGTGGCCGTTCCGGCGATGGCAGCGGTACGGGCTACTCCTCGAATGAGACCAGGCATCAGCTGTCCTCCTCTTCCTCTTCAGCTTCCAGTGCAGCCAGCATTGCGTTGACCGGGATACGACCCTGAGCGACAAGTTGGGCCCCGGCGCGGCGCAAGGCGTTGGCGAAGCCTGCGGCCCAACTGTTCTCGTAGACCAGGATCGCGCCCAATGCACCCGGCGTGAGCGCCAAGCCGGCTTCGGCGAGATCGGAATCGTCCAGGATTCCGGTGGCGGCGCCGTCGAAGACAGACAGCTCCCCCGCACCTCCCAGCGACAGGTCCCCGAAAGACACCGCGGCCACGGAACCGTCTGCGTCCTTGGCCAGCAGCGCCACATCGAGGATTCGGATCAGACCCCGATCGACCAGGTCCAGCAGGTAGGGCATCGCCTCACCTGTGGGCTCGCCGTCGGCGTATTCCACGACGAGGTAGTCGACGGGGCCCAGCTCAACCTCATCCTGCGTTGCATCGGTTTCGGTCATGGCGGTCCTTTCCGGGACTCATTGTCTCACTCGAGCACGACGGCGGGAATTCCTTGCTGGCGGCCGCGGGCTCCGGCCGCTGTGCGCCCTGCAACATAGCTTTGTCCGGACGATAGCGGAGTCAGCATCAGGAGGTTGTGCCTGATCGCAACGAACGCCCAGATCGGCGACCCGGGCAGCCCGCAACCGAGGCCCCGAGGCCACGAGGCCCCGAGGTCCTGACGCCCCGACGTCCCGACGTCCCGACGTCCCGAGGCAGCGGCAGGGCCGTAGCCGTGGCGCCGGAAGGGCCGCCGCGACCCCGGCGCCGAGGCTCCCGGGGGATTCACCCGCCGCGGGTGAGGTACGTAGGGCTCATTCGTAGAAGTCTGGTGGTTGATGGCTGAGGCCATCAACCAGACAGCGCGGGGAAGGAGCGCCCAGCATGTCCGAGACCCACGACCTCATCCTGGCGCCATACGCCGACGCGGCCGCCGCAGGTGCCGACTTCGACAGGCTGGTTGGCCTGGTCGGGGAGGGTTCGATCGCCTCCGACGGGGTGATCCTGGTCGACCACGACGAAGCCGGTGACATCCGGGTCGCCCACACAGCAGACAGGATGGGACGCAGAGGCCTGGGCTGGGGCGGGGGTGTGGGCGTCCTCGTGGGGCTGTTCTCACCGCCCATGCTCGCCTCAGCGGTCGTCGGCGGAGCCGCCGGCGCGCTGATGGGCAAGTTCGCCAAGCGCAAGGTCGATTCCGGCCTGCAGCAGGCGATGGCCGACAAACTCCCGCCGGGCGGCGCCCTCGTCATCGCCATCGTCGATTCCCGGCACCGCCTGCCCGCCGAGCGTGCGATGTCCGGCACGCCGGCGCTGTCGGCGGTCACCATGGAAGGCACCGGGCTGCGGGATCTACAGGACTCGCTGGCGGAGGCGTCCGGCAAGTTCACCCCCGACCGGACCGTGCTGCCCATCCCGGATCGCGAGTTCGGCGGTGTCGCGGGCCGGACGCTGCGCGACTCCGTTGCCGACTGGAGCATGATCCCCGGCGCCCATGCCCCCGCCGACGCGCCGAACGTCCTGGTGATCCTCATCGACGACGCCGGCTTCGGCTCGATCGACTCGTTCGGCGGACCGGTGGCCACGCCGAACTTCACCCGCGTCCAGCAGATGGGCGTCACCTACAACCGGTTCCACGTCACGGCCGTCTGCTCCCCCACGCGTGCCGCTCTGCTCACCGGGCGCAACCAGCACCGGGTTGGTTTCGGGTCCATCGCGGAGTATCCGGGCCCGTTCCCCGGCTACACCGCCGCGAAGCCACGGTCGTGCGCCGCTTTCCCCCGCATCCTGAAGGAGAACGGCTACGTGACCGGCGGGTTCGGCAAATGGCACCTGACCCCCGACAACGTGCAGGGCGCCGCGGGCCCCTTCGACCACTGGCCCAAGTCCTGGGGCTTCGACCATTGGTGGGGGTTCCTGTCCGGGGCTGCCGGCCAGTACGACCCGATCATCACCATGGACGACTGGACACTGGGCGTGCCGGAGGGCAAGGACGGACAGCAGTACTACTTTCCCGACGACATCAGCGACAAGTCCATCGAATGGCTGCGCGCCGTGCGCGCCCAGGACGACGACAAGCCGTGGATGATGTTCTACTCCACCGGCTGCGCCCATGCGCCGCATCACGTCGCCCCCGAGTGGGCCGACCGCTACAAGGGCAAGTTCGACGAGGGCTGGGATGTGATGCGGGAGCAGACGTTCGCGCGGCAGAAGGAACTCGGCATCATCCCCCCGGACACGGAGCTCACCCCGCGTCCCGACATGTTCCCCGCCTGGGATTCGCTCACCGAGGCGCAGAAGAAGCTCTACGTCCGCCAGGCGGAGGTGTACGCCGGCTACCAGGAGAACGCCGACTGGAACGTGGGTCGGCTTCTCGACGAAGTAGAGCGTCTGGGGGACCTCGACAACACACTGATCTTCTACATCTGGGGGGACAACGGCGCCAGTCTGGAAGGCACCATCACCGGATCCTTCAACGAACTGACCTTCCTCAACGGCCTGGTGCTCGATGCCGATCAGCAGTTGGAGCTCATCGAGAAGTACGGCGGCATCGAGGAATTGGGCGGGATCCACACCGCGCCGCATATCGCGGCGGCTTGGGCCCACGCCATGAACACTCCCTTCCAGTTCGGCAAACAGGTCGCCAGCCACCTCGGCGGCGACCGCGATCCCATGGCCGTGGCCTGGCCGAAGCGGGTGCCCGCCGACGCCACAATCCGCAGCCAGTTCACCCACTGCATCGACGTCGGGCCGACCATCCTGGAGGCCGCGGGCATCCCCGAGCCGGAGAAGGTCGACGGGATAGACCAGGAACCCATGGACGGCACCAGCTTCCTGTACTCCTTCGGCGACGCCGAAGCGCCCGAGCAGCACACCACGCAGTACTTCGAGATGTTCGGTGCCCGGGCGATGTACTCCGACGGGTGGTGGGCCGCGTCGCGGCCCGAGCGGCTGCCGTGGGACGTCTCTCCCGAGACGCTGGGCAAGTTCGGGCCCGACTCCGACTGGGACCCCGACCGCGACACCGGATGGGAGTTGTACGACCTGACGACTGACTTCTCCCAGGCCCGCGACGTCGCGGCGGACCACCCGGCCAAGGTGCAGGAGCTGCAGGAGCTTTGGTGGGCGGAGGCGGAGCGCAACCGCGTTCTGCCGCTGATGGCCGGGCTGTCGGTGATCTACGGGATCCTGCCCCCGCTGCCCACCAAGACCAGGTTCCGGTTCTCCGACGGCGTGCAGAACATCCAACGGGGGATGACCCCCCGCATCTCCGGGCGCTCCTACTCCATCGAAGCCGACGTCGAGATCCCCGACGGCGGCGCCGAAGGTGTGCTGGTGGCCAACGCCGACTTCATCGGCGGATTCGCGCTGTGGGTGGACGGGGAGTCCCGACTGCACCACACCTATTCGTTCCTGGGTGTCGAGTTGTACCGCGCTGTGTCCGACTCACCCATCCCCACCGGCAGGACAACGGTGAAGATGCTTTTCGAGTCTGACGAGAACAAGCCGGGCTCCGGCGGGGGGATCAGCCTGTGGGCGGGGGACGCCCAGATAGGGTCGGGCCGCATGGATCGCACCGTCCCGCTCATGTTCACCTCCTACGCGGGCATGGACATCGGCCGCGACAACGGCCTGGTGGCGGACAGGGAATACGAGGACAGAGCGCCATACCCC
>JAQAZZ010000084.1:0-9739 GCA_032127075.1 Micrococcales bacterium | reverse complement strand
CGGCGTCGCGGTCGGGCTCGGCGAGGCGGCCCTTGGCCACCTGCTTGTCCAGCGACTTGGTGAGCGCGCCGACGACCCGCTGTACCTTCTCCTCGCCGCGTGCGACGAAGGTCACTTCGAACCCGGACTTCGCGAAGACCTCGATGATGCCGGTGGCCATGGTGCCGGAGCCGACCACACCCACGCTGTTCACCTCGCGCGGGGCTGCACCAGCGGATTCAGCGGCATCTTCGCCCGCCACCACCTCGCTGGAACCGGGACCGGCGTAGGTGTAGAAGCCTCTGCCGGACTTCTGCCCCAGCCGCCCGGCGGCGACAAGTTGCTTCAGCATCGGCGCCGGTGCGTGCACCCGCTCCCCTGTGGCGGCGTAGAGGGCGGTGAGTGCGTCGGCGAACACATCGAGGCCGATCGCGTCGATTGCCGCGACAGGGCCCACGGGGTAGCCGCAGCCGAACCGCATGGCCGCATCGACGTCCTCGGCGGTGGCGTAGCCGGATTCCACCATGCTGACGGCGTGGTTCAGGTAGCCGTAGAGCAGCCGGGTGGTGACGAAGCCGGGCCGGTCTGCCACCTCGGCCACGGTCCGGCCGACGGCATCGGCGAACGACGCGACCGCCGCGACAGCCGAATCGGCGGCCAACGGTGTACGCACCACCTCGGCCAGCGTGCGCTGATCGGCGGGCAGGGACAGGTTCAGCCCCACCAGTCGGGCAGGAACGCCCGCAGCCAGTGCGAGGTCGGTGACCCCGAGTGCGGAGGTGGTGGTGACCAGGACAGCATCCTCGGCAGCGGACTTGGCGAGTTCGGTCAGCACATCCTGCTTCGCGCCCGCTTTCTCGGCCACCGCCTCGATCACCAACTGGCAACCGTCCAGTGCCGGGATTCCTTCGGCATCAGCAGCGATGACCTCGATCCCTGCTCCTTCAGCCAAGCCGGCAAGGGCCGTCCCCACGGTGCCGTTGCCGATCACGGCGATCCTGCTGATGTCTGCCATCTGTTCCTCCTGACTCGTCGCGGCACACCCCGCCGCACCCGGTGAACTTGCGGCCAGTGGCCGCGATCCCAACGAGGTCCAGTGTCGCAGACCAGGTCGACCCGCCGACCAGGCGCGGTGCGCAGTACCGTGGATGTGACGGTTCGTGATCGCCTCTGGGAGGTGGCCTCATGAAGTCCCCACAGATGCTTGCCGGATCGGGCCTGTGCGCCGCCACGCTCGCCTTCGGCCTCCTCATCGCACCGACGCCCGCGGCCGGAACCCCGGCGGATTACGAGGTCGGGTCGAAGATGGTGCTCAAGTCCTTCAAGACCCCTTCGGGCAACATGCGCTGCACGGCCATCAGAGCCAAGCGGAAGTGGTCGCTGCGCTGCGACATCTTCGAGCGCTCCTGGGAACCGCCACCCGGCGAGTGCCCCGACTTCGGCGACATAACCGGCAGCATGGCCATGCGGAAGCGCAAGCGTCCGGCGTTCATCTGCGTCAGCGACGCGGTGGACGCCCGCCGCGTGCTGCGGTACGGCAAGGTCTGGGATGTCGGGCCGTTCACCTGCAAGAGTCGCCGCAAGGGTTTGAAGTGCTACAACCTCGGCGGCCACGGCTGGTTCCTGTCCCGCGAGCGCTACCGCATCTTCTAGCGCGACCCGATCCCCTAGCGCGACGTCAACGCGACCCGATCTTCTAGCGCGACGTCAGACGCGACCCGATCTTCTAGCGCGACGTCAGACGCGACCCGATCTTCTAGCGCGACCCGATCCCCTGACGCGGCCCGCCGGTACAGCCACACACCTGCCCCAAAAGGGCCCCAGAACACGCGCGACACGCCGGTAGGAGGGGCCACTTCGGGGCAGGGGGGTGACGGTCAGTCCGCCGCAGCGGGTTGCGGTTCCTCCACGCGGGAGGCGCGGATCTCGTGGCCGGCGCTGGTCAGGCACTTGCCCGACGGCAGATCGAACTGCCACCCGTGCAGCAGGCATTGCAGGGTGTCGCCGTCGACCTCGCCGAAGCGGGTCAGATCGGCCTTCAGATGCGGGCAGCGGCGCTGCATGACCCACCCGTCGAGTTCGATGTCCTCCGCGTCGGGCTGTTGCTCGGCATACCAGCCCTCGACGTAGTTGACGCGCTCGTCGGTGAGGCACTTGAAGAACGTGTAGACGAACTCGTTGTACTGGCCGACCCTCTTGGCACTGAACCGGGCCGAAAGGAACAGGTGGTTCACCCAGTCCTCCTCCTCGGTGAACAGCAGATGCTCGATAAGCCGGCGCTGGGTGCGGAACCTGTAACGCGGCTTGTCCTGCGGCTGCGGCCGACGGATCTTGCTGGCCGGGAAGTCGAAGACGATCTCCTCGACCACCGGCGGGGCGTCGCCGGCCTCGGGGCTGGGCCCGGTCAGTTCGAACAGCACCGGCCCGCCGATCCCGTGCGAGATCTGGTCGGCCTGCTCCATGATCGGCTCGAACCGTTCCTGCATGACCGCCAGCACGTCGATGTCGGGATGCGACCAGGACTCCCGTTCAGCGGCGATGACGACCCGCTGACGCTCCCGGAACGCCTCAAGATGCTCCCGCTTGCTGTCGGTAGTGAAGAACTCCCGCACGTCGGGCACCGGATGGTCCACCTCGAGGGAGTCCAACTCCAGATCCGCCACAGAACCGGGCAGCAGGATCACCCCGTTGTCGTGGCCCTGGTCGGCCATGAAGTCGGTGAAGACCTGCTGGTCGGGGAAGATGTTCCCCTCGTCGCCGAAGATGTCGTTCAACCCCCACAGCTCGTCGTCGAGGAAGCACGGCGGACCGGCCATCGGGAACACCCAACTCGCCTTCAGGTCCTCGATGTAGCGCAGCGACCGGTCCAACTGCCGTTCCCGCTTCTGCTTGCCGAACGCCCGCTTCGCAGCCGGGGGCAGGTCGTAGACCATCGGGTACCAGATGGCGCCGGAGAACTGCAGGAAGTGGGCGTGCACATGCCCCAGCCGGGCGAACGCCGACAACTCATGCGGCCGAGCGTCGTTCTGGTTCAACACCCGCAGGCCGTTGTCGTCGATCCAGATCGAGGAATCCCCCAACGGACCGTCGGTGGGGGCAGTCATCGCCTGGACCATGATGCTCACGCCGTTTCCGAAGTCGACGACCTCCTCATTGGGCAGCCGCTCCAGGTTCTTGAAGCCGAGGTCCTGCAGTTCCTTCTCCATCGATCCGGTGGGGAAGTCGGGGAACAGCACCGTGGTGTCCTTGCGGACATTCTCGGCGAGGTTCTTCGCGTCGAAGTGGTCCCGGTGCAGGTGCGACACGTAGAGGAAGTCGCACTGGCCCATCCGCTGCCAGTCCAACCCGGAGTTGTCCGGGAAGGGGAACCATGACGCGAAGTACGCCGGATTCACCCACGGGTCGCACAGGATGCTCCCCGCAGAAGTCTCCAAGAACAGGCTCGCGTGACCGGTCCCAGTAATGCGCACGGCGACTCCCCTTGCTGCGGTCCTACGGGCGGCCGAAGTGGTGCCCGAGAGCAAATTACCCCAGCCGGGGCCACCGCCCATGAGCCGGAGGCCCCCTCTTCGCCCGTTCCGGTGGATCTGCTGCAAGGGATCGCCGACGCTACTGCGCGGATGGCATCGGCAGACATACGGTGGAGCCGCGAGGCCACACCGGCGTTGAAGGAGCAACATGCCCACCACCCACGACACGTTCACCTCCCTCTCCCCGGCCGATGGGCGGGAAATCGGCATGTTCCCGCTCATGGGTCCCGACGATGTGGCCGAGGCCGTGGACGCGGCCAGGATCGCGGCGCATTGGTGGGCGGATCTCGGCTTCGCCGAGCGTCGCAGGCGGCTGCTGCGCTTCAAGTCAATCCTCGTGACGCGCGCCCGGGAACTGGCGGAGCTGGTGCACGCCGAGAACGGCAAGCCGATAGACGACGCCCTGCTCGAAATCGTCCTCAGCGTCGAGCACGTGCACTGGGCGGCGTTGAACGCCGAGAAGGTGCTCAAACGGCACCGGGTCCGCCCCACCCTGCTCACGCTGAACCACGCCGCTGCGGTCGAATACCAGCCGCTGGGTGTGGTGGGCGTCATCGGACCGTGGAACTACCCCGTCTTCACCCCGCTGGGATCCATCGCCTACGCCCTCGCGGCGGGCAACGCCGTGGTAGTCAAGCCGTCGGAGTTCACCCCGGCCATCGGCCGCTGGCTGGTGGACGCCATTGGCGAGGCTGTTCCGGAACAGCCGGTGGCCAGCCTCGTGACCGGATTCGGTGAGACGGGGGTGGCGTTGTGCCGCAGCGGCGTGGACAAGATCTCTTTCACCGGCTCCACCCCCACCGGGCGCCGGGTTATGGCCCAGTGCGCGGATTCCCTGACGCCGGTCCTGCTGGAGTGCGGCGGCAAGGACGCCGTGCTGGTCGATCACGATGCCGATATAGACAGAGCCGTCGACACCACGGCTTTCGGCGCTTTCAGCAATGCGGGGCAAACCTGCGCCGGGGTTGAGCGGGTGTATGTCCATGAAGCGGTCCACGCCGAGTTCGTGGCGAAACTCGCCGAGAAGGCGCGCGCGCTGAAGCCGGGCACGGCAAGGGATGCCAGCTACGGGCCCATCACCATGCCGGCGCAGATCGAAGTGGTCCGGGCCCATGTGCAGGACGCCCTCGACCGCGGCGCAACAGCGGTGGTCGGGGGGCTGACGGCGGTGGGAACCAGCGTCATCGAGCCCATCGTGCTCACCGATGTTCCCGAGGACTCCCTGGCGGTTGTCGAAGAGACGTTCGGCCCCACTGTGGTCGTCAACCGCGTGCGCGACCTCGAAGAGGCGGTGGACCGCTCGAACGCTGCCGGTTTCGGGCTGGGCGCTTCGGTGTTCTCCGGCTCCAGGGAACGCATGGAGCGGGCGGCAGGCCGGCTGCGCGTCGGGATGGTGAGCATGAACTCCTGGCTGATGTACGCCGCTGTGGCGGATCTGCCCTGGGGCGGGGTGGGAGAATCCGGCTTCGGCAGGATCCACGGCGCCGACGGCTTGCGCGAGTTCGCCCGGGCCAAGTCCACCATCAGGGAGCGGTTCGCCGTTCCGGTGAGCCTCACCAGTTTCGCCCGCCACCCCAAGACACTCGATCTGGTCCTGCGCCTCACCGAGATCCTGCACAAGCGCTGACTGGCGGGGCAACCCTCCTCCCTCTGCGGCTGTTCGGGCCTGGATCGCGTGCCCACACGGCCCGAGAGCCGCACAGATTCTCCCCCGGATCGGCCCCAGGGCGTCCCCAGCGGCCCAGGTAGGCTCGTGGGGTGCGTGTCGTGATCGCCAAGTGCTCTGTGGACTACTCCGGGAAGCTCTCCGCCCATCTGCCCGAGGCCACCAGGCTGCTGCTGCTCAAGGGCGACGGCTCGGTGCTGATCCACAGCGAGCAGGGCTCCTACAAGCCGCTGAACTGGATGAACCCGCCTTGCTCGGTGACAGAGCCGGACGGCGGTGTGGGCGAGTGGCAGGTTGCCAGCAGGAAGGGCGACGAGCGGCTGCTGATCCGCGTCGCGGAGATTCTGCACGACACCGAGCACGAGTTGGGCGAGGACCCCGGGCTGCAGAAGGACGGCGTCGAAGCCCATCTCCAGGCGCTGTTGGCGGGCCGACTGGAGCCCCTGGGCGGGGGGTGGAGCCTCGTGCGCCGGGAGTACCCCACCGCGATCGGCCCCGTTGACCTGCTCTGCCGCGACCATGAGGGCAACTACGCGGCCGTGGAGATCAAGCGCCGCGGTGAGATCGACGGCGTGGAGCAACTCACCCGATATCTGGATCTGCTCAACCGCGATCCGCAGTTGTCCCCGGTCGCCGGCGTGTTCGCCGCCCAGCAGATAAAGCCGCAGGCCAGGACTCTGGCCCAGGACCGCGGGATCCGCTGTGTGGTGCTCGACTACGACGAGATGCGCGGCCTCACCGACGAGGGCATGCGCCTGTTCTGATCCGGGTCAGCGCCCAGGCTCACATCCCCGGCAGTTGCAGCGAATCCGCCCACGGGGTGAGGTCGCGCTCCGGCATCTGCATCGGAACCTGCGAATGTAGCGCGGCCTCGGGCGAGGGGCCGGGAGACCACGGGTCGTGCATCTGGTCAATCTCCGGGCCGGATGCCAGTTCATCGACACCCAGGTCGAAGTGGACGGACTCGGCCGGATCCGAGTGGTCGTTGCTTGCCATCGATGCCTTGCGCTCCATATGTTCTTCGTGCCCTTCGGTAGTCCTTCGCGAACCTGCATCCCCACACTCCCCCAGTTCTGCCGCGGATGTCACCCCCTACTGGCGGGTAACGTCGAAACGGGCAACGCCGCACCCCCGCGTTGCGGCCGGTAGTTGCGCGAACCCGATACCGAACCTGAAACAGAGACCGTCGTTCTGCAAAGGTGGTCCTAGGGGCGCAGCGAAGGGTGACCGGCAGTGGAACCAAGCGATCAGGTAGTGATCTTCGCCGATGACGAGTCCGCGGGAGCCGATGCGGCGTGGCTGTGGCTCACCGAGCAGACCTGGTCGGGGTGGACCATCAAAGTCATCACGGCCCTCCCCAAGCCCTCCGACCACGTACCCACGCCCGCCGAGGAATCGCTGCATCCCTGGGAGCCGCCCCATCCGCGCCCGGTGTTCGCCGAGACCGACGCCGCCGCCGTGGAGCACCTCGCGGCCGTCGGCGACCCCCGCAAGGTCCTGGGCCAGGCGGAGGGGGCACTCATGGTCGTGGGTCCACGGGGCCGGGGGCTGTGGAAGGCGCTGCATGTGGGAAGCACCACGGAGTGGTTGATCCACGCCCTGCCCGCGCCGGTGCTGATCGCCCGCCACGGCCGGCCGGCGCGCCGGGTCCTGGTGTGCGCCGACTCATCCGCCGACTCCGATGCGGCCATCGACGCTCTGATCTCGATGCCGTGGGTCGGCTCCTGCGACGTGACCGTGCTGGCAGTCGCCGAGCCCGGAATCGATCCCGGCGCGGCGGCGGCGGCCGCGGTCGAGCGGCTGGGCGACGCGCCCGCGTCGGTCACCAGGAAGGTGGGTGTGCCCGGCGAGTTCGACGTCTTCTTCCACGTCCGCGACATCGTCTTCGACGCCATAAAGGGCATCGATGCCGACTTGGTCGTGCACGGCTCCCGCGGCCTATCGGACCTGAAGAGCGTCCGGGTGGGGTCCATCGCCAGCGCCCTGGCCCGCCACGCCTCCTGCTCCAGCCTCGTGGCGCGGGCCACGTGACTCGGCCGGGTGCGGGCGGATCCTGCCACAGCTGAAGCCCGACGGAACCGCAGCCGCTGCACCTGAGCGGCCCGAGGCCAAGGGTTCGCACCGAGGTGGGCCGCGGCCTGCCACCGTAGCCACCTCCATAGTCCGCGACCACGATGCGAGTGCCCGGGCTCCTGCCTGGACCACCCGGCGCCGCCGATCAGCCCACGAGTGCGAGTCCAGACGCCATGCTCAGCGACGTGCTCCAGCTGTCCCGCAACTCATCCCGGATCTGGGGGCTGCTCAACCGCTGCACCAACTGCTCCGGAGTCCGGCCTCGTGCGTGGCGCGCGAACCCCGGGTCCCGCTGGGCCACCGAGTGGTGCAGCGTCTGCTGGCTTTGGAGGGCAACGGGCCCGCTGCTACCCGCCAGAACACCCCAAGCAGACTCATAGATCCAGACCCCGGTGACCGCCTGCCCACCACTGGTCACGCGATGCGCCGTGTCGTCCAAACACCTTCTGCGGTAGTTCGGCTCCGTGGCGTCGACAGCGTCCAACTGCTCCGGCGTCAGGAGCAGCAGCATCAGCCGTGCCGACCCGGCGGCCGCGAACGGCGCCGCCGCGATGTAGCCCCTGGGGCTCACATGCGCGGAGTGACCCACACCCAGCCCGCGGACTTCGCACGGCAGAAGGGCCACCGCGGTCGACACCCCGAACCTTCCCAACTTGTCCACCAACACCTCCGGAGACGCGTTGGACCCCACGGCCACAACCGCGATCCGCCCAGCCGCCGGCTGACCCCCGACGACACCGAGTGCCTCATCGATCTGCGAGCGGTCCCGCGTCTCAGCGATCGCCGGATCTGGCACCGGGAGCGGGATGCGCCGAACCGTCGTGGCGACAGCCGCCGCACGCCCTGAGCGGCCTGCCGCGACCACCATCGGGGCACGGGCAATGGACCAGGGGTAGTCCAGCGGAGGGAATGGCCGCACTTCTGCTCCGGCTGTATCGGGCGGTGTACCCGGCCGTGGTCGCACCGGCCCCAGTGTCACCCCCTCATGGAACCGCAGCCCCGCCGCCCACGCCCACAACCATCCGCCATGCGGACACCCACGCCGTGGGTGGCCGAGGCATCTCCCGGCCGGGGCCTCAGCGCTCGGCTATGGCCCCGGAGGCCGACGCACCGTCACCGATCCCCACAACGAGGCCTGCGCGCCGTGGTCCCGGACACCCACCGCGACGCCGGGGCGGTCGCTCATTCCTCCACCGCGGGACGGGAGCGACGGGCCTTCGTCGCGGATCGGCGCTGCTTCGCTGCGAGCCTTCGCTCGACTGAGCCACGCGACGGACGCGTTGCGCGCCGGGGGCGGGGCGGCGGCGCCAGCGCGGCGGCAACGATCTGCGCCAGGCGGAGCCGGGCCGTGCGACGGTTCTGCCACTGGCTGCGGCTGTCGGCTGCCACTACCGTGATCGTGCCGGCGACAAGGCGGTCGCCGAGTCGTTCGAGGATCCGGCGGCGTCGGCCGTCAGCCAACGCGGCGCTGGTGGCGGCGTTCCACGACACCTCCACCCTCGAGTCGGTGGTGTTCACCCCCTGCCCACCGGGGCCCGACGAGCGGCTGAACCGCCAGCGCAACTCCTCGGCGGGGATCACCACCTGCTGGTTCACGCGCAGGTCCCCCGCCACGTCGGTCATGACCCTTGCCTACCGCACTCGGCTGGGCCACACCCCACGGTCGCGAGATCCCGCCCCACGGCCGTCAGGGCAACCAGGACACGAGGCGACGCGCACGGCCAACGCCACCCACCGATGCCGAAACCGCGGGAACTCCACCTGTCCCAGGGCGCTTGGGTGCCGGCTCCCGAGTCAGGCCGCGACGGGGTCCAGGCCGTGGGCGGCGCGAATCGCATCGACGATCTTGCCCATGATCGTCGTGGCATCGTAGTCCTTCGGGGTGAACACCGCGGCCACACCGTGGGCCCGCAGGTTGGCGGCGTCACCGTCCGGGATGATACCGCCCACCACCAGAGGCACATCGTCCATGCCGGCGGCCTTCAGCCCCGCTACGACATCGGGCACGAGTTCCATGTGCGAGCCGGACAGGATCGACAGCCCCACGACATGCACGTCTTCGGCGACCGCGGCGGCGACGATCTGCTCCGGCGTGAGTCGGATGCCCTGGTAGATGACCTCGAAGCCGGCATCGCGGGCCGCCACCGCGATCTGTTCGGCACCGTTTGAGTGTCCGTCCAGCCCAGGCTTGGCCACCAGGAGGCGAGGCGGCCCCCCGGCCATGGCCTTGACCCGCTCGGTCACGGCCCGCAGACCGTCGGAACCGCCACCGGCGCCCGTTGCCGAGCCGACGCCCGTCGGGGCCCGGTATTCGCCGAACTCCTCGCGCAGCACGGCGGCCCATTCGCCGGTGGTGCCGCCGGCGTGGGCCAGGTCGATGCTGGCCGGCATGATGTTCTCGGTCGAGCGGGCCACGCGGCGCAGTTCGTCGAGGCTGCGCTTCACCGCGTCGTTGTCTCGCTCACTGCGCCACGTGGCCAGGTCTGCCACT
>JAQAZZ010000083.1:0-3182 GCA_032127075.1 Micrococcales bacterium | reverse complement strand
ACCACGATGCCGGCCACCGAGACGATGCCGTCATTGGCACCGAGCACTCCGGCGCGCAACCCGTTCAGTTTGGTGTTGATCGCACCGACGTGTGGTTCGGCGGGATGGGTCTGGGGTTCTGAGCTCACCGCATCAGCGTAGGGGTTGCGGAGCCCATTCCTATACCGAACGTATGTTCGATATAATACGCGAGTGGGATGGGATGACGGGCCGCCGACCTGGGCCGAGATGGCGCGGGTACTCAACGGCCGTCCGCGGGAGCCCGACGGCAGTGACGCCCCGGCCTGGTCCCGCAAGCGCGAGGCATACCAGCCGCCGCCCCGTGCCGAGCGCCCTCGCTCGGTGGTGCCCTACGCCGAACTGCATGCCCATTCGGCGTTCAGCTTCCTTGACGGCGCCAGCACGCCGGAGGAACTGGTCTCCGAAGCCGCGCGGTTGAGCCTGCGGGCGATCGCACTGACCGACCACGACGGGCTCTACGGCGTGGTGCGCTTCGCCGAGGCGGCCCGCGAACTGGGCATGCGCACCGTCTTCGGCGCCGAGTTGTCACTGGGCAACACCCCTCGTACACAAGCACCCGATCCGCCCGGCCCGCACCTGCTGATCCTGGCCCGCGGGCCGGAGGGCTACCGGCGGCTGTCTCGCCAACTGGCCGCCGCACACCTGGCCGGCGGCGAGAAGGGCAAGCCAAGCTATGACTATGACGCTCTCACCGAAGCCGCTGGTGGGCACTGGCAGGTTCTGACCGGATGCCGCAAAGGCCATGTGCAACAGGCCCTGTCAACCGGTGGATCGGATGCGGCCGCTGGTGCGCTGGCTGATCTGGTGGACCGATTCGGCACCGACCGGGTGAGCGTCGAACTCACTCACCACGGCGACCCGATCGATGACGAGCGCAACGCCGCACTCGCCGGCCTGGCGGCCCGGTTCGGAGTGGGTGTGGTGGCCACGACGGCAGCGCACTTCGCCGAGCCCACTCGCGGCCGGCTGGCGATGGCCATGGCGGCGATCCGGGCGCGGCAGTCCCTCGATGATGCGGCCGGCTGGCTGACGCCCCGAGGAGGTGCACATCTGCGTTCCGGTGATGAGATGGCACGACTGTTCGCCCGATGTCCCGAAGTCGTCACGGCAGCAGCTGATCTCGGCGAGCAGTGTTCGTTCGAGCTGGCACTGATCGCCCCGCGGCTACCGCCCTTCGACACCCCTGAGGGGCACACCGAGGACAGCTGGCTGCGTCAACTGGTGATGGTCGGTGCAGCCGGACGGTACGGTCCGCCGGCGAGCGCTCCGGCGGCGTATGCGCAGATAGAACGGGAACTCAACGTCATCTCCAGCCTCAATTTCCCGGGCTACTTCCTGGTGGTGCACGACATCACCCAGTTCTGCCGCCGCAATGACATCCTGTGCCAGGGCCGCGGGTCGGCGGCCAACTCGGCGGTCTGTTACGCCCTCGGCGTCACCGCCGTCGATCCGGTGGCCAACGGCCTGCTCTTCGAACGATTCCTGTCCCCGGCGCGTGACGGGCCGCCCGATATCGACATCGATATCGAGTCGGATCTTCGCGAACGCGTCATCCAGTACGTCTACACCCGCTATGGCCGCGACTACGCCGCCCAGGTCGCCAACGTGATCACTTACCGCCGACGCAGCGCGATCCGGGATATGGCCCGGGCGCTGGGCTTCTCGCAGGGTCAGCAGGACGCCTGGAGCAAGTGCGCCGACGACATCCCGGAGTCGGTGACCGACCTGGCGGACCAGATCGCCGATCTGCCCCGGCATCTGGGTATCCATTCCGGCGGAATGGTGATCTGCGATCGGCCGATCGCCGATGTGTGCCCGGTGGAATGGGCCCGGATGGCGAATCGAACTGTATTGCAGTGGGACAAAGATGATTGCGCGGCAATCGGTTTGGTGAAGTTCGATCTGCTCGGCCTGGGCATGCTGTCGGCACTGCACTACGCCATTGACCTGGTCTCCGCGCATAAGGGCATCGAGGTCGATCTGGCCCGTCTCGACCTGTCCGATCCGGGCGTCTACGAGATGCTGCAACGCGCCGATTCGGTGGGGGTGTTCCAGGTGGAGTCCCGTGCCCAGATGGCCACCCTGCCGCGCCTGAAACCGCGGGTGTTCTATGACCTGGTGGTGGAAGTGGCACTGATCCGACCCGGGCCGATCCAGGGCGGCTCGGTGCATCCCTACATCAAGCGACGCAACGGCCTGGAACCTGTGACCTACGAGCACCCGTCGATGGAACCGGCGCTGCGAAAGACACTGGGTGTGCCGCTGTTCCAGGAGCAGTTGATGCAGTTGGCGGTGGACTGCGCGGGTTTCTCACCCGCCGAAGCAGACGAGCTTCGCCGGGCCATGGGTTCCAAGCGTTCCACGGAGAAGATGCGGCGACTGCGGGGCCGGTTCTACACCGGGATGGCGGACCGTCACGGAATCACCGGTGAGATCGCCGACCGGATCTATGAGAAACTCGCGGCCTTCGCCAATTTCGGCTTCCCGGAAAGTCATTCGCTGTCTTTCGCCTCATTGGTGTACTACTCGTCCTGGTTCAAGCTGTATCACCCGGCGGCGTTCTGCGCGGCGTTGCTGCGGGCCCAGCCGATGGGTTTCTACTCGCCCCAGTCGTTGGTGGCCGATGCTCGCAGGCACGGCGTCGTCGTGCACGGTCCGTGCGTCAATGCCAGTCTCGCCCACGCCACTCTCGAAGATGCCGGCACCTCGGTCCGTCTCGGCCTCGGCGCTGTTCGTGCCATCGGCACCGAACTGGCCCAACGGATCGTCGACGAACGGCAGGCCGCCGGCGAATACGCTTCGCTATTGAATCTGACTGCTCGGGTGCAGCTTTCAGTTCCCCAGACCGAGTCGCTGGCCACTGCCGGGGCATTGGGTTGCTTCGATCTCACCCGACGCGAGGCGTTATGGTCGGCCGGGGCCGCCGCGGCGGAAAGGCCCGATCGGTTACCCGGAGTGGGCTCGTCGTCGCACATCCCGACACTGCCCGGTATGAGCGACGTGGAACTAGCCGCCGCCGATGTCTGGGCCACCGGCGTCTCACCGGACAGCTACCCGACCCAGTTTCTTCGGCACGATCTCGACGCACTCGGGGTCATTCCGGCCGAGCGGCTGCTGTCGGTCGCCGACGGCAGCCGGGTGCTCATCGCCGGTGCGGTGAC
>JAQAZZ010000082.1:0-3286 GCA_032127075.1 Micrococcales bacterium | reverse complement strand
GGGACCAGATCCCCCAAGTGATGGTCGATGCGATCGTTGCGGTGGAAGACGCCAACTTCTTCGAGCACTCCGGAGTAGATATCCAAGCCGTGGCCCGGTCGATGCTGAACAACGCGCGCGGTGACCAGCTGCAGGGCGGATCGACGATCACTCAGCAGTGGGTGAAGAACGTCCTGGCGACAACAGCTGTCGAGGAGGAGGACATCGAGGCGGCCACGGAACAGACGTGGGCCCGCAAACTGCGTGAGGCGAAACTGGCCGTCGTGGCGAACAACCAGTTCACCAAGGACGAGATTCTCACCAGCTACCTCAACACCGTCTACTTCGGGGACCAGGCCTACGGGCTGTACGCCGCCGCCCAGCGCTACTACACAGCGGCGCCGAAGGACCTGAACCTGAACCAGGCCGCGACTCTGGCGGGTCTGGTGCAGGCGCCTTCCGCCCTGGAGCCCACCGGCGACCGAGGGGCGGCCAAGCAGAGGCGCAATGAGGTGCTGGGACGGATGCTGGCCGAGGGCTACATCAGCAAGCAGCGCTTCAAGGAAGTCTCCTCGCGTGCCCTGCGGCTGCGGGTGGCCCAGCCGGAAACCGGTTGCGCCTTCTCCGACTACCCGCACTACTGCAGCTATGTCCGGGACTTCATGTTGAACGACCCCGCGTTCGGCGCCACTGCGGAGGAACGGCAGCAGAAGTTCGACCGGGGTGGGCTGGTTGTGCGCACGGCGTTGGATCCCCAGATCCAGCGGGCCGCCATCGACGCCATGCGCGCCCGGGTCGGTGAGGACGGCGAGGTCGCAGCGGCGGGCGTGGTCATAAAGCCCGGCACGCCGGAGGTCGTCGCAATGGCCACCAATCGCCGCTACGGGCGCGGGGAGTTTGAGACGGAGATCGTCTACGGCAACACCGCCATCGGACCGCTGGGCAGCAACTTCAAACCGTTCGTACTTGCTACTGCGCTGGAATCGGGTTTCCCGCAGTCGGCCCGGTTCGACACGCCGTCGGGCTACTACCCAGGCGGCATGTGGGCTCCCGACGGCGGATTCCGCAACGCGAATCTGCGGAACAACGGCTACCTCGACGCGCGGGGCGCATTGCGGGGCAGTGTGAACACCTGGTTCATCAAGCTGATCGAGCAGACCGGGGTGGAGCCGGTCGTCGACTTCGTGCAGCGGTTGGGCATGACCACCCTGCCGACCAAGGGGGAGGGAAGGATCACCGAGAAGGACGCCAGTTTGGCGCTGGGCACCTACGACGCCAATCCGCTGGAGGTGGTCGCGGGCTATTCCACCTTCATCTCCGGCGGGCGCACGTGCGCGCCGACGCCGGTGCTCTTCCTTCAGTACAAGAACGGCACGAAGCGCAAGATCGCGACAGGCAAACGCTGCTACAACGGTACGAGCGCCGCTGTGGCCGACACCGTCGCCAACATGCTGAGGGCGCCGTTCGATGCCGGGGGCACCGCGTCATCGCTGCGGTTGGGCGACGATCGGCCCGCGGGGGGCAAGACCGGGACTACCGACAACAGTTCCGCGACCTGGTTCTCGGGGTTCACACCGCAATACGCCATGACCGTCTGGGTGGGCGACCCCAGAGGCGGTTTCGCCTATCCGCTGCGCAACCGATACATCGGGGGGCAGTTCTACGGCAGCGTCTACGGTGCGACCATCGCCGGTCCCATCTGGCAGGAGGTCATGAACCGAATCCACAAGGGGCTTCCCGTCAAGCCGCTGCCGGCAGTAGACCCGAGCACCTCCGTCAACAGCGTGCCGGTGGTCCCCGACCTGGTCGGGCTGTCACAGGAAGCCGCAGCCGGTGCCGCGAAAGAGGGGGGCTTCCGCACCGTTGACGTCACCGAGGCCAAGTCGGCGGACAACGAACTCCTGCAGCCCGGCATGGTCGCTAGGCAGCGGCCCCAGGCGGGACGGGAGTTGCCGATCGTGTCGCGCGACCGCATCACCTTGTTCCTGGTTCCGTAGCCTCCGCCCGGTCAGGAGTCCCCCACGAGCGCGGCGACCGCGACGGGCCCCAGATCGATGCCGTCCATCAGGCCCTGCAGCTCCTGCGGCCGGTCGGATAGTCCCTGGGCCTCGTGTCGCAGAGCATTGAGCGCGTGGGTCTCGGCCTGCCCCGGACCCGCGACCAGGCCGACAGCGCCAGCGGCCTGCTCATCGCCTGACAGGCGCTGCCTCGCGTGCTGCAGCAGCCGAGACATGCCCCGGGTCGGGAACGACGAGCGAACAACGCCCGCGCCGGAATGCGGCGACTGCTCCAGGGGTGCAGGTCGTCCAGGAATCCGTTCTGCCGCCGCAGGCTTTCATCAGTTCCTCAGCCCACCGCCGAACAGCGGGGATGTGTTCGGTCCGCCGCCGGGGTTGGGATCGGCGAGGAACTGCAGGCAGGCGCTCGGCGACTCCTCTGTGCTCTCGCGGAGGGTCGCCCAGCCGCGGTCCGCCAGGGCGGCGCACAGCAGCGCCATCGCTCTGGTCGCGGCATAGGAATAGTGGTTCACAGCCGCTCCCTGGTCATCCAGCGGCTCCCGGGCACGGTGAGCAGCGACGCCTCAGCCTCCAGTCGGCCCGCGAACCCTCGGGTGACGCTCACGATGTGGTAGCCCATCCGGTCCGATAGGAGTCGCAGAACCTCGTCGGTGTCTAGGTCTTGCCTCCGTGCCCGGCGCAGGGCGCGTCGCACGATCCCCGCCAGGGCCTGCATGGGGAGTATCCCGGGCGGAGTCAGGTGGATCAGTGCCACCTTGCGCGCATCCTCGTCGTACAGCACCGCCGCACAGCGGTGTGGTTGCATGCAGGAGCGGTAGGTGACGACGGAATACATCAACCCACCACTCGGCCAAGGCCGCCGCACTGCTGATGGTGACTGCGTTCGCGTAGCGCGGTCTCCGGCGCCCCGGCCGTAGCGCCGGTCGGGAAGATCGACTGCTGCGCGTCGCGGCTCTGCGCCGGCACAGGGAGGTCACGCGGTGCGCCGATCGGCCCGGTGGACCCCCCGGCCGTCCCATCCGCCACGACGGCCAGCGCCCCCGCTTCGGCTCCAGGCGCATACAGGCGGACACCTACCGCCTTCGGCGGCCTCGTAGTGGTCATCTTCCCCTCCGTGATCACTGCCGGCCCTGCTGCCCCACGACACTTCCCATGCCTGCCGGGCACGGGCGGTGAAGCCCGCCGTCGCTGCGGGACGTGGTCCGCGAGCGCAGACGACGAGGAAACGCAGGTGGTTCCCCGGAAGGTCGGCCGTCACACCATCGGCGCTGAATCCCGAAGCGGCGGAC
>JAQAZZ010000081.1:0-4722 GCA_032127075.1 Micrococcales bacterium | reverse complement strand
AGGCGGCCGAGGCCACGGCGCAGCGCCGGCTCGTGTGGGCCCGTGGCTCCGCCGAGCCCGACTGAGTCCCGCAGATCCGACCACGACCGCTGCCCGGCGTACACGTCGGCCAACTCCAGGCCGGAGTGATCCAGGAAGTCCGCCAGGGTGGGTTCCACTCCTTGGGCCATCTGGTGGCGCAGTTCGGCCTGCAACTGCGGCCAGGTGGAGGGCAGCGCCTCCTTGATCCCGCGCAGCACGATGTCGTGGGCCTGCCGGTCCAGCGCGAGGTGGCATCCGGCCGGCAGGAACGGGAAGCTCTGCTCCACCTGCTGGCGGACCTGCTGCCGGGTTCCGCCGACCAGCGCCCCCAGTTTGCGGTCGAAGCGGAACTCCCGGTTCTGCAGCCCGATGAAATCCAGCACCACACACACCGACTTGTTGCCGTCGCGGGACTTGCGCAGGCCCCGGCCCAACTGCTGCAGGAAGACGGTGGCGCTGTCGGTGGGACGCAGCATGATGATCGTGTCCACCGCCGGGACGTCGACGCCCTCGTTGAACAGGTCGACGCTGAACACCGCCTGCACCCGCCCCTCGCGGAGGTCCTCGATGGCGGCCCGCCGCTGCGCGTCGGGGGTCTCCCCCGACACCGCCACCGACCGGATCCCCGCCGCGGCGAAGTGCCGCGCCATGAAGTTGGCGTGGGAGACACTCACGCAGAAGCCCAGCGCCCGCATCGTCGTGGGATCGCCGATGTGGCCGTGGATCTGGTGGACCACCCGTCGTGCCCACGCGTCGTCGCCGGTCATCACGTTGGCCAGGGCCGCCGAGTCGTAGCCGCGGCCGCGGCGCCACGGCACATCCCGCAGGTCGAGCCCGTCGTGCAGCCCGTAGTAGTGGAACGGCACCAGCCGCCCCTGGTCGATGGCGTCCCACAGCCGCAGCTCCGCGGCGATGCGGTCGTCGAACCAGTGCAGGATCGGCATGCCGTCGGCGCGCTCCGGGGTCGCGGTCAGGCCGAGAAGCTCCACAGGCTGCAGCCGCTGCAGGAGCGCGTCGTAGGAGTCGGCGGCGGCGTGGTGGAACTCGTCGACGATGACCAGGTCGAAGTGCCGCGGGTCCAGCCGCTCCACACCGGCGGCGTTGATGCTCTGGATCGAGGCGAAGACGTGTTCGAACTCCCGCGGCTTGTGCCCGCCCACCCACTTCTCCCCGAACGACGCCTCCCGCAGCGCGTAGCGGAACGTGGCCAGCGACTGGTCGAGGATCTCCTCGCGGTGGGCTACGAACAGCAGCCGGGCGCGCGGCAGCCGCTGCCGCAGCCGCGCGTAGTCCACCGCCGCCATCACGGTCTTGCCGGTGCCGGTGGCGGCGACCAGGAGGTTGCGGTGCCGCCCCTGCTCCCGCGACAGTTCGATGCGCTCCAGCAGCCGCTCCTGGAACGGGTCGAGGCGCACCTCCACCGGGGGCAGGTAGAAGCCCCGCTCCTTCGCGGCCCGGTCGTTGGCCATGGCCTCCGCGAACTCGTCGGGTTCGTAGTCGACGAAGTCGCCGTTCTCCCAGGCGCTGTCGAAGGTGGCGGCCATCTTCTCCAACACCGCGGGGTTGCGGCGGCCACTGACCCGCACGTTCCACTCCTGGCCCAGGACCTGGGCATGGTGGGTGAGGTTGGAGGAGCCGATATAGGCGGTGGACGTTCCCGACCGGCGGTGGAACAGCCAGGCTTTGGCGTGCAGCCGGGTGCCGGAGGTGTCGTAGGAGACCCGGACCTGGGCGCCGATTTCTCGCAGCGTGTCCAGTGCCCGCTGCTCGGTGGTCCCGGTGAACGTGGTGGTCAGCACCCGCACGGGCCGGCCCGCTGAGGTGTGCCGCTGCAGCGCCTCCCACAGGGGACGCAGCCCGCTGTACCGGATGAACGCCACAATGATGTCGATACCGTCCGCCGAGGGGATCTCCGAGGCCAGCTGCCGGCTGAGCGCGGGCTCCCCGTGGGCGTTGCTCAGCAGCGCGGTGTCCAGCAGCGGCACGTGCGGATGGGCGACGTCGACCGGCTTCCCCGTCGGATCCGGTGCCGTGACGGCGTGCAGCACCTCGGCGCTGTCCGCAAGCAGATCCTCCGCCGACACCGCCCTGGGGGCCTCCTCGACCAGCCGCTCCCCCAGCCGCCGGGCGATCGCCGCCCCGGCCTCGGGCCGCTCGGCCTCCGGCAGGGAACGCACCGCGGACTCCACCAGGGCAGCGACGTGCATCGCCAGCCGGTCGGCCGCCTCGGCGGGGTCCAAGCGACTCGTCACGGCTTTGAAGCCTTCGATGAGCCGCGCCAGCTGTTCTTCCAGCCGCGACGTGAGCAGCTGCTCGTACAAACCCGCTGGTGAGCTTCCGAGCCCCTCGTCGGACATGACAGGAGCTTGGCAGAGGACCCGGCGGATGTCTCCGCGCGTGTGGAATCCAAGCAGCGTCCCGCCGGGCTCGATACCCACCAGAGCCGATGCTTCGACCGTCACGCCCCAGACCCCCGGATCCCCGGATCCCCATCCTCAGAACTGCGGCCCCGCCACCGACGACGAGTGTTGCACTGCGACTGCCCGTCGGCCCACTCCCACCACGCCCTCTGCGGCGGCCCGAGCGTGGGCTGGTCGAGGCAACCCGAATGCGGGAACTGCCACCCCCGCCTGGTCACCTCGGCCCTCCAAACGGAGGAACGGGGACCGGCGGTTCCCACCACCGGTCCCCGTTCCTCCGGGGCCTGACTCCTACGAGCAGAGCTCACCGTTGTTGTACAGATCCAACGCGGTCGCCAGCATGCGCAAGTACGCCAAGACGTGGCCGGATCGGATCTGGGCGGTCGAGGGCGCCAACGAAGTCGGTCGTCCGCTGGCCCAGCGACTCCTCGAAGCCGACGAGCATGTGGTCGACGTGCCCGCCAAGCTCGCCGCGCGAGTGCGGCTGTTCGAGACCTGCCGCAACCGCAAGACCGATGCGCTCGATGCGCACTCGATCGCGGTCGTCGCGGTCCGCACCAAGAGCCTGCGGGTCCTGAAGGTCGACGGTGAACTCGAGGCGCCGCGGATGCTCGCCGACCGGCGCGAAGCGCTGACCAGGCGTCATGTTCAGACCGTGGACCGACTCCAGGCGCTGCTCGCCGAGCTGCTCCCCGGGCAGGCCAACCGGACATCACCCCCTTGCAGGCCAAGGCGCCGCTCGCCAGCGTGCGCCCGCGTGACATCGCCGGGAAGACCAGGCGCCGGATCGCCGCGGAGGAACTCGCTGAGCTGATCGTCGTCGACGCGAAGATCAAGAAGGCCACCGCGGAACTCAAGGTCATGGTTCTGGCGCGGGACTCACGGCTGATGGACCTGCCTGGCGTTGGGCCCGTGGTGGCGACGCGGATCCTGGCCGACGTCGGTGACGTGACCCGGTTCGCTGACCGCAACCGGTCCGCGTCCTGGACCGGCACCGCACCCTTGGACGCCTCCTCGGGTGAGCAGAACCGACACCGGTTGTCGCGGGCCGGGAACCGGCGGATGAACCACATGATCCACATCGCCGCCGTGACCCAACTCCGCGGTGACACCGAGGGCCGCGGCTACTACCGCCGCAAGCGCCCGCGGGAAAGAAGCCGATGGAAGCGATGCGCTGCCTGAAGCGAGGGATCTCCGACGCCGTGTATCGCCAGCTGGTCGCCGACGAGCAAAGAGCAGCCCTCGGTCCCCCGCAGCAGGCAGCCGAGGCGGGCGCGGGAGGGCACTGCGGGGCGACTCAAGAATCCAGCGCGGTCGACCTGCCCCCGCATATCGACACTTCGGATAAGCCACTTCCCGAACCCGCGAAACCGACCCTACAACCGAGCCCACGGCCCCGGAAGCCCGCAGCCAAGCAACCCCTGAAACGAGCCGGTTGACAACAGAGGGGAGCCGTTGTGATGCCTGCCCCAGGGTGCGCGATACGCGGCTACTAGACGATTCCCTTCAGGACCGGTGTCTGGCCAGACTCGGTCTAGGTGCCCGGCGGGAAGCTCTCCATGCGGCTGCCCACCAGTGTGACCGGTGTGGCTCATTTTCGGTCTGCGCTCCCGCCGGGCACCGTGCCGGAGTGTGGCTGAAGAGGGCTCTGCCCAGCTCTCAGTAGCAGTGCCCGCCCGGCGTCAAACCAACCGACGACGATGGGAAGGGCGAAGTTCATGGCGAGGGTGTTCATCGGGGTTGATCCCCACAAGTTGTCGGCGACCATCGAGGTGGTCGACGACCGGGAGACGGTGTTGGCGACCGGGAGGTTCGCCACGGACAGGGCCGGGTACGCCGCGATGCGTAGGCACGTGTCGTCCTACCCGGATCGGGTGTGGGCGGTCGAGGGCAGCAACGGTGCCGGCCGCCCGCTGGCGCAGCGGCTGTTGGCCGACGGGGAGTCGGTGGTGGACGTCCCGGCGAAACTATCGGCCCGGGCCCGGATGTTCGACACCGGGCACAACCGCAAGACCGACTCACACGACGCGCACGCGGTTGCGGTCGTCGCGGTGCGCACCAAGGGTCTGCGGGTGCTGGCCTACGACGAGCAGCTCGAGGCCCTGCGGCTGCTGGTGGACCGGCGCGCCGAGCTGACCAAGTCCCGGATCCAGTGCGTGAACCGGGTGCACCGGCTGCTCTCCGAACTGGTCCCGGGACGCTCCAAGCGCAACATCAGCACCGCTCAGGCCAAGCGGATCCTGGCAACGGTCAAGCCGCGCGACGTGGCCGGGAAGACCCG
>JAQAZZ010000080.1:0-23110 GCA_032127075.1 Micrococcales bacterium | reverse complement strand
ACGTGGTGTGCGACCTGACGGTGGCAGCAGACAATGCGCGCTTCGGCCAGACCGGACCGATGGTCGGATCGTTCGACGGCGGCTACGGATCGGGCCTGCTCGCCCGCATCGTCGGGCAGAAGCGCTCCCGCGAGGTCTGGTACACGTGCCGCCAGTACGGGGCCGAGCAGGCCTACGACTGGGGCCTGGTCAACACCGTGGTGCCGATCGAGGAGCTCGAGATCGCCACGGTCGCCATGGCGCGCGAGATGCTCGACATGTCCCCGTTGGCCCTGAGGATGCTCAAGGCCTCGCACAACGCGGTCGACGACGGGCTGGCTGGGGTGCAGCAGCTGGCCGGGGACGCGACCCTGCTGTTCTACATGACCGAAGAGGCCCAAGAGGGCCGTGACGCCTACAAGGAGCGGCGCAAGCCGGACTTCGCGCAGTTCCCCAAGCGACCGTAGATGCCCGGGCTTTCCCGACTGATCGACTGCCGGGTCTACCGGCTGCAGTTGCGCTCGCCGTTCCGGGGATTGGCGCACCGGGAAGGGGTGCTCCTGCACGGCCCGGGCGGTTGGGGGGAGTTCGCGCCGTTCGCGGACTACACCACCCGGCAGGATTCCTACTGGCTGGCAGCCGCCGTGGAGATGGCGGCAGGAGCCGTGCCCGAAGCGCTGCGCGATTGGGTCGGGGTCAATGCGATCCTGCCGGATACGGATGCCGCCGACCTCGCCGACCTCACCCGCACAGCCGTGGTCGATCACGGCTGTAGGACTGTGAAGTTGAAGGTCGGCGCCGCCGGGGTCGCCGCCGACGTGGCCCGTCTCGCGGCCGTTCGCTCCGCACTCGACGACTCGTTGGGCACTGCTGCAGGTCGGATCCGCATCGACGCCAACGGCAGATGGTCCCCGGCACAGGCGATCGACGCGCTGGCCCACCTCGCTGACTACGGCATCGAATACGTCGAACAGCCCTGTGCCACCGCCGATGACATCGCCGTGGTCCGCAGCAGCGGGACGGGGGTGCCGATCGCGGTGGACGAGGTGCTGCGCCGCGACCGCCGCTTCACCCAGTTGGCCGACATCGCCGACGTCGCCGTCGTCAAGGTGGCGCCGCTGGGCGGCGGTCGGGCGGTACTGGACCTGGTGCCGGGCCTCGGGGTGCCCGTGGTGATCAGTTCGGCGCTGGAATCAACCGTGGGGCTGAGCCGCGATGCCCGGGTTGCGGCGGCCCTGCCGGGCCTGGATATGGACTGTGGACTGGGGACCGGCTTGCTGCTGGCAACCGATGTCGTCCCCGATCCGCTGGTTCCCCGCCACGGCCGGGTCGCAGCGCGGTTGCGGCAGCCCGATCCTGCGGCCCTCGAGCGGGCAGCCGCGCCCCACGCCGATGCCTGGCTGGACCGGATGGACGCCGCCTGGCAGTCGGCACTGGCAGCCGGGTTGATCCCCCAGGAGCAACTCGTCCGACTCGGGGCGGCGGCATGACGGGGGCCGGAGGTTCGGTCGCCGCCGGTGCGGCGGTCGTGGACGCGCTCGTGCAGGCGGGGGTGGCGCAGGTTGTGGTCTCTCCCGGCTCGCGGTCGGCCCCGATATCAGTGGCTGCAGCCCGGCGGGAGCTGCAGGGCGGCCTGCAGCTGTTCGTGCGGGTGGACGAGCGCAGCGCGGGATTCCTCGCACTCGGGATGGCCAAGGCTTCCGGGCGGCCGGCTGCGGTCGTGTGCACCTCGGGCACCGCCGCCGCGAACCTGCTGCCGGCCGTTGTGGAAGCCCGCTACTCGGGCGTCCCCGTGGTGATCATCACCGCCGATCGGCCACCGGAGCTGCGGGGCCGCGGCGCGAGCCAGACCATCGCCCAAGTGGGCATGTTCGACACCTATGTGCTCGGGTCGCAGGAGCTGCCCGACCCGGCGGAGTCCGCGGACGGGGTGGGCGCCGTCGCGGCAGCGACCCGCTCGGCGGTGGCGCTGGCCGCTCGGGCGCGGGGGCCGGTTCACCTGAATGCGCCGTTGCGAGCGCCGCTGGTGGGCGCCACACCCCCGCGGTCGGACGCCCCCCCGGAACCTGCTGTCGCTGGAACGGATCGTGGCGCCGCCGCGCCGAGGGTCGATCTGGACGTGCTGCCACCCCGCGGGGCGATCGTTGCCGGCGACATCGATGTGTGGGACCGACGCACCCGCGGCGAGGTTGCCGAACTCGGGGCCCGCCTCGGCTGGCCGATCGTGTGGGAGGCGACGTCGGGCCTCGCCAGCGCGCCCACCGCGGTGCCCGACTCCACTCGGTTGCTCGCCGACCCACAGCGGCGCCAGCGGCTGCAGGCGCAGATCGTCATCACCGTCGGCCCCTTCGGGCTGGACCGCGGCGTGCTGGCGTTCATCGGGGAAGCCGACCGGCACATCGCCGTGCGCCTGCGCCCCCGCACCGATCCGCCTGACCCGCTGGGAACCGCCGAGCGGGTGCTCGACGCCGTGCCGCTGGGCCGCACCGACCCGGATGACGAGTGGCTGCGGCTGTGGCGGGATGCGGCCGCGGCGATGCCGGACCGCAGCGGGCCCACCGCCGAGATCGCAGCCGTGGCCGAAGCGGTGCGAACCGGCATGTCGGAGTCGGACCTGCTGGTAGTTGCGCCCTCCTTGGCCATCCGGGCCGCGGCCGCTGGATCCGGTCCCGGCCCGATGGCGCTGGCCAATCGAGGGGTCAACGGCATCGACGGTGTCGTCAGCACCGCGTGGGGTGCGGCCACCGTCTGGCGGGGGGGCCGTACCGTCGCCCTGCTGGGGGACTTGGCGCTCTTGCACGACCAGAACGGGTTGCTGGTCCCGACGGCGGAAGAACGGCCCGATCTCACCTTCGTCGTGGTGGACAACAACGGCGGCGGCATCTTCGGACAGTTGGAGCAGGGTGCTGCTGAGTACGCGGACGTTTTCGAGCGGGTGTTCGGGACCCCGCACGACCGGGATCTGACCGACGTCCTCCGGGCCGCTGCCGTCCCGAGTGTCGCTGCCGACGCCCCGGCGGCCGTAGCGGCGGCCGTCGGCAATGCCAGCCCGGGAGTCTCGGCCGTCATGGTCCGTGTCGGGCGCTGATCGGGCGCAGCGCGAGGTTCACTACGATGTTGTCGGGGGAGATAGGAGAATCACCATGAGTGAATCGATCCCCGCCGAGGCTGTGCCGCCCGGAACCGTCACCGGTGTCGGTGACTACGCGGTCGGGAACAACGGCCGCTATTTCGCCGTCGGCCGCAAGTGCCGCCACCTCCGCGCCGACCTTGCGGGCGGCAGCATCGACGAAGAAGGCTGCCTGGTGTGCCCGTGGCATGGTGCCAGGTACGACGTGGACACCGGCCAGATGGTGGACGGCCCGCAAGGTGTCTTCGCAAAGATCCCCGGCCTGAGCGGCAGTTTCCGTCTCCTCACCCGGTTCCTGCCGTTGCGCCGCGGCACCGTCGTCGAGGACGGTGCCGACCTCGTCGTCGACTGAATCGGCTGAACCCACCTGGCTCGTCGTCGGCCGCGTCGGCGGTCGGCCGTCCGATGTGCGCCGCGGACCTGCGGCGGTGACACTGGACAGCGATGAAGGAGGGTCAGTGAGCATCTACGACTTCACCGTCACCGCGACTGACGGGACCCCCGTTCCCCTCGCGGATTACCGGGGACGGGTCTTGCTGGTTGTCAACACAGCCAGCAAGTGCGGTTTCACGCCCCAGTTCTCGGGGTTGGAGCAGCTGTCGCAGAAGTACTCCGACGCCGGGCTGACGGTCATCGGGTTCCCCTGCAACCAGTTCGCCAACCAAGATCCCGGTACCGACGAGGAGATCGTCGACTTCTGCCAGATCAACTACGGGGTGACGTTCCCCATGATGGGCAAGGTGGACGTCAACGGCTCCGATGCGGCGCCGGTGTTCGAATGGTTGACCAGCCAGGCCCCGGGCTTCATGGGCTCCAAGCGGATCAAGTGGAACTTCACCAAGTTCCTGGTGGGCCGTGACGGCGAGGTGTTGGAGAGGTTCTCCCCCAAGGTCGAACCCGCTGAGCTTGCCCCGGCCATCAAACGCGCCCTCGCCGGCTGACCGCACTCGGCTGTCCCCACATCGGCCGGGCGCCGTTGCCTCGCCCCGCCGTTGCCTCGCCCGCCGTTCTGTTCCGCGCCGCGCCGCCGGCTAGTGTCCGGCAAGCCCCCAGCGCATGGCCGCGAGTTTGACTTCTGACTCCGCTAGCTCGGCGTCGGCATCGGAGTCGGCCACGAGGCCGCAGCCGGCGAACAGGCGTGCCTCACGGCGATCGGCGTCGAACTCGGCGCAGCGCAGCGCGATGGCGAACTCACCGTCGCCGTTGGCGTCGAACCAGCCCACCGGGCCGCTGTAGCGGCCGCGGTCCAGACCTTCCAGTTCGGCGATGACCGCTCGGGCCCGCTCGGTGGGGGTGCCGCAGACCGCGGCGGTCGGGTGCAGGCTGGCGGCGAGCACCAGCGCGCTGGCGCTGTCCGCCAGGTTGCCGCGGATGTCGGTGACGAGGTGCTGCACGTTGGGCAGCGTCAGGACCGAGGGCGCCCCCGGGATGTCCACATCCGTGCAATGGATCGCCAAGGCGTGCGCCACCGAACGCACTGCGTACTCATGCTCGGCAAGGTTCTTGCTGCTGGCCTGCAACTCCACGGCTGCCTTGGCGGTCTCGCTGGGCGTGGGTCCGGTGGCGACACTGCCCGCCAACACCCGGGACAGCACCTGATCGCGGCGCCGGCGGACCAGCAACTCCGGGGTGGCCCCGACGAGGCCCTCCACGTGGAAGGTCCAACATTCCGGGAACCGTTCCGCGAGCCGGTTTATCACGGGCACCAGCGGCACCGTTTCGTCGAACGACGCGGCGACACTGCGCGCGAGGACCACCTTGTCGATCTCGCCGGAGGTGATTCGCTTCACGGACTCGCCGACCGCGGACCGCCACTGCGCGGCGCTCGCGGTCTCGTCGTGCCAGCGGGGGACTGCCGCAGCGGCCCGTTGGTCCGACAGCACGTCGGCGATGCCCGATTCGCCGCCGCTGCGGTCGTCGTCGAACCGGCCGTCCGGTGAGATGTCGGTGCGCCACGACATGCCGCTGCGCAGACCGACGAGGGTGCGGGGGATCACCACCACCGATCCCGCGGACTCGTCGTCGAACGTGAACGAGGCGAAAGCGACGGCGGCGGTGCGGGAAACGCCCATGTCGTCAGAGATCCGGGCTTCCGCCAGGTGCTCCTGCGCCCACCGCTGCGCGCGGCTGAAGCGCTCCTCGCCCTCGAACTGCGCCCGGGCCGCCACACCCCAGCCGATCATCCCCTCTCCGCCGCGCAGCCAGGCAACGGTGGGAGTCTCCCGCCATTCCTGGGACAGCGAAGTCAGCGCAGCGATGGCGCGGGTTCGGATCGCCATGGGGGATCGTGGCACGGTTCCCAGGGTAAGGCCGGGTTCGACAGCCGGCAGCGGCGATGGTTGGATCATGCGCATGAGCCGGGCCAATCTGGACAAGAACCCGCGGGAAGTCGCGGAGATGTTCGATGCGGTGGCGCGGCGCTACGACCTCACCAATGATGTGCTGTCGTTCGGGCGAACCGGTGCCTGGCGGCGTGCGGTGTCCGGGGCGATCGGCCCCCGCCCCGGTGAGACGATCCTCGACCTGGCCGCCGGCACCGGAACCAGCGGTCAGGCGATGGTGGCGGCCGGCGCTGATGTGGTGTCCTGCGACTTCTCCATCGGCATGCTGCAGCAGGGGATGCGGCAGGCGCCCCACCAGGTCTTCGTCGCCGGTGATGCGCTCGCGCTGCCGTTCCCCGACGACGCCTTCGACGCTGTCACGATCTCGTTCGGGTTGCGCAACATCGTGGACCCGGCGGCCGGCCTGCGGGAGATGCTGCGGGTCACCCGGCCGGGGGGACGGCTGGTGGTGTGCGAGTTCTCCGCTCCCACCAATCCGCGGTTCCGCACCGTCTATCTGGAGTATCTGATGAAGGCGCTGCCCGGCATCGCCCGGCGGGTATCGTCCAACCCCGACGCCTACGTCTACCTGGCCGAGTCGATCCGGGAGTGGCCGGATCAACCGACCCTCGCCGGACTGATCGCCCACGCCGGCTGGCGTGATGTCAGCTACCGGAACTTCACCGGCGGCATCGTGGCCTTGCATCGCGGCTGGAAGCGGCCCTGACGGGCCGCGGGCCGGGAGGTCGGTCTTCGAGCGTCTGCTGGCGGCCACTAGACTGCCTCCTCGTGAATCCTTTCACAAGGCTGGGGCTTCCCAACACGCGTTTCTCGCGTGCAGTCGTGCAGCAACAGCGCAATGATCTCCCTAGGATGATCGCGACCGACAGCCACCGGCTCGGGCGGAGGTGCGGATGAACGTCTACCTGCCCCTGATCACCTTGGGCGCCCTCGCGGCGGCGTTCGCGGTCTTCTCGGTGGTGATCGCCACCTACACCGGCCCGAAGCGCTACAACCGCGCGAAAGTGGATGCCTACGAGTGCGGCATCGAGCCGACGCCCCAGGCCATCGGCGGCGGCAAGTTCCCCATCAAGTACTACCTGACGGCGATGATGTTCATCATCTTCGACATCGAGATCGTCTTCCTCTACCCGTGGGCGGTGACCTTCGACCAACTCGGGGCTTTCGGCTTCCTGGCCATCCTGCTGTTCCTGGTGAACCTCACGATCCCCTACGTCTACGAGTGGCGTCGGGGCGGATTGGATTGGGACTGACATGGGCATAGAGGAGAAACTCCCGTCAGGCTTCCTGCTCACGACGGTTGAGGGTGTTGCCGGGTATGCGCGCAAGTCGTCGCTGTGGCCGGTCACCTTCGGCCTCGCATGCTGCGCGATCGAGATGATGGCCACCGGAGCGGGTCGCTACGACCTCGGCCGCTTCGGCATGGAGGTCTTCCGGCCCTCGCCCCGGCAGGCGGATCTGATGATCGTCGCCGGACGCGTGAGCCAGAAGATGGCGCCCGTGTTGCGCCAGGTGTACGACCAGATGCCCAACCCCAAATGGGTCATCTCCATGGGAGCCTGCGCGTCCAGCGGCGGCATGTTCAACAACTACGCCATCGTCCAGGGCGTGGATCATGTCATTCCCGTGGATATCTACCTGCCCGGCTGTCCGCCGCGCCCGGAGATGCTGATGGATGCCATCTTGAAACTGCACGACGAGATCCAGGCCATGAAACTGGGCTCCAACCGCGAACGGCAGATCGACGAGCGGGAATCCGCGGCCCTGGTCGCCACTCCCACCATCGATCAGAAGGGCCTGCTGCGATGAACGACCAGCCCGAAGCGGGCGGTCCGCCGCCGGACGAGACCGAAGCGGCGACGGGTAGTGCCGTGGCGGGCGCCACGAGCGCCCCCGAAGTCGTCGCTGTGCGGCAAGGAGCCTTCGGTGTCTCCGGTTCGGGCGACACGTCCGGTTTCGGCGGCCTGGTCGAACGGGTTGAGACGCCCCCGTCGGCGACCAGGCCGTTCGGCGGCTGGTTCGACGAAGCCACCGATGAACTCGAACTCGCCCTGGCCGACCGCGGACTACCTGCCACGGAGGCCGTGGAACGCATCGTCATCGAGCACGGGGAGATCACCTACCACGTCCGCCGAGAGCACCTGCTCCAGTTCGCGGCCGCGCTGCGCAACGAGCCGGCCCTGCGGTTCGAATGGTGTTCCGGCGTCTCCGGGGTCCACTATCCGCAGTTCTCCGGCAAGGAGCTGCACGCGGTGTACCACTTCACTTCCATCACCCACGGCCGCAGCATCAGGGTGGAAGTCTCCTGCCCGGATGACGATCCCCACATCCCTTCCATCGTCAGCCTCTATCCCACGAACGACTGGCACGAGCGCGAGACCTACGATTTCTTCGGCATCGTCTTCGACGGCCACCCGGCGCTGACCCGCATCATGATGCCCGACGATTGGGTCGGCCACCCCCAGCGCAAGGACTATGCGCTCAACGGCGTAGCCGTGGAATACAAGGGGGCCACGGTCCCGCCGCCCGACGAGCGGAGAGGCTACAACTGATGACCGATTCGCAAGTGCGCTTCGACCCCGGTGATGACCCAGACGCTGCCTACACCGTGGCCGGCGGCGACTGGCAGACCGTCCTGCCCGCCCCAGAGGGCGAGAAACAGCGTGTTGTGGTGAACATGGGTCCGCAGCATCCGTCCACCCACGGGGTGCTGCGGCTGGTGCTGGAGATGGAAGGCGAGACCGTCACCGAGGCCCGCGCCGGAATCGGATACCTCCATACCGGCATCGAGAAGAACCTCGAGTACCGCAGCTGGGTGCAGGGCGTCACCTTCGTCACCCGCATGGACTACCTCAGCCCGTTCTTCAACGAGACCGCCTACTGCCTGGGCGTCGAGAAGCTGCTCGGGATCACCGCCGAGATCCCGGAACGGGCCACCACCATCCGGGTCATGATGATGGAGCTCAACCGGATCTCCTCCCACCTCGTGGCGCTGGCGACCGGCGGACTCGAGCTCGGTGCCCTGACAGCGATGATCTTCGGCTTCCGGGAACGCGAACTCATCCTGGACCTGTTCGAGATGATCACGGGCCTGCGGATGAACAACGCCTACATCCGACCCGGCGGGCTGGCGCAGGACCTGCCCGACGGTGCTGACAAGCAGATCGGCGACACCGTCAAGGAGTTGCGCAGGCGCTTCAAGGACACCTCCGACCTGCTGGTCGACAACGCCATCTGGCTGGCCCGGACGCAGGGAATCGGATATCTCGATCTCGAGAGCTGCATGGCGCTGGGTATCTCCGGCCCGGTCCTGCGGTCCACGGGGTTGCCCTACGACATCCGCAAGTCCGAGCCCTACTGCGGCTACGAGACCTACGAATTCGATGTGGCCACCCAGACCACCTGCGACATGTACGGCAGGTTCCTCATCCGGCTGGAAGAGATGCAGCAGTCGCTGAACATCGTCGAGCAGTGCCTCGATCGGCTGCGCCCGGGTCCGGTCATGGTCGCCGACAAGAAGATCGCCTGGCCGAGCCAGCTGGCCATCGGCGCCGACGGCATGGGCAACTCGCTGGACCACATCCGCAAGATCATGGGCGAGTCGATGGAGGCGTTGATCCACCACTTCAAGCTCGTCACCGAAGGATTCCGGGTACCGCCGGGACAAGTGTTCACCAAGGTGGAGTCACCTCGCGGCGAGCTGGGGGTCCATATCGTCAGCATGGGCGGCACCCGGCCCTACCGCGTGCACTACCGGGATCCGTCGTTCACCAACCTCCAAGCAGTCCCGGCGATGTGCGAGGGCGGGATGGTCTCCGATGTGATCGCAGCGGTAGCCGGAATCGACCCCGTGATGGGAGGCGTGGACCGATGAGCATCAGCGAGCACACGATCGCGGAATGCCGCGGCTTGACCACGCGCTACCCGCAGGCCCGGTCAGCGCTGCTGCCGATGCTGCATCTGGTGCAGTCCGAAGAGGGCATGATCACCCCGGAGGCGATCGAGGCGTGCGCGCAGCTGCTGGACATCTCCACCGCCGAGGTCAACGCGGTGGCAACCTTCTACACGATGTACCGCAGGAAGTCCCCGGGCGGGGAGCACCACATCGGAGTGTGCATCAACACCGGGTGCGGACTGCTGGGCGGCGATGCGGTGTATGAGGCTCTCAGCGAGAAACTGGGCGTCGGCCACAACGAGACCACACCCGACGGCAGATTCACCTTGGAGCGCATCGAGTGCCAGGCGGCCTGCACCCATGCACCGGTGATGACCGTCGATTGGGAGTTCTTCGACCGCACCACGATCGCAGATGCGATCGACGTCATCGATCGGCTCACCGCAGGCGAGGATGTCACCCCCACCCGCGGGCCGGCGGTGCGCGGCTGGCTCGCCGCAGAGCGGACGATCGCCGGCATCGACGACGGCCTCGCCGATGAGGGCGGTGGTGCCGACGAGTTCATGCTCGCCGGGTTGCGGATCGCCCGGGAGCAGGGACAAGACGGGGTGGTGCAGTGATGGCGAACACTCCGCTGACCCCGGTCATCACCGCCCACTGGGACGACCCCCAGTCCTGGAGCATCGACAGCTACCGCAGCCACGGCGGCTATTCGGCGGTCGCCGACGTGCTCAAGGCCGATCCGGACCAGGTGATCGAGACGATCAAAGACTCCGGTCTGCGCGGCCGGGGCGGCGCGGGCTTCCCGACCGGCATGAAATGGGGTTTCGTCCCCCAGGGCGACGGCAAGCCCCACTACCTGGTGGTCAACGCCGACGAGTCCGAACCGGGGGCATGCAAGGACATCCCCATCATGCTGGCCAACCCCCACGCGCTGGTGGAGGGGGTGATCATCGCCGCCTACGCCATCAGGGCCAAGCACGCGTTCATCTACATCCGCGGTGAGGTGCCCCACCCGATCCGCAGGGTTCGCCAGGCAGTGGCACAGGCCAGCGCCGCCGGATTGGTCGGCGAGAACATCCTGGGCTCCGGTTTCGACCTCGACATCGTGGTCCACGGCGGTGCCGGGGCATACATCTGCGGCGAGGAGACCGCGCTGCTCGATTCGTTGGAGGGTCGGCGCGGCCAGCCGCGGCTCAAGCCGCCGTTCCCAGCCGTCGCGGGACTGTACGCGTCCCCGACAGTGGTCAACAATGTCGAGACCATAGCTTCGGTGCCCTACATCGTGCGCAACGGCGACGCGTGGTTCCGGCAGTTCGGAACCGAGAAGTCCCCCGGTTTCAAGGTGTGGGCAGTGTCGGGGCATGTCAACCGTCCCGGCATCTACGAAGCGCCGATGGGGATCACCATGCGGGAGCTGCTCGCGTACGCGGGCGGAATGCGCGACGGCCGTGATGTGAAGTTCTGGCTACCCGGCGGATCCAGCGTCCCGATGCTCACCCCCGACCATCTGGACATCCCGCTGACCTATGAGGACATGGCCGAAGCCGGAACGATGCTGGGAACCGGAACCCCCATGCTGTACGACAACACCATGAGCGTCGTCAAGGCCGTCACCCGCTGGCTGGAGTTCTACAAGCACGAATCCTGCGGCAAGTGCACCCCGTGCCGCGAAGGAACGTTCTGGATCACCGGGACACTGCAGAAGTTCCAGGCGGGCCACGCGGAGGATTCCGAGGTGGACACCCTCGTGCAGCTGTGCCAACAGATCCTCGGCAGGTCGTTCTGCGCCCTCGGCGACGCAGCGGCGACGCCGTACCCGGCCGCGCTGAAGCACTTCCGCGAGGAGTTCACCGCAGCGCTCACGCAGCCGCCCGACGAGGTCTTCGACCCGGCCGCCGCAATGATCATTCCGAGCCTCAGCGGGGTGGGTTCATGAGCACAACATCTCACGACGCCGACCGCGAGGCTCCGGCCGTCGACATGGTCACCGCGACCATCGACGGCACCGACGTCTCGGTCCCCAAGGGCACCATGATCATCCGCGCCGCCGAACTCGTCGGAGTGGAGGTCCCCAGATTCTGCGACCACCCGCTGCTGGAGCCGGTCGCGGCCTGCCGCGCCTGCCTAGTGGAAATCGAGGGCATGCCCAAACCGCAGCCCTCATGTGCGGTGCCGCTGGGTGACGGCATGGTGGTCAAGACCCAGGTGAGCAGCGAGGTCGCGGACACCGCCCAGAAGGGTGTCATGGAGTTCCTGCTCATCAACCATCCCCTGGACTGCCCGATCTGCGACAAGGGCGGCGAGTGCCCGCTGCAGAACCAGGCGATGAGCGTGGGGCGCCCGGAGTCGCGGTTCACCGGCCAGAAGCGCGAATTCCCCAAGCCGATCCCGGTGTCCAGCGAGATCCTGCTGGACCGGGAGCGCTGCGTTTCGTGCGCGCGGTGCACCCGGTTCGCCGATCAGATCGCCGGCGATCCCTTCATCGCGCTGCTGGAGCGGGGCGCCCAGCAGCAGGTGGGCATCGGGGAGGAGCCGTTCGACTCCTACTTCTCCGGCAACACGATCCAGATCTGCCCCGTGGGGGCGCTGACAAGCGCCGAATACCGGTTCCGGTCCCGCCCGTTCGACCTGGTGAGCGTGCCCAGCGCATGCGAGCACTGCGCCTCGGGGTGTGCGCTGCGCACCGACAGCCGCCACGGGGCGGTCATGCGGCGGCAGGCTGGCGACGACCCCGAGGTCAACGAGGAGTGGAGTTGCGACAAGGGTCGCTTCGCCTTCCCGTACCTGGCCGAGGACCGGCTCACCACCCCCCTCGTGCGGGAGGGCGGCCAGTTGCGCAAGGCGTCCTGGCCGGAGGCCCTGCGACGGGCAGCCGACGGCCTGGCGACGGCGCGCGGCAGATCCGCGGTGCTACCCGGCGGGCGGCTGACGATGGAGGACGCCTACGCGTACTCCCGCTTCGCCCGCGTCGCGCTCGCAACCGACGACATCGACATGCGGGCGCGTCCCGCCAGCGATGAAGAGGCGTCGTTCCTGACCGGCCACGTGGCAGGGTCCTGCGGCCCGGTGTACCGGGACCTCGAACACGCGCCCGCGGTGCTCCTCGTCGCGTTCGAGCCGGAGGAGGAATCACCGATCGTCTTCCTCCGGCTGCGCAAGGCGGCGCGTCGCGGCACCCGGGTCGTGTCCGTGGCCCCGCTGGCCTCCGACGGTTTGGCGAAGATGTCGGGAACGCTCATCGGCAGCGTGCCGGGCAGCAGCGCCGCCGCGCTCGGCTCCCTCGACGACGACACCACTGCCGCGCTGAAGCAGCCGGGGGCGGTCATCATGGTCGGCGAGCGGGCAGCCCTGGAGCCGGGTACCTTCGCCGCGGCCGCACGCCTGGCGGCGGACACCGGGGCCCAGCTCGCCTGGGTGCCGCGCCGGGCCGGGGAGCGGGGTGCGGTCGATGCCGGGTGTCTGCCCGGGCTGCTTCCCGGCGGCAGGCCGCTGACCGAACCGGCAGCACGCCGCGACGTTGCCGCCGCCTGGGGGATCGCCGCCGACGAACTGCCGCACCGGGCGGGCCGCAGCCTGGCCGAGGTCGTGGCGCAGATCGCGGCCGATCATCAGGCGGGGTCGCAGCAGGCCGAAGACGGCGACGAGTTCCAGCCGGAGATCGGGGCGCTGCTCGTGGCGGGTGTGGAAGCCGCCGACATCCCCGACCCGGCCGGCTTCCTGGCGGCTGTGGCGGCTGCCCCATTCGTGGTCTCGCTGGAAACCCGCCCCAGCGAGGTGACCGCGCGGGCCGACGTGGTGCTCCCCGTCGGCGTGGTCACCGAGAAGTCCGGGGCCTTCGTCGACTGGGAGGGTCGGCGCCGTCCTTTCGGCCGGGCCATACCGCAGGCCGCGGCGTTCACCGACGCCACCGTGCTGGCGATGCTGAGCGACTACATGGATCTCGACCCCGCACCACGGGATGTGGACACGCTGCGCGACGAGATCGCGAGCCTGGGTGCCTGGCAGGGCACCCGGCCGGCCGTCGCAGCCGCGGCGGCTGCCCAGACTCCGCCGCCCGGCCCCGGGGAGGCGCTGCTGGCCTCGTGGCGCCACCTGCTCGACCTGGGTGTCATGCAGGAGGGCGAACCCCACCTTGCCGGCACGCGCAGGCCGTCGGTCGCCCGCATGAGTTCCGCCACTGCCGCGGGGATCGGCGTTGCCGACGGCGACGCAGTCCGGGTATCCGGGCCGCGGGGCAGTGTGACGCTTCCCCTGGTGGTGACCGAGATGGCCGACGGCATCGTCTGGGTGCCGTGGAACTCGCCCGATTCGCGGATCCTGCTCGACTTGGGCGCCTGCCCCGGCGAACTCATCCGGCTGCAACGGGGTGATGCATGATGCCCGAGCTGTCCGCCTTCGGCAACGATCCGCTGTGGCTGGTCGGGCTGAAGACCCTCGGTGTGTTCGTGATCCTGGTCCTGCTCGTGCTGTTCACGATCTGGGCGGAACGCCGCGTCGTCGCCCGGATGCAGATGCGCATCGGCCCCAACCGGACGGGGCCGCAGGGGCTGCTGCAGTCGTTGATGGACGGGTTCAAGCTGGCATTCAAGGAAGAGATCATCCCGGTCACCGCGCAGAAGGCGGTGTATTGGGTCGCACCCATCCTCTCGGCGGTCACCGCCTTCGCCGCCTTCGCCGTGATCCCCTTCGGCCCGGAGGTGTCGATCTTCGGCGTCATGACTCCGCTGCAGCTGACCGATTTCCCCCAGTCGGTGCTGTACGTCCTCGCGGTGGCCTCGATCGGCATCTACGGCATCGTGCTTGCCGGCTGGTCGTCGGGATCGACCTACCCGTTGCTCGGTGGTCTGCGCTCCAGCGCGCAGATGATCTCGTATGAGATCTCCATGAGCCTGTCGTTCGTGGCGGTGTTCCTCTACGCCGGCAGCATGTCCACCTCGCAGATCGTCAGCGCCCAGCAGAACGTCTGGTACGCGGTCCTGCTGGCGCCGTCCTTCGTCATCTACGTCACCGCGATGGTCGGCGAGACGAACCGCGCACCCTTCGACCTGCCCGAAGCAGAGTCCGAACTCGTGGGCGGTTTCCACACCGAGTACTCGTCGCTGAAGTTCGCCATGTTCTTCCTCGCGGAGTACATCAACATGGTCACCGTCTCCAGCGTTGCCACGACCTTGTTCCTCGGCGGCTGGATGGCTCCGTGGCCGCTGTCGCTCATCCCGGGGGTGAACTCCGGTTGGATCCCGATGCTGTGGTGGCTGCTGAAGGTCATGTGTTTCCTCTTCATGTACATCTGGCTGCGCGGGACGCTTCCCCGGCTGCGCTACGACCAGTTCATGGCGTTCGGGTGGAAGGTGCTGATCCCGGTCTCATTGGTGTGGATCGTCCTGGTCGCCGGGGCGCGGGTGCTGCGGGAGGAGTTCGCAGCCTCGACCGACCAACTGCTGCTGGGCGGCGCGGTCACACTGGTGGTTGTTGTTGTGCTCATGCTGGTACTCATCGTCCGGGGCCGGCGCACGATCGATGAGAAGCCGCAGATGTCGCCGAGCGTCGAGCACCTCGATGATGGGTCCTTCCCGGTGCCGCCGATGCCGGGGCAGAAGTTCGACTACACCGCGCGAGTGCGCAAGCCCGTGGCCGGAGTCGCCACCAGTCGCGGCGACGATGCGCCTGCCGACCACGCCGACAGCCCGGAGGTAACCGATGGCTGAACTGCCCCCCGCACTCCGGGGGTTCTGGGTGACCTTCGCCACGATGTTCAAGAAGGTCAACACCGAGCAGTACCCGGAGGAGAAGGACAAGTACCCGCCACAGGAGCGCTTCCACGGCCGGCATCAACTCAACCGGCATCCGGACGGGCTGGAGAAGTGCGTCGGATGTGAGTTGTGCGCGTGGGCCTGCCCGGCAGATGCGATCTACGTCCAGGGCGCCGACAACAATGCCGACGAGCGATTCTCCCCCGGTGAGCGGTACGGGGTCGTCTACCAGATCAACTACCTGCGCTGCATCTTCTGCGGGCTCTGCATCGAAGCGTGCCCGACCCGAGCGCTGACGATGATCCACGACTACGAGTTGGCGGACAACTCTCGCGAGAAACTGATCTACGAGAAGCAGGACCTCTTGGCGCCCCTGACAGCGGACATGGCCCAGCCGCCGCACCAGATGGTGCCCGGCATGACGGAACAGGACTACTACGAGGGCAACGTCACCGGCGCCACCGCCGATCAGCGTGCCGAAGCCGCGGCCGCTGCACCGACTCCAGAGGCGGAGGGCGCGCAGTGACCCCCGTTGTCATGGCGGCCGCCGAGACCGCGGCGGCTACCGGCTCCACCGGCGAGCAGGTGACCTTCTGGATCTGCGGCACCCTTGCGGTGGTCGGGGCGCTGGGGCTGATCCTTTCCCGCAAGACTGTGCACAGCGCACTGTTCGTGGCACTGACCATGATCAACCTCGCCGTGCTGTTCGTCACCAACGGTGCGCCGTTCCTCGGACTCGTGCAGGTCATCGTCTACACGGGTGCCGTGATGATGCTGTTCCTCTTCGTGCTGATGCTGGTGGGTGTGGACACCTCGGATTCCCTGGTGGAGACCCTCAAGGGCCAGCGGATAGCGGCGCTGCTGCTCATCCTGGGCTTCGGCCTCATGCTTGTGCTCGTGCTCGGATCCGCTCTCAACGGGATCACCGCAGTGGGTGTCGCCGGCGCCGACGAGGCGGCGGGCGGAAACGTCGAGGGTCTGGCCAGGCTGATGTTCACCACGTACCTGCTGCCGCTGGAAGTGGTGGCGAGCCTGCTGATCACGGCCGCACTCGGCGCATTGGTGCTCGCGCACCGCGAACGCTGGGCGCCGCGGCAGGACCAGGCGCAGATGCTGAAACAGCGGATGGCGCGCTACAAGGAGACCGGCGAGCACCCCGGGCCGCTGCCCAACCCCGGCGTCCTGGCGACAAGCAACGCCATCGGGACACCGGCGCTGCTCCCCGACGGCAGCCCGACGGACCTGTCGATCCCGGCCCCGCTGCGCGGCAGCGTGCATTCACGCATCGCCGGTCGGCCCGACGAGATCGAGGCCGACGTCGCGGAGGTCGCGCAGATCGCCTCGGGCCAAGAGACCACCCGGCCCGAGGCCCTGGGCCCGGTCACCGGACACGAGGATCCGGCCACCGAGCAGGCCGATGAGCAGGCCGACCAGCATGCTGACGACCAGGATGGGGGAAAAGCCTGATGGACCCTTCGGCGTACGTGATCCTGTCCGCTGTCCTGTTCAGCCTGGGCGGCCTCGGAGTGCTGTTGCGGCGCAACGCGATCGTGGTGTTCATGTCGGTGGAGTTGATGCTCAACGCCGCCAACCTCGCCTTCGTCAGTTTCGCCCGCATGCACGGCAACCTCGACGGCCAAGTCATCGCGTTCTTCGTGATGATCGTCGCCGCCGCCGAGGTAGTCGTGGGTCTGGCCATCATCATGACCATCTTCCGCACCCGCCGATCCGTGTCGGTCGATGAGCCCCATCTGCTGAGGAACTGACCCATGACCATTCCCAGCCTGGCAGCGCCGCTGTCCGAGGGCTCCGAAGGGGCCGTAGAACCGATCACCGCCACGGTGACCGCCGCCGACGCCGGCGGCTACTTCCCGTTGATGTGGCTGCTCATCGCCCTGCCCGTCATCGGCGCTGTCGTGCTGCTGATCGGCGGCCGTCGCACCAACAGATGGGGCCACCTGTTGGCGACCGTCCTGCCCATCGGCTCGTTCGTGGTGGCTTGCCTGCTGCTGGTGCAGATGATGGGGGCGCCGGTGGACGAGCGCCTCGTGACGCTGCATCTGTGGGACTGGACGTTCGCCGGGATGTTCGAGGCTCCGTTCGCTCTGCGGCTGGATCAGCTGTCCATGGTCTTCGTGATGCTGATCACGGGCGTCGGTTCGTTGATCCACGTCTACTCCATCGGCTACATGGCCCATGACCCGGACCGGCGGAAGTTCTTCGCCTACCTGAACCTCTTCGTAGCCGCGATGCTGCTGCTGGTCCTGGCCGACAACTACCTGCTTCTCTACGTGGGCTGGGAAGGGGTTGGGCTCGCCTCATACCTGTTGATCGGGTTCTGGCAGCAGCGCGACACCGCCGCGGTGGCAGCGAAGAAGGCGTTCGTCATGAACCGTGTGGGCGACGTGGGCTTGAGCGTCGCCATCATGCTGATGTTCATCACCTTCGGGTCAGTCACCTTCGACCAGGTATTCGAAGCCGCACCGCAGGCAGGGGACACCGCGCTGACACTCATCGGCTTGACGTTGCTGCTCGCCGCGGTCGGCAAGAGCGCACAGTTCCCGCTGCAGGCGTGGCTGCTCGACGCGATGGAGGGTCCCACCCCCGTCTCGGCGCTGATCCACGCCGCCACCATGGTCACCGCCGGGGTCTATCTGATCGTGCGCAGCAACGCCATCTTCGACCTGTCCACCACCGCCGTGACCTTCGTGCTCGCCGTCGGCATCGTCACCATGCTCGCCGGAGCGGTCATCGCCTGCGCCAAGGACGACATCAAGAAGTCCCTGGCCGGTTCGACCATGAGCCAGATCGGCTACATGTTCGTGGCCGCGGGGCTCGGTCCCGCCGGCTACGTCTTCGCGATCTTCCACCTGCTCATGCACGGCATGTTCAAGGCCGACCTGTTCCTCAGCGCCGGTTCGGTGATCCACGGCATGAAGGACGAGCAGGACATGCGCTTCTACGGGGCGCTGCGGAAGGTGATGATCGTGACGATGGTCGCCTTCTTCGCCGGCTTCCTGGGAATCAGCGGAATACCGCCGTTCGACTCCTTCTTCTCCAAGGACGAGATCATCAAGGCCGCGATGGGCACCAACATCTTCGCGGGCATCGCCGCCCTGGCGGCGGCGGGTATCACGGCGTTCTACATGACCCGGATGCTGGCCATGACCTTCTTCGGCGAGAAGCGCTGGAAAGAGGGTACCGAGCCGCATGAATCGCCGGCGGTGATGACCGTTCCGATGCTGCTGCTCTCGGTGGGCGCGCTGTTCGGCGGCGTCTTCTTCCTCTATGTCGCCGACATAGAGGTGTGGCTGGAGCCCATCACCGGCTATCAGCCGACCGAACCGGCGATCCCCGAGCCCTGGCTGGGGATCCTCACGCTGGTCATCGTGGCTGTCGGGATCCTTCTGGCGTGGCGGCAGTACGCCATGCGCACGGTCCCGCAGCAGCCGCCGCAGCAAGTCTCCGTTCTGACCGTCGCCGCCCGGAACTCCTTGTACGACGACGCATTCAACGAAGCGGTCTTCATGCGTCCGGGGCAGTACCTCACCCGATGGCTGGTGTGGTTCGACAACCGTGCCGTTGACGGTGCGGTGCGGGGGCTGGCGAGCAAGATCGACGGTTTCGGCGAGGGACTGCGGAAGATCCAGAACGGATTCGCCCGCTCCTACGCCCTTTCGATGGTGGGTGGGGCAGTGCTGGTGGGTGCCGTGTTCGTCGTGGCCAGGTGGTTCTGATGGGGATCCTCACAATCCTGGGACTGGTGCCGCTGATCGGCTCGCTGGTCGTTGCCGTCGCCGGCACCCCGCCGACGCGGGCCAAGCAGATCGCCGTGGTGTTCGCGGCGGCGACCCTGGCCATCGCCGGCTACGCGATCACCCAGTTCGACACCGCCGCCAGCGAGCCCTTCCAACTGGTGGAGAGCTACGAGTGGATCCCGTCGCTGGGGCTGTCCTACTCGGTGGGAGTGGACGGCCTGGCGCTTGTGCTGGTCTTCCTCGCCACCCTGCTGGTCCCCCTGGTGATCATCGCCGGGTGGAACGATGTGGAGGACACCGCACAGCTGCCGACGTCGGAGGGCCAGCCTGTAGGCGAGGTCCGGGGCTACTTCGCCCTGGTGCTGCTGCTGGAGACCATGATGATCGGGGTCTTCATCTCGCTGGATGTCTTCCTGTTCTACTTCCTGTTCGAGGCGATCCTGATCCCGGTCTACTTCATGATCGGCCGCTACGGCACCGGTCGGCGCACCTACGCCGCGGTGAAGTTCCTCATCTACAGCCTCGTCGGCGGCCTGGTGATGCTGGCCGCACTGGCGATGCTGTGGTTCGTGTCCGCCGATGCCCTCGGCGCACCGAGCCTCTACCTGCCCGACCTGCTGGACGTCGACATCGACCCGACGCTGCAGAACCTGATGTTCTGGGGCTTCTTCCTCGCCTTCGCGATCAAGGCCCCCCTGTGGCCGGTGCACACATGGCTGCCCGATGCCGCGGGATCGGCCACCCCCGGCACGGCAGTGCTGCTCATCGGCGTCCTCGACAAGATCGGCACCTACGGGATGCTGCGGTTGTGCCTGCCGCTGTTCCCCGAGGCCTCCCAGACCTTCGCGCCGGTCATCATCGCGGTGTCGGTCATCGGCATCTTCTACGGCGCGCTGGCGGCCATCGGCCAGACCGACATGAAGCGGCTCTTCGGCTATGTGTCGTTGTCCCACTTCGGGTTCATCACCTTGGGGATCTTCGTGTTCACGACCCAGGGGCAGATCGGGTCGGGCCTGTACATGCTGGGTCACGGCCTGAGCACCGCGCTGCTGTTCATGGTCGCCGGGTACCTCATCGCCCGGCGGAAGTCGGCGAATATCGAGGACTACGGCGGTGTGGTCAAGCCCGCGCCAGTGCTCGCGGGCATGTTCCTCATCGCGGGTCTGACCGCGTTGGCGCTGCCGGGATTGAGCACCTTCGTATCGGAGTTCCTGGTGCTGCTGGGGGCCTTCGCCCGGTATCCCTGGGTGGCGGCCGGCGCCACCATCGGCATCGTCTTCGCAGCCTTGTATGTCCTGCTGCTCTACCAACGCACGATGACCGGCCCGGAGACCGACCAGGTGAAAGGGATGAAGGACCTCAACGGACGGGAACGGTGGGTGTTGGCACCTATCATCGCCCTGGTTGTGTTCCTGGGCTTCTATCCCGCGCCCGTGCTCAACATCCTGAGCCCCGCGATCGACAACACCATGCAGTGGACCGGGACCACTGATCCGCCGACAGAACTCACTCCGGCGGCTGAGGGGAGCCCATCGTGACCTACCTGCCCCTAGCCGAACCGGCTCCGCTGGAGTTCCCCGAGATCCAGTGGTTGTTGATCGGCCCGATCGCCGTTGTGCTGGGCGCTGCCGCGATCGGCGTCCTCGTGGAAGCCTTCGCACCGCGCGCGTCACGTCGGCCGATCCAGTTGGCGCTCACGTTCGCCGCCCTGATCACCGCATTCGCCCTCGTCGTTCTCGCCGCGGGCAGCGGTGGACCGGTCATCGGTGGTGCGGCCGTCATCGACGGGCCCGCGCTGTTCCTGCAGGGCGGGATTCTTCTCGTGGCAGCGCTGGCTGCCCTGACGATGGCCGAGCGGAACGTGGATCCCAGCGGCGACGCCTTTGCCGCCCGGGCCTCCGCCATGCCGGGGTCGGAGGATGAGCGCCAGTTCACCGCCCGCGGGTACCTGCAGACCGAGATCTGGCCGCTGTTCCTGTTCGCAGTCGGCGGGATGATGCTGTTCCCGGCGGCCAACGACCTGCTCACGATGTTCATCGCGCTGGAGATCATGAGCCTGCCGTTGTACCTGCTGGCCGGGATGGCCCGCCGCCGGCGGCTGCTCAGCCAAGAGGCGGCCCTGAAGTACTTCCTGCTGGGCGCCTTCTCGTCGGCCTTCTTCCTCTACGGAGCCGCACTCGTCTACGGCTTCGCGGGGACCATCAGCCTCGGCGGCATCGCCGAGGCGGTGACCGCGCAGCCGCAGTTGAGCGGGCTGCTGCTGGGCGGGATCGCGCTGATCTCCGTGGGCATGCTGTTCAAGGTCGCTGCCGTGCCGTTCCACTCGTGGGCCCCGGATGTCTATCAAGGTGCGCCCACGCCCGTGACCGGCTTCATGGCCGCAGGAGTCAAGGTGGCTGCCTTCGGTGCGCTGCTGCGCCTGCTGTACGTGGCCTTCGCGGGCGCGGCGTGGGACTGGCGGCCGGCCTTCTGGGTCATCGCCGCCATCACGTTCTTCGTCGGCGCGATTGTGGCGCTGGCGCAGACCGACATCAAGCGTATGCTCGCCTACTCCTCGATCGCCCATGCCGGCTTCCTGCTGCTGGGAGTGATCGCCGTGACGCCCGAAGGCCTGGTGGCGACCATGTTCTACCTGGTGACCTACGGCTTGGCGACCGTAGGCGCCTTCGCGGTGGTCATGCTGATCCGCGACGACAGCGGCGAGACCACCGGCATGGATTCCTGGCGGGGCCTGGGCCGTTCCCACCCATGGCTCGCCGCGGCCTTCGCACTGTTCCTGTTGTCCTTCGCCGGCATCCCCCTGACCGCCGGCTTCATCGGCAAGTTCTCAGTCTTCGCCGCAGCCGCAGCCGCGGGGGAGGGGTGGTTGGTGCTCCTGGCGGTGCTCGCCAGCGCGATCGCCGCCTTCTTCTACGTCCGCGTCATCGTGGTGATGTTCTTCTCCGATCCCGTCGGCGACGGACCGCTCGTGGCTGTCCCCTCATGGTTCACCCGGGTCGCGATCATCGCCGGCGCGGCCGTCACGCTGGTGCTGGGAGTCTGGCCGCAACCCGTCCTCGACTGGGCCAGCAGGGCCGACATCTTCATCACATGATCGACCCGGCGACCACGATCCGGTGAGGCCGCCGGACGCCACGGTCCGGCGGCGGTCGGATCAGACACCCATTACGCTCGTCCTATGACCCAGCCCGAGAGTCGCGCAACGGTGGGGTTCGCCGTCCCCGACGCAGAACTGGAGTCGAGGCTGCTGACTGGGCTGGCGGCAGTGGAGACCCAGCTCGAAGATGCCGTGAAGAGCCACGACAGTTTCGTCACCCAAGCCTCGCAACACCTGGTGCACGCGGGCGGGAAACGGTTCCGGCCACTTCTGGTCCTCCTTGCCGCGCAGTACGGCGACGATTCCGCACCCGGGGTGGTGCCCGCCGGGGTTGTCGTGGAGCTGACCCACCTCGCGACGCTATACCACGACGATGTCATGGACGAAGCGACACAACGGCGGGGGGCGGAGTCGGCCAACCAGCGCTGGGGCAACTCCGTGGCCATCCTGACCGGAGACTTCCTCTTCGCCCGCGCCTCGGACATCCTCGCCGATCTGGGCCCTGAGGCCGTGCGGCTGCAGGCACGGACCTTCGAGCGGCTGTGCATCGGGCAGATCCGCGAAACCGTCGGTCCGGTCGAGGGCACCAGCGCTGTAGACCACCACCTGTCGGTACTGGCCGACAAGACCGGCAGCCTCATCGCCACGTCAGCCCGATTCGGGGTCATGCTCGCCGGGGCGGACGAGGCGACCATCGATGCCCTCACCAGATTCGGGGAGCGCATCGGGGTCGCCTTCCAGCTCGCCGACGACTTGGTGGACATCACCAGCGACGCCACCGCCTCCGGCAAGACACCCGGCACCGACCTGCGGGAGGGAGTGCCCACGTTGACCGCGCTGCTGGCACTGAGTGACGGTGCCGACGAGCGGTTGCGCGAACTGCTGACCAAGCCGCTGTCCGATGATGCCGAACACGCCGAAGCCCTCCGGCTGCTGCGCGGCCACTCAGCGCTGGGTGCCGCCCGGGCCGAGGCGCTGCGCTGGGCCGCCGACGCCGCCAGCTGTCTGGAGGCACTGCCGGACTCGGCTGCAACCGATGCCCTGCGGCAGATGTGCGACTACGTGGTCCGCAGAACGGGTTGAGGGGCCGACCCGGCGGGCCGACCCCTCAACATGATGTGGTCTGGCAAGAGACGCGTGGCGAGTTGGCCACGCG
>JAQAZZ010000079.1:0-23455 GCA_032127075.1 Micrococcales bacterium | reverse complement strand
AAGTTGGTGAGGAACAGCAGCATCGCCCCACCGGCGTCGTCGTAGCGTTGCCCCCCCAGACTGATTCCGACGACCGACAGCGGTGGGACCAACGCCACAGCGATCGCGACGCCGGCGATGGAAGAGGCAACTCGGACGTTGACCGTGGCGAATGCTCCCGCGGCTCCCGCGGCCACCGCGACCGCCATGTCGAGCAGGGTCGGGTTGATCCGGGAAGTGATCTGGGTGTTCGTCTCGTAGGCGACGGCGATGGGGGCCCAAGACGACAACGCGTTGGACAGCACGACCGAAGCCGCCACCCCTGCCGCCAAGAGTCCGGCCGACGAACCCACCCGGGAGCTCCAGCCGTTCACCAAGGCGCCGGACAGACCCAGGATCGGAACCATGAGCGGAGCCACCAGCATGGCGCCGATGACGACCGCAGTCGAGTCCTGCAGCACCGCGAAGGTGGCGATCGAGACGCTGAGCAGCAGCATCACCCACCAGGCGGTGAGCTTCTGCAACCGGCCTGGTTCCTCGAAGTAGAGCGAATCGGCCAAGGCCTCGCGCCGCTGATCCCCGACGTCGGCGCCGCGCACCCAGTCCCACAGGATCTCCCCGACCGGGGCATCGGTGCCCTCCAACCCGACCCCGTCGTGGGCTCGGCTGAGGCCATGGCTGAAGACGATGGCACCCACGACGATGGCGGTCAGGGCGCCACCGATGATCAAACCCTGCTCGGTTGTGCTCGGCGCGAGGAGTGCCAGCACGCCGAAACCCAGCGAAGCCGCCGCGGTACTCAACCGCATGGCGGCGTGTTGCCTATCCCGGCTGAGGACCACGGTGAAAGCAGTGAGCACGGCCCGAACGATCAGGTAGATGCCCACCACCTCGATCAGCAGGCCCAGCCCGTCGCGCGGCACCAACACCACGAGTGCGGCGAACAGCAACGAGGCCGGGCCGCGGAAGAGGGCGAGCAGGCGGGACCCGCCGCTGCGACCCTTGCCCGAGGCCGCGTACCACAGGTCCGAGACCCCCGACACCAGCAACCCGATCCCGACGGCGATCTCCACCAACCCTTCGCTGAGGCCGGGGACGAGCAACAGACCCAAGCCGATCGCCACGCCCGCACCGCCGCGCAGCGTGGCGGAGTTGGCGGCCCCACGTAGCCGTTCCAGGCGCCCGCGTGGTTGCTCGGGGGGCGCAGATACCTGCGTCATCGGGACCTCCATCGCGATCCCACGGGCGGACTCGGCTGCAGGCGCTCCAGCATCCGGCCAGTCTGCTACGCGACCGAGGTCCCGCACGCAAGAACCGCTGATCACCACGAGGCCGCCGCGGGATTCCCGAGCATTGGGGTCCAAGTCCCCGATTCCGCTCACGTATGGACCAATGGCCCTTCCCCGCCCCCGCCCGAGGGGGGTTGCATGGATGGTGAGGTGACAGACATGAAGCGATTGCTGGTCCTTCTCGCGGCAGTGGCGGTCAGTGCCGCCGGGTTGCTCGTACCGTCTACGGCCCAGGCGGCAGACATCATCGGAACGGTGCCCACCGGCACGCTGCCTTGGGGTGTTGCGATCACTCCTGACGGGGAGACCGCCTATGTCTCCAACCGAGGCTCCAACGATGTGACGGTTGTTTCGTTGGAGACCAACAGCGTGGCGGCAACGATTCCCGTCCAGAACTTCCCCCAAGGTGTAGCCGTGTCCCCCGACGGTTCCCGGGTATACGTGGCCAACCGCAACAGCAACTCCGTATCGGTGATCAACACGGCCACCAACACCGTGGCCACGAACATCCCCGTGCCCGGAGGGCCAACCGGTTTGGCGTTCACGCCCGACGGTGCACAACTGCTCGTCACCCGCTTCAACGCGGCACAGGTCTCGGCCATCGACACTGCCACTCTGACGGTGGCCGCGAGCGCGGCTGTCGGGGTGAATCCGAACTCGGTCGCGGTGACCAGCGACGGTGCCTTCGCCTTCACCGCCAACCGCGGCGGCGATTCGGCCACGGTGCTTGCGTTGCCCGCGCTGAGTCCCGTAGCGACGGTGCCTGTCGGCCCCGAGCCGTTCTGGGTTGTCGCGACCGGCCGTGGCCCGGACCGGCGTGCCTACGTCACCAACTTCGGGGCGGGCGCCAACTCCGTGAAGGAGCTCGGCAACGGGCCCGGCGGTTGGGCAGTGCTGCGCGACATCCCGGTGCCCGGCCGTCCGATCGGTGCAGCCCTTTCCCGTGACCGCGCCACGCTCTATGTGACCGGATACAACAGCGGGAACGTAGCCGCGGTGCGACTGGCCAACGGTTCCATCTCGTCCACCACCCCGGTCGCCCCGGGTCTGGTCGGGATCGCCGTGGGATCCGACGGGAGCAGGGCAGTGGTCGTGCGCTTCACCCCGGCTCCCTACACCGCGACGGTGTTCAGCCTCGTCCCCAGGGTGAACCTCGCGCCGGCGCAGGATGTGAAGGGCAAGACCGCCACTGGCCGCGCAACTGTGGTCACGGATGGCTCCGCAGCCACGGACATCAAGTGCCTCTTCGCAACCGAGGAATCGTCTCTGGCGGACCCGTACACATCCCCGGCCGCCAGTCAGGCCGCTGACCCGGACACGGCCGGGGCGAACGCCAGCAGCGCCGTGGAGTGCCCGTTCACCGGCTTGACCCGCGGAACGGAGTACTTCTACACCGCACTGGCCACCGATCCGGACGGCATCGGAGCGGCGAGCGATCTCGAGTCGTTCATCACCAAGCCGCCGAAACCTGCCAAACCTGCCGTCAAGAGCAAGCGGAAGGCGCTGAAGCTCACGTGGAGCGACACGCGGTCGGCCGACTACTACCAGTCGCGGATCAAGAAGAAGGGCGGCTCCTACGGCGGCTGGAAGCAGACCACCAAGCCGAAGGTGAAGCACAAGAAACTGTCCCGCAAGACCGCTTACAAGGTCCAGATCCGGGCTGGCAACGAGTCAGGCACCGGGCCGAAGCGCGGCGCCAAGGCATCTACGAAGTAGCCCCCCTGCTCACTCCCCGTCCGAGCAGTACTTGTAGATCTTGGCCGGGAGCGCCGAACCGACGTCCCCGCAGATCAGATTGGCGTCCATCGCAACCCATCCGTCGCCTTCCACGCGTGCGTAGAAGCTGTACTCGGGGCCTTGCTCCGTCACCTTCCCGGCTGCGATCCGATCATCGAGGAAGTCCGCGCACGTGTAGCGGACAATGGTCTCGCCCTGCTTGACCGCTGCGGAAAGCGACTCCGCGGTGCAGGCCGCACCGCTGGAATGGGTCACCGTCGGGCTGGGCGTGGCGGTGGGTTGCCCGGTACAAACGGTCTCGCCCGCGGCGGCGGCCTTGTCCAGAGCGGCATCGGTCTGGGGGCCTAGTTCCCCGTCGACGGTGAGCCCGGCCGCCTGCTGGAACCGCAGGATCGCGGCGTCGGTCTGCTTTCCGGGGACGCCGTCCACCGGACCGGCCTGACAGCCCACTGCGTTCAACTCCTGCTGGACCTTCTTGTTGAACTCCACGGTCGCCGCATTGTCGGAGCCGGATGCCGTGGGCGACTGCCCGGCGCTGGCGGACGTGGTGGCGGACGCGGAAGCCGACTCCGTCGCCGATTCGGTCGGACTCGCCGACGGGGTCGGTTCGCTGTCGGTGGACGAGCAGGCGGCGAGGGCGGCGGTGGACACCAGCAGAGCGGCGAGTCCTGCTGTGGTGCGGCGGATGCTCATGGTCTCTCCTTCGGGGCTAGTCGGTTCTACCACCGCCGGATAGGGTCGGGAGGCAACCTGAACGGAGTGGCGCGTGAAAGCGGTGCAGATCACAGAGCTCAGCGGCCCGGACGCCTTGGCGGTCGCAGAAGTGCCCGAGCCGGACATCCCCCCCGATCATGTGCTGATCGATGTGCATTCCGCGGGAGTGGCGTTCCCCGATCTGCTGCTCAGCCGCGGCATGTACCAGTTGAAGCCCCCGCCGCCGTTCATCCCAGGCTCCGAGGTGGCCGGCACCATCATCTCTGCACCCGAGGGGTCGCAGTGGCAGCCCGGCGACCGCGTGGCCGCACTCACGCTGCTCAACGGCTTCGCGGAGCGCGCAGTCGCGCCGGCGTCCGGCGTCTACCGACTCCCTGGCGACGTGTCGTTCGACATGGGGGCAGCGCTGCCGATGAACTACCTCACTGTCGAATTCGCCTTGGACCGCCGCGGCGGGCTGCGGCGGGACGACACTGTCCTCGTTCACGGCGCGGCGGGAGGCGTGGGCACCGCCGCCCTGCAGTTCCTCCGGTGGCGGGGGGCGCACTCGATCGCCGTGGTGTCGTCGCCCGACAAGACCCCAGCTGCCATCTCCGCCGGGGCCGATGATGTTGTGCTCGCGGACGGCTTCCGCGACAGCGTCAGGGAAATCACCGAAGGGCGGGGGGTGGACATCGTCGTCGATCCGGTGGGCGGCGACCGTTTCACCGACTCGCTGCGCAGCCTGGCGCCTGAGGGCCGTCTGCTGGTGATCGGGTTCGCCGGCGGTGAGATACCCACGGTCAAGGTGAACCGACTGCTGCTCAACAACACCGCAGTGGTCGGCGTCTCGTGGGGATCCTTCGCACTGGCCAGACCCGGCTACCTGGCAGAGCAGTGGGCCGCACTCGCGCCAGGGATCGAGTCGGGGGCTTTGCGGCCCCTCATCGCCGAGGCGCTCCCACTGGACGGTGCCGCGGAGGCGCTGCACAGAATCGACACCCGTGGCGTCCGCGGGAAGTTGGTGCTGCGCCCCAAGGGATAGCGGCTCCCCGGAAGGCTGCAGCGGCTCAATCGGCGAGCTCTGCCAAGACCACCCGGACTGTGGCCGGCTCCAATCCCATGCCCAGGTGGGTGCCTGGCACCTCGATGTTCCTGGCCCCCGGGACCACACACGCCCGCCAGTCGACGATCCCATCGGTCCTGCTGTAGACCGACACCAGTTCGACACCGGCCGGCAGCGGTTTGTGAGCGGCCAACATGTAGGGGCAGCTGCAGTCAGGAGTCACGCATTTGCGCTCACGAAGAACCGGATCCCGCCAGTGGGCCGCCCTCAGCACCGAGACCATCGGCTGCGGGATCTCGTAGAAGGCGAACTCGTGGTTCAGCGGGGCACCCATGCTGATGACCCGGGCAACAAGGTCCGGGTGCCGGGCGGCCAGCCCGCGAGCGATCATCCCGCCGCGGCTGTGGCCCACGACCAGCAGGCGGCGCCCGCCGTCGGCGGCGACCTCGGCGGCGGCAATCCTTGCCAGCGACTCCACCGTCCGGTCCGAACACCGGATGTTCGCAACGATCTGCGAGCGCACCACGCGATAGCCGGCCTCGTGCAGGGCCACCTGCAGCGGCAACGTGGACACGTCGCCGAACCCGAACCCCGGCACCAGCAGAACCGGCCGACCGTTCCCGTGGGGCAGGCCCTCGGCCGGGGCCGCCGGATCGCGGGCAAGCATGGCGGCGAACCGGCGCACCTCGGCTGCGAATCGGGCCTCCGAGGCCACCCGGGCCGCCCAGCCCGGCAACAGCCGCAACCATCCGGAAAGCCCCGCCGGCGCCCAGTGGTCCCCCGGCTTCGTGATCTCCCGCCAGTCCGACATGGCCCGATTGTCCCCTCCCGCGGCCCGTCCTGCGTCGCAGTCCGCGCAACTGCACCGGTTGGGTGCCGCCATGCCACCTCCTCCGCGTGGCTCGACACGGTATCCCGGGCAAGCCGGGGACGGACGCGGCGATGCGACATAGGGTGTCGCCTGTGGACAATGGGCAGGCCGCGGACATTGAGCGGGACCATGTGCGGCGAACGTCCTGGCTGACTGTCTCTTTGGGGACGCTGACGGCCTGCGCGGTCATCGCGACCGCCGCCTGGGTTGCCGGCGTCCGGCCGATGCCGGAACAGCCCACCGCCGGTCTGCCCGTGCTGCTGCCGAGCAGCAGCCCGACGCCCACGACCACCCAGCGCGCATCGGAATCCGACACCGTGCCCGAGCAGGCCCGCACATCCGAGAAGCCGAAGTCGGCAGCGACGCGCAGGGCAAGTGGCAAACCACAGGTGGCGGTGCAGCTGGCCGACACCCAAGAGGGCCGGTGTGCGCCGACGTTCGCCCTCAGCGTCAACGCCTACGTCGTGAAGGGCCAGGTGGACGAGGCCACCGGGGTGCTCAGCGTGCCGCTGAGCAAGATCCGCCGAACCCGCCAGCTCCTGGATGTCGCCGGCGACTTCTCCGCGCTCTTCGACGGCATCCCCACCAAGCGCACCGCCAAGTTGACCCTCACTTTCCGCGGACCCGGTGGCGAGGTGACCGAGGTGCACGACGTGACCCACGTGTGCCCCGGCAAGCCGATCGACAAGGTCGGGAAGCGCAAGGAGGTCGCCGGCATCCCCAAGATCAGGAAGCCCAAGGTGGAGTTCGACTTCGACTTCGACTTCGACTTCGGCGGCAAGTCCACTCCCCGCAAGCAGAACTCATCGCAAGGCGATGCCTCGCAGCCTGACGGCGAGCAGTAGCCGGTCGCCGGCTCATCCGACGATGCGGTAGACCGCACCGAGGCAGACCGCAGGGATACGTAGTCACATCTCTGCCGCGGCGAAGCTGCGAGTCAGTCCTTGCCGAACTTCGCGAGGTCCTTGGCGGAGATGCCCATCCAGTTCAACGGATCCATATTCTGGCCGTCGGGCTTGGTGACCCCCAAGTGCAGATGCGGTCCGGTGGAGTTTCCGGTCGAGCCGACGGCGCCGATACGGTCACCGGCAGCAACCTTCTCCCCCTGGCTGACATTCAGCCGGCTGAGATGGCCGTAGAGGATCCGCTTGCCGCTGGCGGTGACGATCGTCACCGACTTGCCGGCCGCGCCCTGCCAGCCTGCCACCTCGACTTTGCCGTCGGAGATAGCCGAAACCGGGGTGCCCTGGTCGGCCCCCATGTCCAGTCCGCTGTGGACTCCACCGGTGTGCGGCCCGCCGACACGGCCGAACAGCGGCCCGACTCGGAAATCCTTCATGGGCACTGCCCTGCCGCCGGGAAGATCGCCGGTCGTGTGGGTGCCTGCCTCTCGATCCGGTGCTCCGGACTTGCGCTGAGCAGCGCCGGCGCTCCCCTCGCCATTCTCGTCCTCGTCGAGGACGCTCAAGTCGACCTGCAATTCCTCGACCGGCTGGATCAGCGCCGGGACGCTGCTCGCGGGGGCCGGGGCCGGCTCCTGGGGCAGGATGGTCTGGGAGTAGCCCTGCCCCGCGTTTGCGGATCCGGCGAACACCAGCAGGGCCGCCCCGGCTCCGGCGGTGGTGCCCGCGGCCGCCTTGCCCATCAGCGATGTCGTTGCCGTCACGATGCCTCCTCCTCGGGTCGTCTTCGTTCGTATCCCCGAACAGAATGCGACCAAACGGCTGCACAGTGTGATCTCCGGCACTCACCTGCTGTGTCGGAGCTGCTCGTCGGGCAACTGCCAGCGGCAGGCGCGACGATGGGCTGGGTCCGTGGGGAGTCTGGATCCCGGTGCCGTAGGAGCTGGTGCCCTCGATCCCGGCTCACATGCTGGTCAACCCAGCAGGGCGACAGTCGGAGGCTGAGGCACGACGATCGGGACAGTCACATCATCAATGTCGGGGGTCTGACATAGGCTCGAACACATGTTCGACAAAGGTGGTTCCGCCGACGGAGCCGAGGGATCCGACCCCCTCCGCACAGCTGGCGCCGGCGGCGCGGGTTCGGTTGCGGGTGTGGCTGGTGCTGTGGCGGTGGTGTCGGCGGTGGAGGCGGTGCTGGGGCCGCAGCTGCGGGCGTGGTGGATGGCCGAGCGTCCGGGGTGGGTGGATCCGGGCTGGTACGCCATCGATGTGCGTCCCGAGGTGCGTCGGCTGATGCGGCTGGATCCCGGGCCGCTGCTGATCAACGCTTTGATGAGCCTGCGGCATACCGACACCCCTCGCGGGCCGCGGCCCCTCCCGGGCCAGGCCGGCACCGGCTCCGCGGGGGGTCCGCGGTCGGCTGTCCGGGGTGCGGCTCCCCGGGGCACGCCGCAGGCGGGGTTCCCGGTGCCGGGGGCGGCGTGTCCGTATCCGCATCCGGGTATGGCGGCTCCGGGTGAGCCGGAGGCCGGGAGCGTGCCGGGGTTCCCGTGCGCGTGCCAGATGGTGGTGGCCGCGGCGTGGGCGGCTGTGTCGGAGTGGTGCCAGGTGCAGGCCCAGGCCGCGGTGGTCGCCGTCGCCGGGGCCGCCGAGGTGGAGCTGCCGGAGGTGGACCGGTGGCCGCGGATGGCCGACCCCGCCCGCGAAGAACTCGCCGTGGCGCTGCGCCTGTCCCCGGGCTCTGCGGCCTCCCGCATCGCCTCGGCGCGGGACCTGGCCGCGCACCCCGGCCTCGAGGCCGCCGTGGAGGCGGGCCTGTGCTCCGGATGGGCCGTGAAGCAGGTGCTGGCCGACTGCGCGGCCCTGGACCCCCACCAGCAAACAGCCGTAGTGACCGAACTGCTGGACAAGCTCGCCGACCGGCACCGGTGCGGGCGGCGGCCCTGGATCCCCTCGGAGGTGTTGGCCGCCGCGAGGAGGATCCGGCTGCGGCGGTTCCCCGACTCCGCGGCCAAGGCCAAAGCGAGGGCCCGGTCGCGGCGCCGGGTGGTGCTGGTCGAACAGGGCGACGGGTCCACCGACCTGATCGCCACCCTGCCCACCCTGGACGCCCACCGCATCCACCGCCGCCTCACCGCCCTGGCCGCCGGGTTGGACGACCCCACCCGCACCCGGGACCAGAAGCGCGCCGACCTGCTCACCGACCTCCTCCTCCACACCCCCACCCCCGGTGTCCCCACCCGCAGTTCGGGAGTTGGCTCAGGTCGCGGCGCCCATGGCGGCGGATCAGTCGACGGCCCGGACGCCGGCGACCACATCGGCGCCGACGGCGGCCGCGGTCCGGATCCCGGCGACGGTCCCGCACCCGGCAGCCCGGATGCTCCCGGTCGTGGGGGTGCGGGGGTGGAGGTGTGCGTCGTGGTGTCCCTGGAGACGCTGCTGCGCCTGGCCGACGAGCCCGCCCACCTCGTGGGCCACGGACCCCTCGACGCCGACACCGCCCGCGATCTGGCCGCCGACGGGCGCTGGCGGGCTTGGATCACCGACGCCGTCGGAACCCTCACCGCCACCGGCACCCGCAGCTACACCCCCACCACAGCACTCGCCCGCCACGTCCGGGCGCGGGAACCCTACTGCCGGATGCCCGGCTGCCGCCGACCCTCCTACCTGTGCGACCTCGACCACACCGTCCCCTACCCGGCGGGTGCTACTGCGCCGGAGAACCTCGGGCCGCTATGCCGGCGGCACCACCACCAGAAAACCCGACGACGATGGCAACTCGACAACACCGACGACGGCTACACCTGGACCACCCCCACCGGGGCCACCCTCCACACCCACCACGAACCACCCCTCGAGCCAGCGCACGAACCACCCCCCGATCCACCTTGCTGGGACCCACCACCGCAGGGGGCGCCCGGGTGATCCGTCCCCGCGTCCGCCGCTGTTCGGGTCAGCCGGGAGCGCCGGGAGTGCTCGCCGTCGGCTCGGGAGAAGCCGTGCCAGCCCCTGTGACCGTCCCACCCTCCGGGATGAACGTCGTGCCGGCGCGCGCGGACCCGAGACCTCCACCGAGACCACTCCTCGGGCCACCTCGACGAGGTCGAAGGTCAACTCCGGGGAGGCCTCCTCCATCCAGGTGGGCACGGTCTCGGAGGCCGCCGACTGCCGGGTGACTTCGTTGAGGAGCCCCTGCGAGGTGAACAGCAGAGGCAGCATGATCACCATCGCCGCTGCGAGGACGATTCCGGACGCGACCGCGACGCCGAGGGCCACGAGGCTCATCGACCTCGCCAACCTCCTGGTCCGACCGTTGACGATGGCCGCCGCAGCCCCCAGGATCGGAGTCATCAAGGGGGCGATGAGTATGGCGCCGATGACCACGGCAGTCGAGTCCTGCAGGATAGGGTCCCCAGCGCCAGCAGCAGCGGTTCGATCTGCTTCCTCCGACTGCCCGCCATGCACACCTCCCTGGCGCCCGACAGCACCTGCCACCTGCCACCTGCCACCTGCCGCGAGCGCAGGCGCCGGTCCCGCCAGAGTGTCGCCTCGGGGGCGCCGAGTCGCGCCGGGCGGCGCACACTGGGCTTGGGAGGCACGAAGGTCATGAACGGGAGGCCGTCGACGTCGAGGATCGCGTGGGACGTGGTGCGCGCGGAGCAGCAGGGGCCAGCAGGGATCGCGTCGCGCCAACGGGGCAGACTCACTGCGCTCCTTGCCCATACACGCAGGTCGTCGCCGTTCTACCGGCAGCGCTACGCCGCCGCGGACGCGCACCCGGACGGGCTCCGGGACCTGCCCCCCGTGTCGAAGCCGGAACTCATGGGGGCGTTCGACGAGTGGGTCACCGATCCTGCCGTGACGTGGGCGGCCGTCTCGGATTTCCTCGCAGACAGCAGCCGGGTCGGCCATCCGTTCCTCGGCCGATACTTCGTGTGCACTACGTCGGGGACGACGGGGGTGCCGGGGGTGTTCGTCCACGACCCCGCCGCCCTCGCGGTGTTCCGGGCGCTGGTGGCGGCCCGGGTGGACCGCCACTGGTTCTCCCGGCGGCAGCTGCTGGCGCTGACGCTGCGCCGGTTCCGCTGGGCGGCGGTCGTCGGCACCGGAGGCCACTTCGGCGGAGCCGGTTGGATGGAGGCGGAGCGGCACCGCAGCCGGTGGCGCGCCCGCAGCTACCGGCTGGTGTCGGTCCACCGCCCCCTGCCGCAGATCGTGGCGGAACTCAACGCCTTCGACCCGGCGATGCTCACCGCCTACCCCAGCGCGCTGCAGCTGCTCACCGCCGAGCAGCGGGCCGGGCGGCTGCGGATCCGCCCGGTCGTGGTGGAGACGGCCGGGGAGTCGGCGGACCCCCGCCTGCGTGCCGACGCGGCGGCGGCGTTCGGCTGCACCGTCCACGACGCCTATGCCTGCTCTGAGTTCCTGTTCCTCGCCTTCGACTGCCCGCACGGCTGGCTGCACGTCAACGAGGACTGGGTGATCCTCGAGCCGGTGGAGCGCGACCTGACTCCCACCCCCGCCGGCCGCGCCTCCCACACCGTCCTGGTGACGAACCTCGCCAACCATGTGCAACCCCTGATCCGGTACGACTTGGGCGACTCGGTCCTGGTCCGCCCGGACCCCTGTGCCTGCGGCAGTCCGCTGCAGGCGATCCGGGTGTCCGGGCGCCGCGACGACGTCCTGCGGTTGGGAGGTGTCCGCGGCGGGGCGGTGTCGATCCCCCCGCTCGCCCTCGGCACCGTGGTGGACTCGCTTCCCGGCGTCCGGCGCTGCCAGGTGATCCAGACGGCCCCCGACGCCGTGGAGGTGCGGCTGGCAGCGGACGACCGGGACCAGGTGTGGGCGGAACTGAGCCGGGCGATCACCGCCTACCTCGCGGCCCAGGGCGCTGCCAGCACGCGCCTCACGCTGTCCCCGGAGCAGCCCGAAACAGCACCGGGCAGTGGCAAGTTCCGCCGGGTGGTCGTGGAACCCGGTGCGGCGGCGCCGCGGTAGTTTGACCGAGTCGGCGGAGGATGACCGACCGGCCGGGCACCCCGCGTCCGGCACTCTTGAGACCGGAGCAGCGGAGCCCCATGCAAGTCGACTTCACCGCGGAACTGTGGGTGTGGGATGCGCGGCGGTCGGACACGTGGACATTCGTGACCCTGCCGGAATCCGACAGCGCCCCGGGAGTGGGAAGGCCCGCAGCCCGGGCGGCCGCGTCAGCAGCACACGACCTCCGGCTGGGCTGCGGCGCTGGCCCCCGGCAGGGTGGCGGTGATGGTCAGCGGGTCGTCGTCGGTGACCGTGTAGACCTCCCAGGGGGCACCGGCCGGGTCGTGCACCCAGACCTTGTCCTGGCGCGCGTAGCAGCAGACGGTGCCGTGCTCGTGTTCGACGGCCAGCCCCTCCGACGCCAACCGGGCCCCGGCCGCCCGGACCTCTCCGCCGGTCGCGACCTCGATGCCGAGGTGGTTGAGGGCCCCGGCGGCGCCGCTGCCGCGCACGTCGGCGTCGGTCTCGATGAGCACCAGCTTCAGCGGTGGGTCCGAGACCACGAAGTTGGCGTAGCCCGGGCGCTGCTTGTGCGGCCCGGTGCCGAGCAGCGCCGAGTAGAACGCCACGGAGCCGGGAAGATCCGCGACGCCTGGCACCTGCACCCTTGGAGCCGCGGCGCCTGCACCTGCCCGAAGCCGGGCCAGTACACCGGACTGTTCGGCATCCCGGAGATCCCCGAGGGGCCGTTCCACTTCGCCGGCGAGCACACGTCCAGCTACTACTACGGCTTCCTCAACGGCGCGGTGGAGGCCGGTGAACGGGCGGCCATGGAAGTCGCCCTCGCCTGACCCCAGACTCCCTGGCCTACGGATTCCGCTGGCCGGGGCAGTCCGGAACGTCGCTTACCCTTGATGGAACTACGGGACTCCGCGGAACACGCATCCGCGCGCATGAATGCATCGAGGGAAGATGAAACGCCACAGTAAGTTCGTTGCCGCGTTGTGCGCCGTCGCCGGCGCTGGCCTGTTGTCCGCCTGCACCCAGGGCGCCGCCTCCACGTCCGATGATGGGTCCGGCAGCCAGCGACTGTTCTTCGGCGGTCCGATCTACACCGCCAACGCCGACCAGGAGACCGTTGAGGCGCTGCTCGTCGAGGGCGACACGGTCCGCTACGCCGGTTCGTTGGCGCAGGCGCGGGAGATCGCCGGCGACGGCGCCGAGCAGGTGGACCTCGACGGCAGCATGATCCTGCCCGGTCTGCACGACACGCATCTGCATCCCCTGCTTGCGCTGGAGAAACCGACCTGCCGGCTGCCCAAGCAGAACGAGTTCGACCTCGCCAAGGTCATCACCGAGGTCAAGGGGTGCTTGGCCGATCTCGGCGACGCGGCCCCGGCCGCCGGGGAGTGGATCACCGTCAGCCAGTTCAACGGGTACGGCGCGGACAGCAAGAACTACCTCGGCAAGTACCCCGACATCGCCACGGGCCTCGACGAGGTCACCACGGAGCACAACCTGATCCTCATGGGCGCCGACGGCCACGCCTACGCCGTGAACCACTACGCGCTGGAGAACGGCGCCACGATCAAGAAGACCGATCCGGTCGAGGTGAACTCCGAGACACTGACGGACGAGCTCAAGGAGTACAAGGGCCTGATCCCGGTCAACGCCGACGGCGAACCCAACGGCCAGCTGCGCAGCCAGGCCGCGTGGGACCTGTTCGACTACGACATCACCACCGCCGAGCAGTTCCTCCAGGACCCCGACACGATCAACGAGTACTTCCTGTCCAACGGCATCACGTCGGCCATGGAGGCCTGGGCGCACCAGCGCGACGTGGATGTCTACGGCGGCATGGCGGCCGACGGGAACCTCACCCCCCGCATCAGCCTGAGCATGGTGGTGCAGAAGGACGTCCACTCCGACGGCGAGGGCGGTGCGGACATCGACAAAGTCATGGCCGACGTCGATGCCGCACGCGAGCGGGCGGAGGGCTCCGACAAGCTCAAGGTGGACTCGGTCAAGCTCATGGTCGACGGCGTCATGGAGTACCCGACGCAGACGGCCGCACTCGACCAGCCCTACCTGGACGTGGACATCGCCAAGGACGGCACCACCGAGTACCACTCCCCGACCGAGGAGAAGCTGAACCGCGGACTGCTGGAACTGCCGCCGGGCGAGGTGGAGCGGCTGGTGGCCGCCATCGACGCCAAGGGCTACAGCGCCCACTTCCACACCATCGGCAACCGTGCGGTGGACATCGCCTTGACCGCGATCGAGAAGGCCCGTGCGGCCAACCCCGGCTCGGACGCCCCGCACAACATCGCGCATCTGCAGCTGGTGCGGCCGCAGGACATCGAGCGGTTCGGCTCCGCCGGGGTCTTCGCCTCACCGACGACGGCGTGGGCCGCCCCGTGGCACTCCTACGACACCTCGGTCATGCCGTACATCGACAAGTACCGCAACGTGAACGACCTCGATGAGTTCTACGCCCAGGACACCAAGTACATGCAGCAGCTGTACCCGGTGGAGAGCATCCGCAAGGCCGGGGGCACGATCTCGATCGGCAGCGACGCGCCGGTGGACTTCAAGGGTCCGCGGCCGTTCACGAACATGATGTACGCCCTGCTGCGCGGGGAATGGATCGCCGACCCCGACCTGCCCAAGAACAAGGTCAAGGACAACGACTACACCTGGGTCGTGCTCAACAAGAAGGAGCGGATGTCCATCCGCGACATCATCGACGCCTACACCATCAACGGCGCCAAGGCACTGCAGCAGGACGACATCACCGGCTCCCTCGAGGAGGGCAAGAAGGCCGACTTCGTGATCATCAACAACGACATCATCTCGATGGCGGAAACGGTGAAGACCAAGCCGAACGGCACCGAGTCCGTCGACAAGGCGTACTCGATCTGCGACAAGGTCTACGACGACGAGTACTGCTCCACCGAGGTGGAGTCCACCTGGATCGACGGCGAACAGGTGTACGGCAAGGAATAGCGGACTCATTCCCACCGCTCCCTATGCCGATACAAGCAGGGGGCCCGGGGTCCGCTACCGCTGCGCCGTCTCGGTGCGCCGGGACGTCCGGCGGGGACATCAATGCCTTCGACGTCCACCATGGGCAGTTCGTCGGACTGGACATCGACCGCAGCGGCGACACCTTCCACTGCGAACGCTGCTCCCAGGTGCAGTTGCGCCGCGGCCCGTTGAGTCAATCGTGCGAGTGCGCACGCGCGAACAGGGCGACGATGCGCTGTGAGCGGTCGGACGGCGTGTTGACTGTCGGCCCGGCGGCCGCCCTGGCACTCTGATCATCGTCGCGGAGCGCGGCCGGATCTCCCCCCGGCGCGCTCCGCGCTTCTGTGTCGAGGCCGCGCCGGGTGGATCGGCTGCGCAACGTGGTGGGGCGGGCTCCCGGGCCTCAAACCTCGGCGGTCGCTTTCAGCCTGCGCAGCGTCTGCACCATGTTCGCCCGGTTGTGCCGCGGCCGCGGGCCGGGGATCACGACCTGGCCCAACGCCTTGATCGCCGGAGCCCAGAAGCCTTCCCGGCGGTCCACCCACGTCTCCGTGACCTTCGTTCCAGCCCCTTCGGGCCGGAACTCGTAGCTCCATCGCGAGACGGGCATGGGCCCGACGTCCACATCGAAGCTGAACTCTTCGCCACGGCTCGCCGACAGGACCGTGCATTGGGTGAACCACCTGATCAGCCCGTGCTTGTTCCAGCCGATGAACCGGTCTCCCGGCTGCAATCGAGTATCCGCCCCCCGGGCGCCCGTAGCTTCCGGCGACCATTCGCCCATGCGGGCCACATCGGATACCAAGTCGTAGATCCGCCCGGCTTCGGCGGCGATGTAGATGCTTTCCACAACAGGACGTCCCATAACCGCATTGTGCGCGTCAGCCCTGGCGACGGCACCTCCACCAGACGTCGAAGGCGGATTCAGGGACGGTTGCGGCCGAGTCGGTCATGGCTGTCCACCCAGTCACCGGCGAGCACCGCCCCCGCCAGTGACAGATCGCCCGCCAGCACGACCGCCGCACAGATCTCCGCAAGCCTGTCCGCGCCCCCAGTTCCGTAGCAGCCCAGGAGTTCGAGGCACTCCCGCTGCGTGGGAAGGCCGGTGCCACCGCCGTAGGTGCCGACGATCAGCGCGGGCAGGGTCACCGACCAGTAGTAGTCGCCGTTGTCCAGCAACTGCGAGTAGGTGAAGCCCGCGTGCGACTCGGCCACGTTGGCCGCGTCCTGCCCGGTGGCGATGAAGAGCGCCGCAAGCGCGTTCGCCGCATGCGCCCCCAAGTACGCTGCCCCAGCCATGAATCCACCGACCAGATGGACCGGCCGGGCCCGGAACATGAGCTCCGCGGTGACGCCCAGCCGCAGTTCCATCAACTCCCGCGGCAGCACCGCTTCGGCGATCACGCGCCGGCCCCGCGTCAGCAGCGTGTTGACGTGCGAGTGCTTCTTGTCGGTGTCCATGGAACCGGACAGGATGTAGCGGGCACCGGGGTATTGGGCGCGGATCCATTCGCAGGCGGCGAGTGTCGCTTTGCTGGTCATGTTCTGCCCCGCGGCGTCACCGGTGGTGAAATTGAACCGGGTATAGAGGTTGGGCCCGGCGGGGAACTGCTGGATCTCGATCAACTTGCCCACACTCGTCGTCGATTCGGCGACCCGCTTGACCTGGTCGAACTCCCGGTCCAGCCACTGCCCGAAGTCGCGGGCCTCACGGGCATCGCCGAACAAGAACACCGGGGCGCGCTGCATGGACTCCCGCACGACCGTCGTCTTCACCCCGCCCGCTTCGCCGAGCAGCTTCATGCCCCGGTTGTAGCTGGCGACCAGGGTCCCCTCCGTGGTGGCCAGCGGAATGTAGAAGTCGCCGAGTGCGTGTTCGCCGTTGATCCGCAGCGGACCTGCGACGCCGATGGGCACCTGGGCTGCGCCGATGAAGTTCTCGATGTTGCCCGGCAGCAGTCCAGGGTCGATCGCGTACCGCCCCACCGCGTCGAGCCGGGCGCCGGTCTGCTCGGCGAGGAACTCCCGCCGGGTTCTGCTCATGCCGTCGTTGTAGTCGTCCGCAGCGTCCCGCGGGACGCCTCGCCTGTTGTCCATGTCGCCTCCGGTCGGCAGCCTCGCACAAGCAAACCCCCAGGTAGGCTGCTTGCGTGGGTGGAACCAGAAATCAGCGCCGGATCTGGCAACGGGCAACGCCGGCGGTGGCTGCTGCTGCGGTGGCTGCCAGCGGTGTGGCGTTGTCGGCACCACCAGCGAGCGCCACCTCTTCGGGCCCCTCCGCCGTTGCGGCGGCACCCGCTGAATCGACCGCTTCGAGCCTGCCCGCGAAGCGGGAAAGGGCCAAGACCAGGATCACGGGGATCCGCAAGGATCCATTGCTGCTACCCACCGCATCGATCGTCACCGATCGGATTCGGGTGCGCAGCGGCAAGTCCAAGATGCAGCGGCGCGTGCTGGTCGAACGGCGTCTGGTGGGGACCCGCAAGTGGAGGCTCAGCGATCGCGGCCTCACTGGGAAGCGCGGGGGATTCACCGCCCAACTGCTGCCCGGCGGGATTGGCACGTGGCGGTTCCGGGTCTTGGCCAAACCCGCGCCGGGTGCGCGGAAGGCGCGCAGAGCGATGCGAACGATCACCGTCCCGACTCCCGACTCCACCACCGCCGGAGTCCTGTGGGGCAGCGTTGCGGCGGGTTCGGAACAGACGTGCGCCCTGGACAACCGCGGTACGGCCTACTGCTGGGGCGATGGCCGCTCCGGCGCGTTGGGCAACGGCGGCACCGGCACCGTCTATGCCCCGCTGCCGGTGGCGACCTCGGGAGTACTCGGCGGCCGGGTGCTCAGCAGCATCACCACCGGCTCCTCCCACACCTGCGCCCTGGACTCCGCCGGCCTCGCCTACTGCTGGGGAGAGGGCAGAGCGGGGCAACTGGGCGACGGCGCGGGGAGATCCCGCAAAGCCGCGACCGTGGTCTCGATGCCCCGGGGTGCCACGTTCACGTCGCTCTCCGCCGGCGAGGAGCACACATGCGCCGTGTCGGACGACTCCCGAGTGTATTGCTGGGGCCGCGGGGGATCAGGCCAGTTGGGCACCGGCGACTCCGACGACGCCTTGAAGCCCGTCGAAGCGTCGTTCGGCGGGAAGATCTCCGTCCGGTCCGTCGCTGCGGGCGGGAAGCACACTTGCATCGTGGCGACTTCGGGCAGTGTGCTGTGCTGGGGCGACGGCTCGTCCGGGCAACTGGGCGACGGCAGATCGCGCGACAGCAAGGTTCCGGTGGAGGTCGATGACACGTCTTCGTTCGTCGCCGTGGCCGCTGGAACGGACTTCACCTGCGGCCGGACGTTGGCCGAGGTCAAGTGCTGGGGGGGCGGCTCACGCGGCCAGTTGGGACTCGGCAGGGTGCTGGACCAAGCCCTCCCTGAGGCTATCCCGGATCTGGCGCCCACCGATCTGCTCACCGCCGGTGGACGCACCGCCTGCGCACGCCTCGCCGACACGGGCGAAGCGACCTGTTGGGGGGCGAACGAATACGGGCAGTTGGGCGATGGCCTGACGACTGATGCCCTTGTCCCGGTACCCGTCCTGCTGCCGGGCGTGGCCGTGACGTCGCTGTCCGCCGGGCTGTCGCACACCTGCGCAACAGCGGCCGACGGAAAAGCCTACTGCTGGGGGCGGGGCACCGAGGGTCAACTCGGTGTGGACGCCTCGTGGCCCAGTTCGCCGCCGGTTCCGGTGGCGGCTCCGATCAGGTGATCCCGCTGGCGTTCGCCTACGGCATCGCCCTGCTCGTGGGTGCCGTGTTGGGCGTCGCAGTGCGGTGGCTGCTGCGCGGACGCACTCACCTCGGTTGGGCGGCGAGCGTGTTGTCCGGGATCTTCGGGGCATTCCTGGGAACCCTCGCGATGGGTGTCCTGTTGCGCAACTCCGAGGGTGTGCCGGTGGTGCTCGGGATCGTCGCAGCAACAGCCGGAACCGTGGCCGTCCTGCTCATCGCGACGCGACTCAGCGCCCCACCGCCGCCGGATCCGGCGCAGCTGGTGGCAGCTGGGGAGTCGTCGGAGGTTGAGTTCAAATCGACCGCGCGCTGCAATCTGCACACCGGCAAGCGTGACGAGCGGATCGAGCTGGTGATCGCCAAGACAGTCGCCGCACTGGCCAACGCCCGTGGCGGACAGCTCCTCATCGGTGTCGCCGACGACGGCACCCCCAGAGGCCTCGCCGACGACCTCGCGCTCATGAAGAAGCCGGACACCGACCGCTACGAACTGTGGCTGCGCGACTACCTGACCCAGACCATCGGCGCGGCCACGACCACCGCGCTGTCGGTGGCGTTCCCCACCGTTGCGGGCGTGCAGCTCTGCTGGGTCACCGTCCCGGCGGCCAGTCGACCCGTCTACGTCGTGCCGAACAAATCCCAGGGACCACAGATGTGGGTCCGGGTCGGCAACTCGACGCGGCAACTGCCCCTGGACCAGGCACTCGCCTACGCGACGGACCGGTGGGGCCGGCGCCGACTGCGCGTCCCTCGGAACTGATGCGCCGGCAGCGCAAAGAGTCCGCGGAATCGCGGCCCCAGCGGTGCGGACAGCCGCTGCGGATTCCTCGGCAGAGGTAGGCGCCGGGAACGTCGAGTTGCTGATGGCGGGATAGGCGGCGAACCTGTCATCATGAGCAACTCCGACCTGACCATCCGTGTGCCCGTGGCGGCCCCCGCGCCCAAGGTCTTCGCGGCGCTGACCGATTGGGCCCGGCAGTCCGAGTGGATCCTGGCCACCAAGGTGTGGCCCGTAGGCCCGCAGCGCCGCGGTGTCGGAGATCGGCTGGAGGCATTCACCGGGCTGCGGACACGCTTCGGCAACATCGGATTCCTGGACACCATGGTCGTCACGGAGTGGCTGGAAGGACGCTCGGTGACCGTCTCGCACACCGGCAAGATCGTGCGCGGCGGCGGCACATTCGCCGTCACGCCGCGCAGCCAGCAGACCTGCGAGGTCTCGTGGACCGAGAACCTCTCGATCCCCGGAGGCGCGGTCGGCCGGTGGCTGTTCCGGCTCGGCAGCCCGGTGAGCCGGTGGGCTGTCGGCTTCTCGCTGCGGCGCTTCGCCCACCAGGTCGAGGCGGACCCCGCCGACTCGACGGTGAGCGCCTGATGGCGCGGTTCGTGGCGACCGGAGACACTCCGGCGGATCCTCGCACGGTGTTCGACTACCTGGCCGACTTCGAGACACTGGCCCAGTGGGATCCGGGGATTGCAACCTGCGAACTGATCAGCGGGCAGACCGCCACGGCCGGGGCCCGCTACCGGGTCGTCGCAGTGTTCCTGGGGCTGAAGACCGAGTTGGAATACGAGTTGCTGGAGGCACAGGCGCCCACTGCCGCTGCGCCGGGGCGGGTTGTGGTGCGCGCGGAGACTTCCGACCTCACCAGCTACGACGTGCTGACCATCGAAACCGTGGGTGGGGGCAGCCGAGCGACGTACGACGCCGACCTGGCCCCCAAAGGCATCCGGCGGATTGCGGATCCCGCGTTCTGGCTGATGCTGCAGGTAATCGGGCGCAGGGCGGAGGCGGGACTTCGCTCGGCGTTGACCGCCCTTCCCGAGAGAGCACAGTGAGGCACGCCCGGGAGCGTGTCCTCGGGACAGCAGCCGGCCTCGCGGACGCCGCACTTGAGGCCACTGTCGCCGGCAGTTTCACCCGGATCGGCTTCCGCGCGCGACGGCGGCTGTACGGCTGGCGTCCGCTGGCCGATATCGCGGCGGAGTCCGGCTTCGCCGGGAGCAGGGTGGTGATCACCGGAGCCACCTCGGGCATCGGCGCCGCGGCAGCGGCGCGGCTGGCAAGCCTCGGGGCCGAGCTGCACATCGTCGGCCGGGACCCGCAGCGCACCGAGACCGCCGCCCGGCAGTTGGCAGGGACCGGGGACACCCCCGCATCGGTCACACCACATGTCGCCGACCTGCGTGACCTGTGCGCGGTCGCTGCTTTCTGCGACACCTTCAGCAGGGACCACAGCCGTCTTGATGTGCTGATCCACAACGCCGGGGCCCTGGTGCACGACTACAGCGCCGCCCCCGGCGGCCATGAGGAGACCTACACCGCCCAGGTGCTGGGCCCCCAACTCATGAAGCAGCGGCTGCTGCCGCTTCTCACGCCGCGGGGGCGGGTTCTGGTGGTGTCGTCCGGTGGGATGTACGCCGAGCCGCTGGCACCGGATCGTATGGAGATGGGCGCTGCGGACTACGACGGCGTACGGGCCTACGCGAGGGCGAAACGTGCCCAGGTCGAGTTGGTCGCCGAATGGGCGCGCCGCTTCGGCGACACCGGAGTCACCTTCCAGGCCATGCACCCGGGCTGGGCGGACACCCCGGGCGTGAGAACGTCACTGCCCGGTTTCCACCGGGTCACCCGCCTCGCCCTGCGGGACGCCGACGAAGGCGCCGACACTCTGGTGTGGTTGGCCGTCAGCCCGGAGGCGACGACGCCCAACGGCTCGTTCTGGTTGGACCGCCGGAAACGGGGCACGACGCGGATCCCCTTCACCGGTTCGTCGCAGGAGCAGCGCAGCCGCCTCTGGGAGTTGGTGGATCGGCAGGTCTACTCAGCGGTCGAAGCGTGCCCCGGCTCTCGGGACCAGAACTCCAGGAGACTGTCCACGACCTGATCGGCGGCCCTCTCGGGTATCCAGTGCCCGACGCCCCGCAGGATCGTGAACGTGTAGTCCTCGGACACGAAGTCCGATGTCGCGACCGCGGCGGCGCGCCCGAGGGCGGGGTCGCGGTCGCCCCAGACGTACAACGCTGGAACACGTATCCTTCTGACCCGCAGCGAGGGGCGCACAAGCTCACGGGGCAGCACCCGGTACCAGTTGAGTGCGGCTGAAAGTGCCCCGGGCTGTTCCATCCGGTCGGTGTAGTGCCGGGCCTGGTGCTTCGGCAGCCCCTTCAACAGCGCCCGCCACAACGGACCGCCGGGATGCAGCATCTGCTCGCTGGCCCACCGCATCTGGAAGAGCCCCATATACCAGCTGTTGAGCAGTTGTGTGCTGCGCAGTGCCACGGCCCTGATCGCGCCGGGGTGGGGGGTGGACAGCGACGTCACAGTGCGGACCCGTTCCGGGTACGCCGACGCGACAGACCAGGCGACCACGCCGCCCCAGTCGTGTCCCACGATGTGTGCTCGCTCGACACCTGCGGCATCCAGCAGAGCGACCACGTCGCCCGCCGTGGCCGCCCTCGTGTAGTCCCTGGCGCGCGGAGGTCGGGCCGCCGGGGAGTAGCCGCGCTGGTTGGGGGCGAGTGTGCGGTAGCCCTGGTCGTGCAACGGATCGACGATCCCGTCCCAGCAGGTGGCGTCCTGCGGAAACCCGTGCAGCAGCACCACCGGAGTGCCGTCTTCGGGCCCCTCGTCCTTGACCTCGAAAACCAGCCGGTCGTGCGCGAACGATCTCATGCCCCAACCCTAAGGCGAGGACGAGCGCCGCGAGGCCGTGGGCGACTCACCGGACCTGGGGGTCGGGCCGGTTTCCGCCGAGCCGGGCGGCCAGAGATCCATCGACCAGCAGTTGCATGAAATGCCACAGCACGGCGACGACGACCGCCTCGGCTGCCGCGGGGCGCAGTTGCGGAACGAGCGAGGCAACGGCCGCGATCAGCGTCAGCGCCAGCGGCAGGGTCTTCTGCGCGGTCACGAAGAAGGCTGCCAGCGCCTGGCGGCGCGGCAGACCGCGCGCGGCCGCGGCAGCGAGCAGGAGCATGACGCCATGGGCGACGATCACCAGCGCCACGGTGGCGGCGAGCCTGGCGAGTGGGGTCTCGCGAAGCGATTCAGCCGATCGAGACACGGTGATCCACGCCAACGTTATGACGCCGAGCGACGGCACCAGCGCCCAGAACCGGTTCACCCGCCAACCGGTGGCACGAGCCCACAGGTAGCCCACCAGCAGCGGCACAATCACGAGCAGCGCCACCCGCAGCAGCAATGGCCCGGTAGGCACGGTGGCTTCGGTACGCAGCAGCAGGGACACCGCCACCGGGGCGGTGACGGCCCCCGCGAGGACGCAGGCGACGGTCAGTGCGGCTCCCCACACTTGGTCACCACCGGCCACTTGGGTCATCACGGCGGCCGAACTCAGCGTGGTCGGAACCGCGGCCATGACGGCCAGCCCGAATGCGAGTCCGCCGGTGATCGGAACGACGTTGAGCGCAACAGCGGCCAGCAGCGGTGCAACGAGAAGGTTCATCCCCAGCACAGCGATCGCCGCCCGCGCGAACCCCCGCCGTTCCACGGCGGCGCCGCGGATAGCCACCCCGCTCACCAGGAAGATCAACACCACCGACACGGCCGTGGCGTCCACCGGACCGCAACCTGCTCCACCCAGCCACCGGCCTGGAGCGGGATAGAGCAACCCCACAGCCATCGCCACGACTATTCCGATGGGGAGGACCAGCCGGGACACCGTTCGGTACCGGCTCACGGCCGTTCGTCTTGCGCCATGGGGGCAGAGGGAAGGTGGGTGGCGGCGAACTGGGGCGCGGGCACCGGCGCTCCCAGAATGAGGCCTTGGACCGAGTTGCAGCCAGCGGCGCGCACGGCGTCGAGCTGCTCGTCGGTCTCGACGCCGGTCGCCACGACCCGCCACCCCATCTGCCGCGCGAGCGCCACGAGGCCGCTGACGAAATCGGTGTTGCCAGGGCGGACACCTCGCACGAGCCTGCTCCCCAACACGAGGCAACCGATGGACAGCCGCCTCGTGCCCAGGAGGTCGGCCTGCGCGAAGTCGAGACCGTTGACCGCCATCTCCACACCGGCCTCGGCCAGACGACGGGTGGCGGCGGCGGAATGATCGGGATCGGAGCCGAGCGAATCCGGATCCAGTTCCAGCCGCACAAGGGTCGGTGAGATTCG
>JAQAZZ010000078.1:0-7057 GCA_032127075.1 Micrococcales bacterium | reverse complement strand
CGCCGGCACATCGAAACCCTCTTCGGCTAGCGCCGCCTCGGTGAGTTCGGCGTGGGGGCCGGTGTCGTAGGCGGCGGCGGGAGTCGGCGCGGCCATCGCCGTCACGGCCACCGCAGCCGTGACGGCCGCGATCGCAGGACGCAGCCACACGGTCGGACCCCATCACCGGCGCCGGCGGACTGTCAACCGCGCGCGCCCAGGAGGCGGGCGGGAGGGAGCCTCTCCGTACGGCCGCCGACCGCAGGGCGGTCGCCGCACCGCAGCCCGCCCTGCCGGAGGCACTGCTCGCCGGTGAGGTTTCGCCGGCTGTCCGCCGTGGCACCGCCGCCCGCCACCTGCCGGAGGCCGCCGCGGCCCCGTTCACGGTCGCGGTGCGTACCTGCGGGCAACATCATGACCCCGTCGGACGGCCCAGGGTCGCTCGCCGCGCCACCCTGCGACCACCCCGCGCTTCGTCGCCACCCGCCCCGACGATCTGCGCGCCGCAGGTGGCCGCCGACCCCGCCTACACGTCCCTGTAGCAGTGCGGCGGTGGGCGGCCGGGTGCGCCGGTCAACCGACCGGCACACCCAGGCGACGGCTCAGCGGCCGCGCGAATGTGCGGGAGTAGGCCCGCTGCCCGGCGTTGCTCGGGTGCAGCGCCGCACTCGGGTTCACCGGGTCGTCGAACGGCGGCAGCCCCGCCGACGCCCGGGTGGAGTTCACCCAGGCGGTCGGACCCGCGCAGGCGCCGCGGCCGCGGGATTCGCGCACCATCCGGCCGGCGATCGTCCACCCGTAGCGGCGGCCGTTGTCCCGGATCATCGTGGTCAGCCCGTTGCCGCGGGCGGTGTAGGAGGCGGGATCGGGCGCGGGCTCCCCCGCGAACGCGGGGACGGACACCTCCTGCCCCGCGCGGGCCCGGTACGCGCCCCGCCACGCCCAGGAGGAGCTGGTCCGGGTCAGCGGGTAGTCGAAGCTCCACGAGCAGGGCCGCACCGCGCCGGTGGCGGGGTCGGTGTCGGTGGTGAGGTCGGGGTAGGTGCCCTGCACGACGTCGGCGGCGTCCCGGACCCGGACCGGGTCCGACCGGGTCGGCCGGGGGCCCGGCTGCCCCGCCAATACGGGGGTGGTGCGGCAGCGGCCGCGGCCGCGGGATGGCGAGAAGCATTTCGCCAGGTTCGCGTACCGATCCGCCACCGCGGTGAGCTGCTCGTCGATGATGTCGTACAGCGGCCTGCCCGCCAGCGCCCCGCTGGCCCACGGCGGCGGCTCCGCGTAGCAGTTGCGGTCGGCTCCACTCGCGAAGCAGGCCTGTGCGATGGGGCCGAAGGCGACATCGTTGCCGCCGATGAGGAAGTACGCCGCATCGACCGGGCGGCCCCGGACGATGGCGTTCACCTGATCGATCTGGGCGGGGCGGTAGCCGGTGCCGGTGCGCTGCGGATGCAACATTCCGCCGGTGCCGCGCCCGGGGATCACCGTGTCGGTGTCGGGCCCGGAGATGACCGCACCGCCGCAGGCGACGTTGACCAGGGTCACGTTGGAGCGCGGGTCTGCGGCCTCCAGGCGGGTGGCGGCGCGCACCGCCCCGCTCCACCTGCTCCGCCCGCAGCCGGGATCGTCCCACACCAGGCGCCGCTTGCCGTCGGAATCCAGTTCGGTGAAGGGCACGGTGCCGACACCGGCGGCGTAGGAGTCGCCCAGCAGTGCCAGCAGGTGGTTGGTGACGGTGATGGTCCCGGCGATCGCAGTGCTGCCGTCGCGGTCGCTCACCGTCAGTCTCAGGGTGTGGTCGCCCTCAGGCAACCGCACGGGCAGCCGCGTGCGGCAGTCGCCGCGCCGCCTGTAGGTCCGGTCCGCCTCGATGCGCCAGGTGCAGGTCAACCGGCCGGCACCGGTGGAACGCGAAGCGTCCAGCAGCACCCGGAATCGGCCGTCGCGCGCCAGCGGGCCGAACACCGCCCTGCCCGCCTGCCGGTAGCGCTTCAGGCTGCGCGGGGGGCCGTCGGGGACCGTGTCGGGACCGCGGTCCGAGCGCCCGCCGGCCGCGTAGCCGGGCTGCGCCGGGTCGTTGACCGGAACCCAGGTCCGCTTGTCCTGGATGCCGTCCGGCATGGTCCACGTCCAGCGCACCGTCGGCGCGACCGGTCCGGTCGGACCTCCGCCCGCCGCTGCGTCGGCCGCACCGGGAGCGCCGAGCGCGGCAGCCGCGATGGCGACACTGAGTGCATAACGCATCGCGCAACGCTACAACGATGGGCAAGCGGTCGAGGCTGTCGTGCCCACAGCGTCTCGATGGCCTGCAGGCCACCCAGCGCCGCCTCCCGCCCCCACCACGGCGGATCGCCGTGGCCGCCCGACCCACGCCCGAAGCCCTGGGCGACGCTCGGGGGCCTGCGGCCGGGGCCGCACAGGGGTCGGCCGCGTCTACCCGGCGTTCGGAGCCGCGCGCAACGGGTGCCCCGCACTCGGCCGCCCGGGATGCAGGGAGCACTCAGGTGGTCACCCCCAGTGCACATCAGGCGGAGGCTTCTGCGACATTCAGGTGCGTCGCAACCGGGTTCCACCCGGGAGCCATGACGCGGGCGTACGGTGAGCGCACCTCTCGCCGGGGACTGGCCCCGCCGACAGGGGGAAGGAACGATCACATGAATCGAACCAAACCGGCAGCCATCGTGGCTGCCGTGGCGACCGCCGCCGCAGGCCTTCTGCTTGCGTCGCCGGCGTCCGGGGCGACCGGCCCCGAAACGGTGGTGACGGGGCTGCAGAATCCCCGCGGCCTGTAGTTCGCGCCCAACGGCTCCCTCTACATCGCCGAGGCGGGCACCGGGGGAACCGATCCCAGCACGTGCATCGACGGCCCGGAAGGGCCGACCTGCCCGGGCGAGACCGGGTCGATCACCAAGGTGGGACGCAAGGGCGGCAAGTCCACCGTGGTGTCTGGCCTCTTCTCCACCGCGGGCCCCGACGGAAGCGGTGCCGTGGGACCGGCCGACGTAGCGGTCCTCGGCGCCAAGAACGTCGCCGCGACGGTGGGCCTGGGGGCCGACCCCGCCTACCGCGATGACCTCGCCGACATCGGCATCGACGGCTTCGTCGGCGACCTGATCCGCAGCGCGGGCAAGTCCGCCACCAAGACCGTCGCCGATGTCGCCGCCCACGAAGCTGCGAACAACCCCGACGGCGGCGAGGTGGACTCAAACCCGTACGGGGTCGCCTACGACGAGGACCGCGGGGTCTACGTGATCGCCGACGCGGGCGCGAACGCGCTGATCGAGGCCCGGGGCAAGCACACGCGCACCATCACCACGTTCCCGGTCACCCCCAACCCGGCTCCGTTTGGCCCGCCGGTCGTCGAGGCGGTGCCGACGGGCGTGGACGTGGGACCCGACGGCAAGTACTACGTGGGGCAGTTGACGGGCTTCCCGTTCAACAAGGGCCAGGCCAAGGTGTTCCGGGTCTCCCCCGGCGGCGCCAAGACTGTATGGGCCGATGGATTCACCAACATCGTGTCCGTGGCATCCGCCAGCAACGGCCTCTACGTCGTGGAACTGGCCTCCGACGGCCTGCTCAACGGACCCATCGGCTCGGTGTGGTTCGTTCCGTGGGACGACCCGGCCGGCAAGACGTTGGTCGCGGGGGGCCTGTTCGCCCCTGGCGGCGCGGCGGTCGGCCCTGACGGCGACCTGTACGTCACTGTCGGCAGCGTCACCCCTGCCGGATCGGTCGTGAAGATCGACCTCGGCTGAGGCAACAGCATCGACTGACGGCCCCCTCCCAGGGACATCCGCCCGGGAGGGGGCCGTCTGCCGTCAAGAATCGCGTGGCCGCCCCTGACCGGCGCGGGCCCAGCGGCACCCGGCCATGCCGTCCCAGGGACCGCGCGCGCCTCGGCCGCGAACCGCGCCCGACCCCGACCCCGACCGTTGGGGGGTCCTCGGACCGGTTCGTACGCCTATAGCCCTTCCCCGCTCGAACCCCCGGGACCGCACCGCCGACAACCTCAGCGTGCAGAACAGCGTCACACTTGGCCAGTTGCCGCAGTTCGACCCCACCTCGCCGGGCTATGTCCCCGACGGCGGCTCCCCACGCTGCTCAGCGACTGCACCCGCAACTGGCCCGACTAGGAGTCCGGGCACCTCTGAGCTCCCGATCCGCACCTTGCCGATGGATCAGGCTGACCGGAGTCGTCCTCGATCCAGTTGTCGTCGCCGATCGACACCAGTTTCTTCCGCATCCGGTGGTGGACCTTGCCGCCGCCGCGCCGCCCGCACGACCCACTCCTGGGACGGGGTGGGCCGCGGTGGGGACTCGGCGGATCAGGGCCGGGGGCGTCGCCCAGCGATCGGAGCGTCTCCCCACACCGACAGGTAGGGTGCGCCCCATGCAGCAGGACACCAGAATGGTTCCCTGTCCCGATGGCCGCGAACTCGCGGTGTGCGAGTGGGGGGATCCCGCCGGCGCGCCGGTGATGGAGTTGCACGGGACCCCCGGCAGCCGACTGTCGCGGCACCACGACGAGGGGGCGTACCGTCGCGCAGGCGTGCGCGCGATCACCTACGACCGCCCCGGCTATGGCCGAAGCCCCCGCCAACCAGGGCGGACGGTCGCTTCAGCAGCCCTCGACGTAGCCGCAGTCGCCGATGCCCTCGCCATCGACACCTTTGCGGTCGTCGGCTGGTCAGGCGGTGGGCCGCACGACCGGGAACTCCTCGAGGCGCTGGAGTCCGGCGAGGGGCTGGGATCGGGCTACGAGTTGCCGGACTCCGACCGGGAATCGATCGCCGCCCCGGACCGGAGGCGGGTGTTGCTCGAGGCGACCAGGGAAGCGCTCGCGCCGGGCGGCTGGGGCAGTGTCGATGATGATGTGGCATTCACCCAGCCGTGGGGCTTCGACCCAGCCGCGATCACGGTGCCCACCCAGATCTGGTTCGGCGAGGAGGACACTCTGGTGCCGGCCCACCACGGCCGCTGGCTGGCGGACGACATCCCCGGCGCGCAACGACGCGTCCTCCGCGAGGGACACCTCGCCGCCGACGAGTACGTGCAGGAGTTGTACTCGTGGCTCGCCGCGGGGTAGTCGAAGGCCCGGTCCGAACGGGGCGCAGGGTCGGCCGCCGATCCTGAAGCCGCTCGCCGTGAAGTACTCGGTGGCCCTGCAGTTCGGCGCCGTTCCCATCCCCCGACCTGCTCGAGGACCCGCCGGAGTCAGCCCGGCACACCGGCGATCAGCTGCAGGAGCCGACCGCTGGCGCGTCGGCGCACGGCCGGGTCCGGATCGCAGGCCAGCTGCCCGAGGGTCTCGACGTCCATGATGGCCGACGCGGCGGCGGCGCGGATCTCGGGTTCCCCGTCAACCGTCGCCGCAGCGAGGAACCGGTCCGGCAGCACGTCGAACAGCCGTTCGCGCTGACGTTCATTCAGGCGCCGGGCGAAGCGGCGCACGTGCTGCCAGTCGAGGTTCCCGCCGTCCCACCCGCGCCGTTTGACGGCGCAGCGGATGGCCGTACCGCCCCGTCGCGGCGAGACGATGGCAGCCTGCAGCACCAGGTCGTCGGGCAGGTTGGGATGCTCCCCGACGTGCGGCCTGAGCTCACCGACGCGCCACAGCACCCGCAACAGCTCCACCTCGCACGAAGGGTCCGAAAGGAACCGACCTGCCGGATAGGGGTAGAAGCTACGCGCACCGTGCCGTTGGGCGGCGCGCATGTCAACGCCGGAAGCGGGATTGCCCACAAGCGCCCTGAGGACGCGGTCGCCGCGCCGCACCCCCCAGCAGGCCGCCATCGCCGAGACCAACAGCATGTCCCCGGCCCGGGGCAGCAGGTTCTGGTTGCTGGCCAGCGCGAGCTGCACAGGTTCCACATCGCCGACCAGCAGGCACATGGCGGCCTCGGAGCACGACTCGTCGGCGGCCAGCATCTCGCGCATCCCGGGGTCCGGTGAGCGGAGCCGCCACCGCTCCCGCTCCGGCACACTCAAAGCCAGTTCGACCGCGGCGGACGGCCACAGCGACATATCCTGCGGCAGCAGCTCGGGAACCCGCGCCAGCGGGACCGGCGCCCTCACGCGGCCCCACCGGGAGCACTGCTGCCAAGGCCTGTCAGGAGCCGCAGCAGCCGGTTGTGGGCCTCGGCGCGCACGTGCGGCACCGGATCGGATGCCAACCGCTTCAGCGTGTCGCTCACCCTGGCGACGTTCACTGCTGCCAGACGCATCCCGGGATCGGAGTCGAGGGCCGCTTGGCTGACGAGCCGGTCAGGAAGGACGGAGAACAGTCCCTCGAACTCGGGCGCGGCCAGTCCGGCGGCGTAGGTTCGCACCTGATCCCAGTCGAGCGTCGCAGCGGCCCATTGCCGTTGCCTGATGGCCCCCCTGATCTGCGACCCGCCGGAGTCCTCCGGGATGGTGGCGGCCCGCAGCACCAGATCGTCGGGCAGGTTGGGGTGCCGCGCCACGTCGCTCTTGACCTCCGGCACCCGCCACAGCACCCTCAGCAGTTCCGCGCTGCACGAGGGGTCTTTGAGCAACGGGCTGGCCAGCGCCGGATAGTCAGCGCGCTTGGGGTAGATGTAGCTGATGCACCGCTCGGGGGCGGGGTTGTCCATCAGCGACTTGAGGGCGGGGGTGCATGCCGGGGCCCCCGGATCCTCGGCCATGGCCGAGGCCAGCAGCATGTCCCTGGCTCGGCGGCACAGACGGCGGTTACGGCCGAGCGCGGCGCGAACCGGCTCGACGTCACCGACCAGGAGGCACATCGCGGCCTCCGAGCACGACTCGTCGACGGCGCGGATCGCACGCAGCCCCGGGTCCGGCGAGCGCAGCAGCAACAAGTCCCGCTGCGGGACGGCCCGCACCAGTTCGACCGCGGACTGCGGCCACAGCGACAGGTCCTGCGGCAGCCGCTGCGGATCGCGCACGCACTGGGTGTCACCGTGTCCGGGCATAGGACCCCTCCCTGGTCTCATCGATGGCCTGTGGTCGAACCGGGGCGCCGACCGCGGCCGGGTCTTGCCCGCGGCGGGCAGCGCCGGGCGTCACGCCGCGACCAGCGCCAGCAGCCGTTGGCTGGCGG
>JAQAZZ010000077.1:0-34702 GCA_032127075.1 Micrococcales bacterium | reverse complement strand
GTTTCGAGCTGGACCCCACGAAGCGCGGGCGGCAGTATTCCAAGGGCAACAAGCAGAAGGTGGCCATCGTCGCGGCGCTGGCGTCCGACGTCGAACTGCTGCTGCTCGATGAGCCGACCTCCGGCCTGGACCCACTCATGGAGGCCGTCTTCCAGGAGGAGATCCTCTACGAGAAGTCGCGCGGCCGCAGCGTCCTGCTGTCCAGCCACATCCTCAGCGAGGCCGAGGCCCTCGCGGACCGGGTCAGCATCATCCGCGACGGCAAAGTGGTGGAGACCGGGACCCTGCAGCAACTGCGGCACAACGCACGGTCCACGATCCTGGCCACCCTTGCCGACCCCCCGGCCAATGTCGCCACCTGGTCGTTCGCCCACGACGCCCGGCTCGAGGGATCAACCTTCACCGCAAGCATCGACGACCGCGACCTCAACGAGACGCTGGCTGTGTTGAGCGCGCACGGCATCACGGCCCTGACCGTGAACCCGCCCTCGCTGGAAGACCTGTTCCTGCGGCACTACGACTTGGACGCTGACAAGCCGGGGTCCCCCACATGACCCGCGTGCACATGACGGGAGCGCGTGCGCTGCTGCCGGTTTCGCTACACCAGGACGCCAGGAACATCATGCCGTGGGTGGCGCTCATCTCTGCGCTGTCAGCGTCATCGATCCTCGGATACAGGCTGGTCTCACCGACCCGGCAGAAGCAGCCGCGCTGGAACGGACCGTCGCGGCCAACCCGGCCCTGGCCCTGATCTTCGGGCCAGCACGCGACCTGATGACCGCCGATGGCTTCAACACGTGGCGAGCCGGCATGCTCGGCGCATTCTTCGCCGGACTGATGGCGATCCTCATCGTCGTGCGCAACAGCCGCGCCGACGAGGACTCCGGCCAAGCAGAGCTGCTCGCTTCCAGCGTGATGTCGCGCCCGACGCGCCTGGGCGTCGCCGTGGCGATGGCGGTCATCGCGGCGATGCTCCTGGGCCTGTTGAGCTGGGTGCTGACAATGGTCTTCGGCGGCGACCCAGTCGACACGCTCTTCCTCTCCCTGACCTTCGCCGCCTCCGCGCTGATGTTCGCCGGCCTGTCCGCGGTGACCGCGCAGGTCGGCTCGGACGCACGCAGCGCCAGCACCCTGGCCATCGGGATCCTCGGCAGCCTGTTCGTGCTGCGCGGCTACATCGACGCGGTCGAGAGCCCCGAGTGGACGGCGTGGGCCACACCGTTCGGCTGGCTCGAACGTGTCGCCCCGGCAACCGAGAACAACCCCTGGCCGCTTCTGCTCGCCCTGACCACCTTCCTCGCGCTCATGGCATACGCCTTCTGGCTGCAGGCACGCCGCGACTTCGGGCAGGGCCTCATCGCCCCCAAGCGGGGCTCCGCCCGCGGCGGCTGGGAATCCACCCTGCCCGGCATCGTCACGCGCCTGAACGCCGGCAGCCTGATCACCTGGCTGCTCGCATTCGTCGTGCTCGGCTTCGTGTTCGGGTTCGTCGCCACTGCCGTCGGCGACGTGCTGCAGGCGAACCCGGCCATGGCCCAAGCGCTTGCCGGTGGCGCGGTCACGGAGGCCGACCTGACCGCGCAGTTCCTGTCCACCGTGCTGAGCCTTGCCGGCATAATCGCGGCCATATCCGGTGTCCAGGTCGCCATGCGCATCTACGCCGAGGAGCGCAACGACCGCGTGGACCCGCTCCTTGCCGGATCCGTCACCCGCCCCGCCTACTTCGCCGCCAACGCCGTCCTGGCCCTGGCCGGCTCCGCGTTGGCCCTGCTGATCGCCGGCTCCGTGATCGCCACTCTCGCCGCCGATCAGGCCGGCCTGGGCTGGGGTCAGGTCTTCGGTCAAGCAGCGGCGACGATCCCAGCCACGTGGGTCTTGGTCGCCCTGGCCCTGGCCGCGATCGGGGCCCGGCCCGAGGTGCGCCTCGTCGGATGGCTCGGCCTGGTCGCCTCATTCGCCCTGACCATCCTCGGCCCCTTGTTCCGGATCTGGGACTGGGTCCTGGGCATCAGCCCCTTCTGGCACGTCCCCAACGTGACCGCCGCCGCACCTGACTGGTCCGGCATGGCCTGGTTGGCCCTCGCACTCGCAGTGCTCACCGCCGTCGGGTTCGTGGGTTTCCGACGCCGAGACATCGTGTGACCCGACGGGGGCACACAGTGTCTGCGGGCCATGGCATGGTCCGTCTCCGCGATGGCAGATAGCGTGGGTGCGACGTCATGCGCTTCGAAGACGGTTTGCCCAAGCACAACACCGTCTGCTGTGACGGGCTCGCGTTCGCCCGGCAGATCGGTTTCCTGCCTTCGGAGGGCATCCGGACCGACCGCGCTCTGCAGGCCGCCGTCAACGCCCGCACCGACATGCTCGCCCGTGTGAGGGAACTGCGCGGCTAGCCGAGCAGCATGCAGGTGGGTCCTCTGGGTGCTTTGATGCTTGCCCCAGGGTGCGCGATGGGCGGCGAAGACTCGGCTCGATCACAGAGGCCCCGGACAAGTCGGCGGCGCCGAGGCCATGCAGACGAGGATGGTCCCGTGAACGCCGTTGAGGCAGGTGGGTCGCTACTGGTCGTAGACATCACGTCGGTGTCCAGGTCGCACGACGACCACCAGGAGCACGTCGTCCTCGACGGTGTAGATGATGCGGTAGTCGCCGACCCGGACTCGAAGGCCTGGCCGGCCCTGAAGTGCACGCGCACTTGGTGGTCGCGGATCGTGGGCGAGCAGGGCGATGGCGCCTTGGACTCGACGACGGTCCCGAGGATCGAGCTTGCGCAGTGAGCGCGCTGCTGCCGGCCGAAGCTCCCAACCACCCGCTCGTGGTGGATGAGTTGCCGCTGACGTTCCAGCGGCCAGCTCGTGGGGTCGGCACTGGCCAGGTCGCCGATCGCATCGACCACGGCGACGACGAGCTGGGCGTCGCGCTCGGCGGGTCTGCATCCGAGCTGGTCTGCGAGTACGTGCGTCGCAGTGTTCAGCCACGCCGTGTTCGCTGCGCGGTACTGCGACAGCAGCAGCTCGGATCGTGATGAACCGATGGCCTCGGAACCAGCACCGATCTACGACGGGGCGCCCTTCCATCCGGAGGATTCGGTAGGCTCGTTCAGTCGGTTCGACGTCAAACAGCAGTGGGGGCTGCGCCGCTCGCGGAGTTGCCGGGAGGCTTCGACCATGTCATCACCGTCAGGTAGGGCCCAGTTCGGCCTTCGGGCGCAGCTGGTCACTGCCGGCGTGGTCGTTCTCGCAGTCGTCACGCTTGTCACACTGGTACTGCTCAACTCCGCAGAGCGGCGGTTGGAGGAGCAGGCATTCGACCAGTTGCGTTCTGTGCGAGTCACGAAGGCTGCCAGCATCGAGAGCGAGATCAACGGCTTCATCGGCAATCTTGAGGTTGTCGCCACGTCGAGGGCCGCGACCCAGTCACTGGGCGAGTTGTCGTCTGCGTTCAACGACCTCGGAGCACCAATCGACCGAGCCGCACTCGATGACTACTACGAGACCGAGTTCGCCCCACGCGTGCAGGGTTCGCCGGACGGGGCTGGGTCGGAGAACAGCTACCAGCCGAAGACGGACTCCGGGAAGAAGCTCCAAGACCTCTACATCGCCAACAACCCGGAACCGGTCGGAGCGAAGGACAACCTCTCTGACGCCGGGGACGGGAGTGACTACTCGCGCGTCCACGCAGAGATCCATCCGTTCTTCTGGGCTGCGCAGCAGGGCTTCGGTGCCTATGACATCTTCCTCATCGACAACGACGGCACCATCGTCTACTCGGTGTTCAAGGAGGTCGATGTCGGCACGAACCTCGACAAGGGTCCGCTGAAGTCCTCCGGACTGGCCGATGCGTGGAACGAGTCCGTGGAGTCTGACGGCGTCTCCGTCACCGACTTCGAGCCGTACCTGCCGTCCTACAACGCGCCCGCAGCGTTCACAGCAGAAGGTGTGTACGACGATGGCGGGAACCGCATCGGGACCGTTGCGATGCAACTTCCGGTGGATCGCATCAACAACGTGATGACATCCAACCAGGAGTGGGCAGAGATCGGGCTCGGCGAATCCGGCGAGACCTACCTCGTTGCTGACGACTTGACGATGCGGAACGACTCCCGCTTCCTCATCGAGGACAAGCCTGGCTTCATCGACGCCATAACTGACGCGGGCGTGGACCCTGGCAACGTCAAGCTGATCGAGGCATTCAACTCCACCATCGGGCTGCTGGAGGTGGACACCAAGAGCACGCAGGCCGCCCTCGCGGGCGAGACAGGCGCAGCGGTGTCCCCCGACTACCGGGGCATCGACGTGCTGTCCGACTACGGGCCCCTTGATATCCCCGGGCTGTCCTGGGTTGTGATGTCGGAGATCGACGCTGCTGAGGCGTTCCAGGCATCCAACGACATGCGGCGCCTGTCGCTCTTCGTCCTCGGGGCGACGGGTGTGGCGATGCTCATCGCCATCGTGTTCATGGCGGGGCGGATCGTGCGCCCGATCCGTGCGGTGGAGGGCGAGACGGTCATCGTCGGAGATCTCTCCTTCGCAGCAGGAGACCACTACGACACGGCGGTCCTCGACCGCATCGGTGTGCGCAATGACGAGATCGGAGACCTCGCCCGTGCGTTCTCGACCCTCGTGTCGTCGCTGGAGCAGAACGTCGGCGCGCGTGTCGCCGTCGAAGGAGAATTGAACGTCGCGGCTGACATCCAGCGCTCGCTGCTCCCGCTGACGTTCCCCACACCGCCGGACATCTTCGAGTTCAAGCTGCACGCGAAGCTGGTTCCCGCCAAGGAGGTCGGTGGTGACTTCTACGACTTCGGCGAGATCGATGAGTATCACTGGTTCTTCCTTGTCGGTGATGTCTCGGGCAAGGGAGTCCCTGCTGCGCTGTTCATGGCTGCATCCAAGACCCTGATCCGCTCGGGTGCGATGTCCGGCGAGCCGCTCGATGAGCTGCTGACGCGAATCAACGCCGAGATTCAGGTGGGCAACGCCGAGTTCATGTTCGCCACGGTCTGGATCGGCATCCTCGACTTGCGCACCGGACGTGTCGTGTTCGTCAACGCAGGACACAACCCGCCGCTGATCCACCGTGCCGACGGCACGAAGGAGTACATCCAAGAGGCGCACGGACCGTTCATCGGGCCGGTCCCGGGTATCACGTACACGACCGGGGCGCTCACGTTGGGGGCGGGAGATCGGATGACCGTGTACTCGGACGGCGTCACGGAGGCGATGGACCCGGATGGGGACCTGTACGGCGAGGACCGGCTTGAGGCCCTGGAACTGCCGGTGGCTGCGTCCGATGCGACCGAGGCCATCGTGGACTCGGTGCTGGCATGGGAGCAGGGCAACAGGTCTGATGACGTGACCGTGCTAGTGCTCGACTTCCTCCGCAAGCGCGAGGATCGGGTGCTCATCGTCCCGGTGGCCTCACGCGACCTCATCCAAGCGGTGACGGACCTGAACGCGGAGGTCGAGGCGTTCGCCAAGGAAAGCAACATTCCGGTCGACACGTTGGCGCGGGTGCAGACGGTTCTCGATGAGGTCATCACGAACATCCTGACTCACGGAGAGCCGGAGAACGTGACCGTCGCGATGTCGTTGGCGCCAGGGCTGCTGACCGTGACGGTCGCTGACGACGGGCATCCGTGCAACCCGCTGGACGCGCCTGTTCCGGACACCACGCTCAGTCTGGAGGAGCGCGAGGTTGGTGGGCTGGGAGTCCACCTTGTTCGCAACATGATGGATGATGTGGCATACGTCTACCGCGACGGGTTCAACGAGCTCACGCTGACCGTGGCGGTGCCAGGCAAGTGATCAGGCGGAAGGCCGCAGGGCTCGGACATACACAGCCACGCCCGGCCCCAGCAGGCGCCAGCGCGGCCGGTCGGTGATCATGGCCCAGATGGACCGACCCCGCTGCGTCACCTTCAACCTGGCCTCGGTGGATGGGCGTCTCACAGTGGCCCCCGGCGTGAGCCTGATGCGCGGGGACCAGCGCTGGCCGACCGCCGGGATGGGCGATCCCTACGAGTGGGTGCGCTCCGAGCACGATCCCGAGGTGCTCCTCGAGGGGAGTGGCTCCTTCGTGCCTGAGCCCGAGGCCGGGGTGGGACAGGACCTCGACGACCGGCTGGATTCCGACGACCGCGTGGCGGTCGGCGGCCCACACGGGGGCCGGGATGCCGCCGGCCACGCCGGAACCGCTGCACACTTCCTCCCCCATGAGGTCCTCGAGGCACCCGGGCGCCGATGGTTCGCCGTCGTCGACGGCCGGGGGCGCGTGGACTTGCAGTTCACCGAGTGGCCAGACCCGGCATGGGCCGGCTGGCATGCCCTCGTGCTGACCAGCGAGGCTGCTCCCGACGAGCACCTGGCCAAGCTGCAGGACTGCGGGATTCCCCACCTGGTCGTGGGCCGGCACCGGGTGGACCTTCCCGCTGCCATGGCCCTGCTCGGGACCGAGCTCGGGGTACGAACAGTGGTGTGCACGGGCGGGGGCAGGCTCGGCGGTGCGATGCTCCGGGCAGGCCTCGTCGACGAGATCGACATCGACGTCCTGCCGGTGGCGATCGGCGGGCGAGGCACCCCAGCACTGTTCGACGCCCCACCGCTGGAGGCCGACGAGTGGCCCGTGCCCCTGGCGCTGCTCAGCGCCCAGCCGCTCCCCCACGGCGCGCTGCGGTTGCGGTACTCCGTGGTCCGCACCTGAACGCCAATCGGCTTGATCCACGGCCAGTCCCTCACACGGTGATGACGACCGTCCCTGTGGCGTGGCCCTGCTCGGAGTGCCGGACCGCCTCGGAGACCAGCGCAGGGCGACCCGTGCTTGACAGGCGCCTCCGGACCCGCCCAGGTGTCATCGCCCGGGGACAACTGCCTCGACGGTGCGCCCGCCGTACCCGTTGACGAGGTCGCGCCCCTCGATCACAACCGTGCTGATGTCCGCCGGGATCTCCAGCCCTGGCTGAACCCGCGTGAACGGCTGCTCGGTGGCGTGGTCGTGCAGCAGCGTATGGGATCCGAGTTCGTCTCCCTCGGGTGTCAGCACGCGCCACCCGTCGGCATACCGTTCAGGCGTGTCGTAGGGGGAAGAGACGGTGACCTCGATGTCGAAGGTGGTGTCCGACTTCGGGACCACTGCGGCATCGACGATCGCCGGGAACGGCTGCGTGCCGGGTTCGTCTGCGGTCTGGGTCTCCTCGGCGGTGGAGGGGGTCGTATCCGCTCCCGGCCCAGACCCCTGCGAGCAGGCGCCGACGACCGCCACGGCCGTCGTGGCTGCAGCCATCAGTGCCAGCCGGCTTCCCCAGGCTGAGTCCACGCCACCATGGTCCCCGATGGCGCTGACCGAATCCACGTGACAGGTAGCCGGGCCCGGCGCGTCACCCAGGCTTAGTCAGCCGGACGCGTGAAGGAGCTCGACAGTATTGGGCGTCTTTCACCCGATCCGGTCGCACTGACGGCAGACTGCCCCCAGACCATCGATTCGGGAGCCAGCCATGATCGCAACCGCGAATCCACCACCGATCCCCGGCGAGACAATCGACCCGGCGCCGAAGGAGGCTCCCGACAGAGTCAAGGAAATGGACGCGAAAGAGGGTGCCGTCGGCGTCGGCGTCGGCGTCGGCTACCGGGCGTTCACCCGGTTCTCCCAGTCCGTGGCGTCATTGCTGGCGGCCGGCACCGCCTACTACCTGTTCCTGGCCATGTTCTCCATTCTCGCCTTCGTCTACGGGTTGGTTACCGCGATCGGAGCCGATGCTGTGGCGGAGTACGTCACCGAGGCGCTCACGGAGGCCTTTCCCGGGCTGGTCGGCGACGACGGCATCGATCCCGAACAGTTGCGACAGGTCGGTCAGACCACGTCCATCGTCGGTGCGATCGGTCTGCTCTACGGTGGTACCGGCTCCGTTGTCGCGAGCATGAAGGCGGTCCACCGGATCTATGGGGCACCGCCGGATTCCCGCAACTTCGTGGTGGCCCGGCTGCGGGCGCTTGGCTGGCTGTTCGCCTTGGGACTGCTGATCCTGCTGTCATTCACGACGGCAACGTTCACATCGAATGTGTCCACGCAGGTCCTGGAATCCTTGGGCATCGATTGGCGCCCCAACGTCCTGCTCGATATCGGTGTTGTTGTGCTGACCCTGGCGCTGAACGCCCTCATCATCTACCTCGTCTTGGGCAACTTCGGCGGAATCCGGCCGAACCGGCGGTCCCGGCTGGTCGGCGCCGGCTTGGGCGGCGTTGTGGCCAGTGTGGTGCAGAGCCTGCTGTCGGTGCTGATCTCCTTCACGATCGACAAACCCCAGTACGGGGCCCTGGCGGCGCCCATCGGCATCCTCTTCGTGCTGTACCTGTTCTCGATGACCTTGTACGGCTGCGCGGCGGTGACCGCCGGAGTCGCCGACAAGGATGTGCCGTTGGACGTCCGGGGGAGTGCACCGAGCGACTGAAGGCCGGCCAACACGCCGATGACCAGCGGACATGCGCGGCTGCGGTGGGGATGCCACCATCGTCTGCCATGGAACTGACTCTTCTGGAAAACACCGACGACGGGCGCTTCGAGGTCCGCGACCCTGAGGGGCAGGTGGCAGGATTCATCGACTATCTACGAGCAGCGCAGTCCATGATCCTGGTCCACACCGAGGTGTCGGAGCAGTTCAAAGGCCAGGGTGTGGGATCTCGGCTCGTTCGCGCCACGCTGGACGCGCTGCAGGATGAGGGCATCACGGTGGTCAACGAGTGTCCGTTCATCCAGCGGTTCCTGGCCCGTCACCCGGGGGAGTACGACTGGGTCCAGTGACCGGCGACGCGTCAGCGAGCCATGAAGGCCGTCAGACGCGCCGCGCGGCGCAGCATCGCTGCGGCGGGCAGTTCCGGGATTCCGTCCAAGACGATGGCCGCCGCCGCCAGTCGCTTGGGCTGCCGCACACGCAGCTGGCGGGCAAGGGTCATGAGATCCACCTGGCCCGCAGCGACATCGATCAACAGCCCGGCCGGGGCCACAACACCCGGGCCGCCCGGATCGTCCGGCAGCGCGCGGGTGCGCCAGGCGCCGCCATGGGCTCCGGTGCCGACGGTCGTCTGCGGCGTGACAGCAGTGATCGACGCCGTCGCCCCGAGGCGGCCCACCACAGCCCCGGTGCTGTCCACGAGGGCGGTCAGCCCCAACTCGTCCAGTTCCGGATTCTCCGGCGCCTGTTTGATGTCCCGCCAGGTGGCGGCCAGTTGGAAGAGCGCCGCGTGGACGTAGGTCGCCACGGGAATGGGGCCCAGGGCGCTGGGAGTGATCGCTGTTGCCTGCTGGTCTGCCTCCCCGCTGCTGAACCACCTGTCCACCCGGGCCGCAGAGATGCGGATCGAATCCCGCACCTCCTGGTCGCTGGCATTTCCATGCTCGCTGCGGAGGCGCGCGCTGGCGGTGCTGTGGGCTTCTGCTTCGGTTCGTCCTGCGTGGGCGTCGGCGACCATGTCGTGTATGCCGCGGCTGTCCGGCCAGGCTCCGAGCGGGATCACCTGGTCCTTGACCGTTCGGTCAGCGGCACGCGTGGGACCCGCCAGGTCGAGGCTGTCGAGCCCGTCGCCGAAGATTTGCCACGCGCGAGCGATCCTGTCCCGCAACTGCTCGAGGTCGTCGTTCAACAGGCCTCGTTCCCCTGAGTCGGGACGCAGGGCTTCGGGAACCAGCCGTTCGAGCGAATCCGTCATTCTTCCTCCCCGAATCTCGGGTTGTGCAGGTCCGACGACCGGGGCTCTGCCCGAACCGTGGGGATGGAAGGCGCCCCGCCGACGGGGGAAACGGCGGGGCGCTGCTTCCAGGCTACGGCGAATACTGTCGCATTCAAGTTTCCCCTGGTGATTTCCTGATCCAGGACCGATCGCAGTCTCGTCGCAACCCAGCCACTCCCATCGGATCGCCGACCCGGGTCGGCAGATGGTAGGAAAGTGAGGTGGCGTCTTCCGCGATCGAAATGACTATCGACCCTCGCATCCGGCCGCTCGGGGCGGGGACGGTCCGCCGGATCCTGCCATTCCGCAAACGGCGCATGGTCGGACCGTTCATCTATGCCGACATCATGGGCCCCGAGCACTTGCCGCCGGGTCTCGGCGTGGATGTGGCGGCCCATCCGCACATCGGGCTCTCGACGCTCAGCTACTTGTTCGCCGGATCGCTGCTGCACCGGGATTCCACCGGAGCGGTTCAGCAGGTGGATCCGGGGGAGGTGAACTGGATGACGGCCGGCGGCGGCGCCTGCCATACGGAACGGACCCCCCCACGGGAACGGGAGGACGAGGGGGACCTTTCCGGTCTTCAGACGTGGGTGGCATTGCCCGACGACACCGAGAACGCCGACCCCTTCTTCGAACACGCCGGGGCGGCCACTATCCCGGAGGAGACGTCGGGGGGTGCCAGGGTCAGGGTTCTCGCGGGCACCGGCTGGGGGATGGAATCGCCCGTCAAGGGATCGTCGCGGCTGCTGGAGGCCGATCTGTGGCTGTCGGATGCCCGATTGGTCATTCCCACCGAACATCGTGAACGGGCCGTGCTGAACATGGGCGGGGAGTTGCGGCTGGCCGGCCAGGAGTTGGCCGAGGGGCAGTTGGCGGTGCTCGCCGAGGGCCAGGCGGCTGAACTGGTCGGTACCGGGCGAGCCATGATGCTCGCCGGCGACCCTGTGGGTGACCGCTACATCTGGTGGAACTTCGTGGCCTCCGACCGGGAGGTCATCGAGCAGGCCAAGCGGGACTGGGACGGGCAACGGTTCCCCACGGTGCCCCATGACCATGAGGGGTGGATCCCCCGGCCGCGGGATTGACGCGTCAATTGCAGGTGTCTGAACCGGAGTCCACGGAGGTGCCATCCACCGCAAGGAACTCCCACTCGTACGAGTCCGGCTCGAGTTCGAGCCGCAGGACGCCGTGGCTGCCGTTGTAGCGGACCTCGGAGCCCTGTCTCGGGTCGGCGAACTCATACAGGTTCGCGCCTCCGGTGCCGACGACGAACGCCCTGGCACCGGATGGTGAGGGCCTTCCGGCGACGCCAAGCCTGGCGAACCGCTCATAGCTGTGTTCGTGACCGTTCAGGATCAGATCGGCACCGGCTCGCACCAGCAGCCGCAACGGTCGCTTCATGGCGGGATCGTTGCCGTGGCGGCTGCCGCTGGAGGTGACCGGGTGATGCCACGCGGCAGCCACACACTGGCGGGGGTTGTCGCGCAACTGCCTCTTCACCCACGCGAACTGCCGCGACTCCTTGCCGCAGCCGCCGACGAAGCCGCAGTTCGAGTCCAGCATCAGGAAGCGCCACGGGCCGCTCTCCCAGGCGTACCAGGGTTTTCCGCGGGTGCCCGCAGCATTCCCGAAGGTGGCGAAGTAGCCAGCGCCGCCGCTGAAGTACTCGTGGTTGCCCGGCACGGGCTTGGTGGTATCGAGCAGGCGGCCGTAGTGCGGCAGGTAGCACCTCGCGAAGTCCTTCAGCCTGCCCTTCGGGTACGCGATGTCGCCCAGGGCCAGCAACCCGGCTCCCAGCGGGATCAGCCCGGCGGTCGCCGCCACCGGCCCCCCGCACTCTCCGATGTCACCCACCGCGTATTTCGTTTCGCTCCAGTCGGAGCCTTCCTGCCGGCTGACGACATCGACATTCCGTGCGGGCGTGACGACCGTTCGACCGCGGTATCGGGCCGAAAGCCGGTAGCGCCAGCGGCCAACCTCCTCACCCGTCAGCAGCACCAGAGCCTTGCGCCGGGCGGTCGCAGTGGTGGTGACCGTCCTCCATCCATCGCCGCGCGCCCGCGACTCCAGCGCCACTTCGCGAATCCGCCGAGCCACGTCTACGGTCACTCGCAGCGCATCACCTTCGAGCAGGCTCGCCCTGGTCGTTGGCCACCCGGTGATCGGGCGATCCTTCGCCACGGGAACGGATCGGAGTTGAGCACCACCAGCGGACACCGACGGTTGCACGGCGCCCCCGCTCGCGGGAGCAACCACCAACCCAACCGCCAACGAGGCGCCCAACACGACTGCGGCGGCATTCCGCGGCCCAACTCCCATACCTCCAGGCTACGCCGCGGCGGAACCCCCGGTTCAGGGTTGCTGTGTGGTCAGGATCCGGTCACTTGGGCAGGGACCGCGACTTCAGCAGTTTCGACACGATCGTCGCCGAGTGGCCGTCGGTCACGGAGATGTGAATGTGATCCATGTGGTTCGCTGTCGGCGAGCCACGGTCCGACATCCCGGTCCACGCCCCGGGCCGGCTGGTGGACAGCCACATCCGCTGGCGCCACAGGATGTAGTAGATGCCGTATTCCTTGGCGTGCTCCTGGAAGTAGGCGGCGATCTCGTTGCCGAGCTCCGCATCCGCGCCGGACCCGCCGTTGGGCATCATGATGTCCACGGCCCTGCCGCTGGGATGGTCCGGGAAGGGATCGCTGGGGCGCCAACCGCCCACCTCTTTGACCTTGGGCCAGCGGGCGCTGACGTAGCGCCCGATGAGGACGGAGTCGGCCGTCAGGTTCCGCTCGGTCCACGGCGGTGCGACGCAGATGGGTGACACGGACTTGGCGGCTGCGCAGCGTTGTGCGAGGCGAGCAGCGCCCGGTCCGCCGCCTCCCACCGATCCCTGTGCGGCAATCACTGCTTCCTGTGCCGAGCGGAGTTCCTTCTCAGCCTTCCTGACCGCCGAGGTTGCCTCCGCCCTGGCGTCGATGAACTGCTGCACCACTTCGGCGGCGCGATTCCAGTCGTCGGACTGGTGATAGGCGAACTGGGCCGCGCGTGAGGCGTCTCGCAGTGCGACCCGGGGATTGTCTGCGGTCACCAGTGTCGCGATGTCCAGCAGGTCCGACGCACCGCCGGCATAGGCCTCCCGGGCCAGGGTGCCCAACTCGCGCTTGGCCGACTGCTCCTCGGATCTGGCGTTCTCGGACTTGGTGGCCACATCGGCTTCATGCCGCTGCGCAGCGAGGAGGGCGCGTCGGGCGCGGTTCATGCGCTGTCGAGCCGACGAGAGGCCCTTCGGCGATTGGGCTTTCGGCTGGGCTGCCGGGCCCTTCGATGGCGCCGCTGCGGCGACCTGGGCCGACCCGGTTGGCTGCGCTTGGGCGAATACCGGGACGGATGTCGCCGCGGCTGCCGTGGACAGCAGCGCGCCGACAAGCGTCATTGCGCGTCGCTTCGTCATACATAACCCCCGGACGGCATTGCCGTCCTCAACTCTCGCAACTGGCCGAGCCAGCCGCCCCCTGCGGTTTCGGACTACTTCATCGAGCGTAGGGGCAATTTTCAAACGAGACTGCGACATTGCCATGATCTAGGTCACACTGGGTCACCGAATGTACGCAGTGTTCCCAATTGTGCCGATCTACTGCGCAGATTTCAGATCCCACTGGTTGAGATTCCGAAGTGCGCCATCCCGACGATTCGCAACGAGGCGCAGCCGATGACTGTTGGCCGCCGGGATAGCAGCGGCCTGCGCGTAGGCTCGAGGCGTGGCCAGCTCGGAGCAGATCTACCTAGCCGAACGCCCCGCAGGGGCTGTCGGGCCGAAGAACTTCGGCGAGCGCAGCGTCGACCTGCCCCCACCGGAAGACGGCCAGTTCGTTGTTGACGTGAAGCTCCTGTCGATTGACCCCACCATCCGGGGTTGGATGGCCTATGACACCTACCTGCCCAAGATCGGTATCGGAGAGGTGATTCGAGCTGGCGGGGTGGGTGAGGTTGTGACGAGCCGCAATGAGCGGTTCCCCGTGGGTAGCCGGGTCAGCGCGATGACCGGGTGGCAGACTCGTGCAGTCCTCGACGGGGCATTCCCCATACCTGAGGGCATCAGCTACGAGGACGCTCTGTCTGTGTTCGGCATGACCGGCCTGACCGCGTACGTCGGGATGATCGACATAGGGAAGCCGCTGCCGGGTGAAACGGTCGTGGTGTCGGGCGCCGCCGGTGCGGTGGGATCCATCGCAGGGCAGATCGCCCGGATTCGGGGTGCCCGCGTCGTGGGTATCGCCGGTTCTGCCCAGAAGTGTCGTTGGGTTGTGGATGACCTGGGTTTCACGGCGTGTATCGACTACCGCAGCGAAGATGTCGCCGCGCGGCTGCGCGAAGAGTGCCCCCGCGGGATAGATGTCTACTTCGACAATGTGGGCGGACCGATTCTCAACACCGTGCTCGGCCAGATTCGGAATCACGCCCGGATCGTGCTGTGCGGCTCCATCAGCGACTACAACAGCGCGGCACCGCCTGCCGGGCCGGCGAACCTGATCAACGCGATCCCCAGGCGGGCCCTGCTGCAGGGTTTCATCGTTCTGGACCACTTGGACCGAGCAGGGGAGGCGTCGGCGGCCCTGGCCGAATGGGTTGCCGAGGGAAGCCTGGTGTCGCGCGTCGATATCCGCGACGGGCTGGCGAGCGCACCGCAAGCACTGGCGGACCTCTTCACGGGGGGCAACATCGGCAAGACCATGGTCCGCCTCGGCACGTGACATCGGCGCGCTTCGGCGCGGGGGGTGTGGCACCCTCGGGCCAGGATCGGGGAATTCCAGTCAGGAGTGGCCATGCCGCAGTACGAATTCGGACGCAAGATCAAGAAGCCGGTGGCCTACGTTCTCGCCGGTGGCGCGTCATACGGTTCGGTCCAGGTAGGCCAACTGCGGGCCCTGGCGGACAGCGACATCCGACCCAACTTCGTTGTGGGAACGTCGGTGGGCTCGCTCAACGGCGCTGTTGTCGCCGAAGACCCAGAAACGGCTCCGGAGCGCCTCAGCGAGTTGTGGGCGACGACCACCCGAGATGATGTGTTCGGCGGGGTCGTCAGCGCGGCGCTCAACCTGGCCTCCGGCAAGCCGTCGGCGGTCGGCAACGACGGACTGCGCGCCCTCGTGGAGCGCGCAGTCAATGCGCGTGACTTCGCCGAATTGAAGATTCCGCACACGGCTATGGCCACCGACTTCGACACCGGGGTGTCGGTTCCATTGAGCGAAGGCGATCTGATCTCCGCCCTGCTGGCAAGCGCGGCCATCCCAGCGATCTTCCCGTCCATATACCGGGACGGGATCCGACTCGTGGACGGCGGTCTGGTGGCCAACGTCCCCATAGGCCAGGCGGTGGAGCAGGGGGCCCGGACCATCGTTGTGCTCGACTGCGGCTTCACCGTCCTCGCGCCCGAGGGCGAGGACACCTTCTCGGGCAGGCTGTTGCGAACCGCGGCGATCATGGCCGCCCAGCAGGTGCGCAGGGATATGGAGAAGGCCGAGGGGCTGAGGGTCCTCTACCTGCCGGGGCCCTGGCCCACCAACACCATGCCCGACGACTTCTCCAAGTCCGAAGAGCTCGCCGACCGGGCCGAGCAGATGAGCCGCGAGTGGTTGGCCGACCTCGAAATCTCAGGGCCGGGACGCTACGGCTCTGCACCTTCGGATGCGCTCGCGGTACACCAAGTCACCCTCAGCCACGAGGCGCGGGAACTGGCAGCGGAAGCGGGAGTCATCCCGGTGGACGAGGAGAAGGTGGCGGCTCAGCAGGCGGCTCGTGAGGTGGAGGTTGCCGGCGGCATGGCCGGTGAGGCGGCTGCCAAAGCGACGGCGGCCGCGGCTGCCGCCGGACGGGCCGCAATGGAAGCGGCGAAAGCTGTCACCGGCGGGGGCGATGAGGACCGAGAGCGGGGCGCCGATTCGGAAGCGGCCGCATCTGCGGCCGAAGCTGCCGTTGCGGCGGAGTCCGCCGAAGAGGCCGCTGCCGCAGCCGATGAGGCGGCCGACTCCGCGAAGTCCGCTGGCCAGAAGATCATCGCCAAGGTTCTCGGCAAGGACGAGCCCAAGGACGAGCCCAAGGACGATCCGCAAGACAACTAGCGTTGCCGAAGCGCGGATCAGGGGGTGAGTACCACGGTCGCGGCGAGCACCGACGTGCACACCGCCACCATCGCCGGTTCCCAGGCTGCCGGGGCGTAGCTGCCGCGCAGCACGATCTGCCGCCGATACATCGGCGCGATGCAGATCACGGTGACGATGCTGGCCAGAGCGGCTTCCAGGATGTGTCCCTGCGAGAGCATCCGAAGGGCCCCGATACCGCCGACAGCGAGCATTCCGTTCACAGTGCGCCGCCAGGACAGCCTGGTCCGGTCCGACTGTGACTCCGGCGGGGTGCCGATGCTCACAGCAGAACCGCCAACGCCAAGACGCCCGACAGGACCACAATTCCGGTGGTCAGCACAATGGCCGCGCGCTGCACCGGCAGCGGCTCGCCGCGCCGCATGGCCTTCTGCACGGCGCGCCAGTGTCGCAGCGCGGTGAGGGGCAGCACTCCGCCGAGCACGGTTGCCGCAACCCCCACCGTCGTCGCCAGCCACTGGACGTTGAACGCCCCTGCGACTGCTTTGAGAGCGATCCCACCGGCGATGAGCGCCAGCGCGGTGCGGATCCACGCGAGGTAGGTGCGCTCGTTGGCAAGGGTGAAGCGGTAGTCCGGTTCGACCTCCGGGATGTCGGCCGCGGCGTCCTGATCAGTCATCGCGCCGCTTCGGATCACATCGGGCCGCCCCGCCTGGCCGCCGGCGGCGGCCACTGCTCGGATCCATGGCACCAGCATGCCGTCAACGGCACGACTATTCCGGCGAATAGGACCTCGGTGTACGACTGCACCCTGCTGGCGGCTAACGCCTCTGCTCCGCGGCGGCCCGCCAGGTGAGGACCAGCGCGATGCCTGCCGCGATTCCCAGCAGGTCGGCGGTGAGGTCCCCCCAGTCGCCGGAGCGCCCCGGCAGCACGTAGTGCTGCACGGCTTCGCTGGCCATCGCCTGCAGGACCAGGATCGCTGCCGTCCAACGCAGTGCCACACCCGCCAGTGTCGCCAGCGCCGCCACGCCCGCGAACATGAGGAAATGCGCAACCTTGTCCAGGGGCAGGCCGGTCTCGGGGCCGGCGGCTCGCGGCCAGTACAGCAGCGCAGTCTGGGTCAGCAGCGCAACCAGCGCCAGCACGCGCCACAGGGCGGGTCTGCCTGGACTTGTGGGAACCTCTGGCCCGTTTCCGCTCATCAGGCGCGTGCGAGCAACGCCGTACACCGCTGCTCGAGGTAGTGCGTGTACTGCCAGAAGCCGGCGAACGCCGCGTTGGTGGTCTGTCCGTGGTGATACCGGTAGTAGATCTGCTGGACGATCACGGCCAGCCGGAACAGACCGTAGACCTCGTAGAAGGTCCAGCGGTCCGACGACAGGCCCATCGCCGTGCAGTATCGGTCCACGAACTGGTTGCGGGTGAGCATGCCCGGCAGGTTGGTCGGCTGGCGGCGGGCCAGCTGCATGCCGTCGTCATCGTCGGCCTGCACCCAGTAGGCCATCGCGTTGCCCAGGTCCATCATCGGATCGCCCACGGTCGCCATCTCCCAGTCGAGCACCCCGGTGATGGTGAGGTCCCGCGGATCCAGCACCAGATTGTCCAACCGGTAGTCGCCGTGGATGAGGCATGAGGCCACATCGTCGGGCTTGGTGGTGTCCAGCCAAGCCATGACCGCCTCGAAGTCGGGGACGTTGTCGGTGCGTGCCGCCCGGTACCGCTGGGACCATCCAGCGATCTGCCGGGCGACGTATCCCGGTCCTCGGCCGATCCCAGCCAGTCCCGCCGCATCGACGTCGACGCTGTGCAGCCGTACCAGCACGTCAACCGCCGACTCGGTCAGCCGCCGCGCGGCCGAGGTCGTTATCGTCATACCGGCGGGCGGGTCGCGGCGCAGGATCACCCCCGGCAACCGCTCCATGACATAGAAGTTGCTGCCGAGGACACCCTCGTCGGTGCACAGCGCAAAGACGTGGGGCACGAGCGGGAACACCGGTCTGAGTCGCTGCTGGACGGTGAACTCCCGCCCCATGTCGTGGGCGGACCTGGCCTTGGTGCCGAGAGGCGGCCGCCGCAGGATCAGACTCCGCCCCGGGTAGTCCAACGCGTAGGTGAGGTTGGAGGCGCCACCTGGGAACTGGCGCACCTCGGGAAGGGACTCCGGCAGGTCGGTGAGCTGCCCGCGCAACCAGGAGTCCACGGCAGCGACATCGAAGGAGTCCTCGCCCCGCAACTCCCCGGGGCCGTCCGCGAACCCCTTCGCCCCAGCCCGACTGCTCACCCTGCGGCTCCGCCGGCGAAGTAGGGCCGCAACTCCTCGCGGGCGATCATGCCGAGGTGTACCTCGTCGGGGCCGTCGGCCAGCCGCAGCGATCGCGCGGCGGCGTAGGCGGCCGCCAGGGGGAAGTCGTCGCTGAGCCCCGCGCCGCCGTGCAGCTGGATCGCCATGTCGATGACGTTGGCGGCCATGCGCGGGACAACGGCCTTGATCGCGGACACCTCCGACCTGGCGCCCGCCAAACCGTGTTCGTCGAGCAGCCAGGCCGTCTTGAGCACCAGCAGCCGGGCCTGGTCGATCGCCAGCCGAGCCTCGGCGATGCGCTCCCGGTTGCCGCCCAGGTTCGCCAGCGGCTTTCCGAAGGCATGCCGCCCGGCCGCCCGCTCGCACGCCAGGCGCAGCGCCTCCTCGGCCATGCCGATCAGCCGCATGCAGTGGTGCACCCGCCCCGGGCCCAACCGTCCTTGCGCTATCTCGAAGCCGCGACCGGGGCCGCCGATGAACGCATCCAACGGAAGCCGCACGTCGGTGAACCGCACTTCGCCGTGGCCGTAGGGCTCGTCGTACATGCCGAACACCGGCAGCAGCCGGGTGACCTCGACCCCCGGGGTGTCCGTGGGGACCAGGACCATCGAATGCCGCCGGTACTTGTGGGCGTCCGGGTCCGTCAGGCCCATGAAGATGATGAAACGGCACCGTGGATGCCCGATGCCAGTGGTCCACCACTTGGTGCCGTTGATGATCACCTCATCGCCTGCAACCACAGCGGTGGCGGCCATATTGCTGGCGTCCGACGATGCCACCGCCGGCTCGGTCATGCAGAAGGCCGAACGGATCTCACCCGCCAGCAACGGCTCCAGCCAGCGCTGCTGCTGATCCTCGCTGCCGAAATGGGCCAGCACCTCGGCGTTGCCGGTGTCGGGGGCGTTGCAGTTGAAGACCTCCGGAGCCAGGGGCATCGCACGGCCGGTCAGTTCGGCCACCGGGGCGTAGTCGACGTTCGACAGGCCCGCGCCGAACCTGTCGTCGGGAAGGAAGAGATTCCACAGCCCGGCATCGCGGGCGCTCTCCTTCAGGCGATCCACGACTGCGATAGCAGCCGCCTCGTCGGAGGGAAGCAGGCGGGCGTAGTCGGTTTCCGCGGGGCGGATCTGCTCGTCGATGAAGGCCGCCGCGCGACTCATGTAGTCGCGCGCGCGCTCGGAGTGCTCGAAGTCCATGTCAACCTTCGCTCGGGTTCGTCCCCACCCTATGCCCCGCCGAACGCGACCCTGCGGAGCCGCTATCCCTCGCCGAGGACCTCGTCGATCCGGCGGGCCAAGTCGATGTCGGCCGCCGTGACGCCGCCAGCGGAGTGGGTGCTCACGGCGAAGACCAGGGTGCGCCAGCGGATGTCGATGTCGGGATGGTGGTCCATCTCCTCGGCGATCACCGCAACCTGGCCCACAACCTCGATGGCCCGAGGGAAACTCGCGCACTCGAAGGTCCGCCGCAACCCGAGGGCGTCGCCCTCCCACCCCTGAAGTTCGAACAAGCCCGCGGCCAGTTCCTCCTGAGTCAGCAATTCCATGGTCATACCTTCTCCGCCGTGATGGTCATCCCGGCGGTCTTGAGGTTCTCGACGAGCCGCAGACCCATCGCGGTGGCGGGCGTGAGCACCCCGCTTGTCCGCGGCAGCCGTCTCTTGTCGCCCGCGAGAGTGATCCCCGACTGTCCCAGCATCAGGCTCGTCGCCGCATATCCGGGGTCGCCCTTGGCGGCCACGGTCGCCCGATACAGGACCCGTTGCCCAGTGCGCGCATGCAATGTGATGTGGAAGAAGCCCTGCTCCCGGGTGCGCTCGCCCGGCCCTTCCCCCGCTTCGGGCAGCAGCCTCTCGGCGAGCCGCCTGGTGGGTCCGAATCCGAGGATCTCCCGGCCGAGGGCCGTCCCGCCGGCGAGGGCTACGGCGGCTGCCCGACCAGCCGGTCCGCGACCCGTGGCGAGGCCCTCTTCGTAGCGGAACTCGCGGCCGTAGCGGTAGTCGGCAAGCGCGTTGCTGCGGCGGACGACGCGAGTGTTGATGGAAGCCATCACGAAGGGGCCGACCCAGACACCTAGGACATCGTCGTGGTGCACCCCGAAGCCTTCCCCCGCAGCGGCTGCCTGCGGCTCCTGTGCCCGGTCGGGGCTGAGGGAGTATGGATCTGCGAGGACGTCGCGGGCATTCTTGTCCGCCTTGGCGCGCTGCATCTCGGCGAGGCCGGACCGGATCGTGCCGCCGCTGAAACCGCCGCGGGCGCGCCGCACCACGAAATGGGTATCCGTCAGGTGGCCCTTGCCGTCATGCTCCTTCGCGGCCAGGTGCAGCACGAGAACACCCAGATCGCTCGGGATGCTGTCGAAACCGCAGGAGTGCACGATCTTGGCGCCGTTGCTGTGGGCGATGGCGTCGAAACGGTCGATGCTTTCCCGCATGAACAGCACCTCGCCGGTGATATCGGCATAGTTGGTGCCCGATTCGGCGCAGGCGCGCACCAACTCGATGCCGTGATCGAGGAACGGCCCGACCGTGGACACCACAGCCTTGGCTTGCGCCGCCATACGCTCCAGCGACTGCGGGTCACCGGAGTCGGCCACGATGCTCGGCCAGTCATGGGCCGAGCCGCCGAGTTTGCTGCGGACTGAGGCGAGCTTCTCCTCGTTGCGCCCGGCGATGGCGATGCGCATCTTGGGCGGGGCATGTCGGGCCAGGTACTCGGCCACCAGTTTCCCGGTGAATCCGGTCGCGCCGTACAGCACGAGATCTGCGCTCTTGCGCGCTCGTGTGCGCGTCCCCGCGGACGGAGTGGGTCTCGGGCTGGTGTCTTGGCCGTTCTGCACCTCACCACCGTAACGATCTCGTGGGTGGTTGCACCTCGAACCACCCGGCGGTGCCGCGTAGATCTGTCGTTGCCCTGCCAGCGGCGCGGCGAATGTGGCTAGCCTTGAGACGCGCGACACCGATCTTGGATCTTGAGGAGTTGCCGTGCCTGAGCCGCTGGTCACGGTCGCCCGTGACGGCCATGTCCTGTCGATCGGTGTCAACCGGCCCGAGAAGCGCAATGCGTTCACCTTGGAGCTGATCGAGCAGTTCGTGGATTCCCTCGGTGGAATCATCCTCAGCAAGGACGCCGCGGGCCAATGAGGACGAACCACCCGGCGGGGCGCCCACTAGGGTGGAAGTGTCGGCCGCGGCGCAACGTCCGGTACGGCTTCTGTGGCCGGGAGGTCCGCAGCGATGGACAAGGCGATAGAGATTCGCGAGCTGCACAAGCATTTCGGTGCTGTGCGCGCCGTGGACGGTGTGGACCTCACCGTGGCCGGGGGCGAGATCTACGGCTTGCTCGGGCCGAACGGTGCCGGCAAGACCACAACCATCCGCGTCCTGCTCGGCTACCTGAATGCGCGTGCGGGTTCCGCGCAGGTTCTCGGTGGATCCGCCCGCGATCCGGGGATCCGGCGCAGGATCGGATATCTGCCCGGCGACTTGCGCATCGACCCGCGTGCGACGGTTGGCGGCCTGTTGAAGTGGTACGCGCGGCTGCGCGGCGGGGTGGACCCCGACTACGTCACCCGGTTGTGCCAGCGGCTGGAACTGGACACCGAACGGGAGTTCCGGGAGCTGTCGAAGGGCAACCGGCAGAAGGTCGGAGTTGTGCAGGCGGTGATGCACCGGCCCGACGTCCTCGTGCTGGACGAGCCCACGAGCGGCCTCGACCCCCTGAAGCAGCGAGAGGTGCTGCAGATCGTCTCGGGATTCCGGGATTCGGGTGCGGCAGTGTTGTTCAGCAGCCACTTGATCTTCGAAGTGGAGGAGATCGCCGACCGGGTGGGGATCCTGCGCAGTGGAAGACTCGTCGTGGAAGACACCGTTGCAGGTCTGCAGGAGCTCACCAACCAGCAGTCGATGCACATCAGGTTCGCAGCCGACATCGCACCGGATGCCTTCGCCGACCTTCCCGCTGTCACCGAGGCACATGTACGGGGCAACACCGCCGATCTCGTCATCGACGCCGATCTTCCCAGCGTGCTGCGTCGGCTGTCCGACCTGGGGGCGGTGCACCTCAGCAGCGATCCGCTGGTGCTGGACGACATCTTCTACACCGTCTACGACGGTGGCCGGGAGGCGCAGCCATGACCACGCAGACCGTGGCGGAACCCGCCGTGGTGGACACACCCTTCGGCAGCATCGCTTGGCGCATGATCACCGATCGGCGCCGGTCGATCATGTTCTGGTCGCTCGGCGTGGCCCTGCTCAGCCTGATCATGGCCGCGGCCTACCCGTCGATCCGCGATACCGGCGACGAGTTCGACGCCTATATCGAAAGCCTGCCCGAAGGGCTTCAAGAGACCTTCGGGCTGACGGGTGCCAGCATCGGCAGTCCTGAGGGATACCTGACCAGCCAGCTGTACTCGAACATGTACCCCATCGTGCTGCTCATCCTGGGGATCGGACTTGCCGCGTGGATCGTTGCGGGCTCAGAATCCGACGGCACTTTGGAGATGGCACTGGCCAACCCGGTCACCCGGGTGCGGCTGGCCGTGGAACGGATCCTCGGGATGTGGCTGGTCGTGGCGTGGGTCACGGTGGTGTCCACCCTCATGCTCGTGGCCGTGTCGCCGGTCTTCGGTCTGGATGAGGGGCTGCCGTGGTGGGCGCTGTGGAGCGCCGGGCTCCAGTCGTACCTGTTCGCGCTCGTCATCTCCGCGCTGTCGTTCGCGGTGGGTGCCGTCAGCGGTTCCCGCGGCCTCGCGATCGCCGTCGGTGCGGCGGTGGCGGTTCTCGGCTTCCTGCTGCAGGCGTTGTCGTCGGTCGCGGAGATCCTTGAAAGCGCCCGGTGGGCCTCCCCCTGGTACTGGCTGCTGCGGGACAACCCCGTCGTGACAGCACCCAACGCAATGAACGCTCTGTTGCCCCTGGCGTTGGCGCTCGTGTTCGCCGCCGTCGGGGTGGCGGTGTTCAACCGCAGGGACCTGCGGCTGGGATAGTCAGCCGCGCGCCTTGCTGCGGGCGGTGGCGCGGGCCCTGGCGTGGCCGACCAGTTCCACCTTGCGCATCCGCACCCGAGCCGGGGTGACTTCGACGCACTCGTCTTCGCGGCAGAACTCCAGGGCTTGTTCCAGCGACAGCACTTTGGCGGGGACCAGTCGCTCCAACTCCTGGGCGGTAGACGACCGGATGTTGGTCAGCTTCTTCTCGCGGGTCGGGTTGACGTCCATGTCGTCGGCGCGCGCGTTCTCGCCGACGATCATCCCCTCGTACACATCGGTCCCGGGAGACACGAAGAGCGTGCCGCGTTCCTGCAGCCCGAAGCAGGCGTAGGCGGTGACCGCCCCGGTGCGGTCGGCGACCAATGAACCGCTGGGCCGGGTCCGCAGTTGGCCGTGCCAGGGTTCGTACCCGCCGAACACGTGATGCATCAGACCCGTGCCCCGCGTCTCGGTCAGGAACTCGGTGCGGAAGCCGATCAGGCCGCGGGCAGGCACCGAGTACTCCAGGCGCACCCATCCGGTGCCATGGTTCTTCATCTGAGCCAGCCGGCCGCGGCGCAGCCCGAGCAGTTGGGTCACCACACCGACGAAGTCCTCGGGGACGTCGATGGTGAGATCCTCCATGGGCTCGTGCAATGCTCCGTCGATTTCGCGGGTCACGACCTGTGGCTTGCCGACAGTCAGCTCGAAACCCTCGCGGCGCATCATCTCCACCAGAACCGCCAACTGCAGCTCGCCGCGCCCCTGGACCTCCCACGTGTCGGGGCGCTCAGTGTCGTGCACCCGCAGCGACACGTTGCCGATCAGTTCCGCATCCAACCGGTTCTTGACCAGGCGAGCCGTCATCTTGGACCCGCTGCGGCCCGCCAGCGGGGAGGTGTTGGTGCCGATCGTGACTGAGATGCTCGGCTCATCGACGGTGATCACGGGAAGCGGCCGGGGGTCTTCGGGATCCGCCAGGGTCTCCCCGATGGTGATGTCCGCAATCCCGGCCACTGCGATGATGTCTCCCGCCGCGGCTTCCGCGACTGGCGTGCGTTCGAGCGCTTCGGTGATGAGCAGTTCGCTGACCTTCACCGTGGTCCTGGTGCCGTCAGCCCGACACCAGGCGACCTGGGCGCCCTTGCGGATGACGCCGGCATACACCCGGCAGATCGCCAGGCGCCCCAAGTAGGGGGAGGCGTCCAGATTCGTCACCAGCGCCTGCAGGGGGGCTTCGTCGTCGTAGGCGGGCGGCGGGATCGTCGCCAGAATCGTCGAGAACAGCGGCTGCAGGTCTGGGGAGTCGGGCATTCCCCCGTCGTCGGGCCGGGCCAGCGACGCTCGTCCCGCCCTGGCGCTGGCGTAGACGACCGGGAAGTCGATCTGCGCCTCGGTGGCGTCCAGATCGAAGAAGAGTTCGTAGACCTCGTCGAGGACTGCACCGATCCGGGCGTCGCTCCGGTCGACCTTGTTGATCACCAGTACCACTGGCAGTTGCTTCGCCAGCGCCTTGCCCAGCACGAACCGGGTCTGCGGCAGCGGGCCCTCGGACGCATCGACGAGCAGCAGGACCCCATCGACCATCTCGAGGCCGCGCTCGACCTCTCCCCCGAAGTCGGCGTGTCCCGGGGTGTCGATGATGTTGATCGTCACGCCTGCGGGCGCATCGTCGCCGACGAAACGCACCGCCGTCTGCTTGGCGAGGATGGTGATCCCCTTCTTGCGCTCCAGGTCCATGGAGTCCATGACCCGGTCGGCGACGTCGGCGTTGGCCCGGAAGGCGCCGGATTGCCAGAGCATGGCATCGACCAGCGTGGTCTTGCCGTGGTCGACGTGGGCGATGATCGCGATGTTGCGCAGGTCGTGACGTTCTTGGCGGGGCACCTGCGCAGTGTAGGCGAGTCGATCGCCGCCCAGTCGCCCCGCGCGGCTTCCCTGTGGTCGGTTCAGCCCAGTGGGCCGGCAACTGCGCCGGCGGGCGGGCCGGCCGGCGGTTTCGGCATCGCACCGAACACCCCCGGGCGGAGCACGCCGACGACGTCCGACGCGGGCAGGGGGCGGGAATACAGAAAGCCCTGAACCACACGAACGCCCTCATCGGCCAACATGCGCGCCTGAATGGCATCTTCCACTCCCTCGGCCACGGTTCCCAGCTGCAGGGCCTCTGCCATTCGGACAATCGCCCGCACCACCTCGAGGGCTTCCACGGAGTCGGTCAGGTGGGCGATGAAGCGCTGGTCGATCTTGACCCGTTGCGAGGGGACCTCGGTCAACCGGGCCAACGAACTGAACCCGGTGCCGAAGTCGTCGATCGCGATCTCCACGCCGACCCCGCGCACCTCCGCCAAGCGCCCGAGTTCCACTCCACCCATGGCGGTGGCCTCGGTGATCTCGATTTCCAGGTTGCCGCGAAGTTCCGGCGTCTCTCGCAGGAGGTCGGCAAGGAAGTGCGGGAATTCGGCGGCGAGCAGTTGTTGTGCGGTGACGTTGACTGACACGGGTGGCACTTCGGCCCCGGACCCCACCCATTCGGCGTACTGCCGTGCAGTGCGCCGCAACACCCACTTGCCCAATGCGGCCATGAGGCCGGACTGCTCCGCCAAGGGGATGAACTCGTCGGGGGAGGCACGCTCCCGGGAGTCCGGCCGCCACCGCAGCAGCGCCTCCAGACCCACGACCCTGCCGGTCGGCATGTCAACCTGGGGCTGGTACCGGAGCAGGAAGTCCTGGTCGGGGTCCCGCACCGAGCGACGCAGTTCCGTGATCAGGCGCTGCCGTTCCAGCACCCGGTGGGACATCTCGGCCGAGAAGCGGCGGGCCTCCCCGCGGGACTCCGATTTGGCCCGTCGCACGGCGAGGTCCGCCCGCGACAGCAGCTCTTCCAGTTCCCGGCCGTCCAGCGGTGCAAGGGCGATACCCATGGATGCGGTCAGGAGGAACTCCCGACCGTCGACGAGGATGGGCCGATTCACGGCATCCAGCGCCCGCTGAGCCAACTGGGCTGTTTCCGCGGATCCCTCGGGGCCCGCAAGCAGATCCGAGACGACGATGAATTCGTCACCCCCCATCCGGACGGCGATGCTGGCGTCGGTGAGGAACTCGTCGGCGAGGTTGCCCGCGACGGCTCGCAGAATGGCATCGCCGGTGGGGTGGCCCCACGCCGTGTTGATGTCCTTGAAACCATCCAGGTCGATGAACAGCATCGCCATCGGCCGGTCCGGGTCCGCCTCCCGCTGGGCGGCGTACCACTTGCGCAGCCCCTCCCGATGGGGCAGGCCCGTCAGCGGGTCCCGCTCAGCCAGGAACTGCAGCCGGCGGCTGGCCAGATCCAACTGATCGGCGATCGATCGGTAGTGCCGGGCATCCATCCACTTCCAGGTCAGCACCGTGAGCAGGACCGTCAGCAGCAGTACCGAGGCGGCCAGCGCCCAGGGGCGCCACGAACCCAGCGATCCCAGCAGCCGCTCCGACGGCTGCGCCACCATGAGCAGCGGGCGTCCCGGCGCCCGGACGGTCTCATGGACCGGCCACTGTTGCAGGTCGTCGGCCGACAGCCCCTCGGCCCCGTCGGAGGCCCACAGGATCTCTGCGTCGCTGCCGTAGCCGGGATCCAACAGCGCGAGATCGGCCAGATCCCCGGTTTCCGCACCGCTGATCCCGTCGAGCAACATGACGATGCCGACGATGCCGCGGAACTGTTTGCGGCGGTCGGCACCGGTCGGCGGGTCGGCGGTCTCGTAGACGGGGGCGTACAGGGTCACCGCGGCTTCGGTGCCGTCCCCTTGCGCCAGAAGGATCCGCCCACCGGTCTGCGGCGTTCCGGTTTCCCGGGCGACCTCGATCGCCTGCCGCGCGTTGTCGCGGTAGGTGATGTCTAGTCCGTACACACTCTCGTTGCCGGCGCGGGGGGAGTTGTAGCGGATCGCCACGTACTCGGGACGCACGGCGGCGGTGACCAACCCCAGCGGGGTCGGATCCTGGATCGACTCACCGCGTCCCGCCCTCGCCAGTCTCCGTTCGAAGTCTTGGCGGCGGGACTGCGGCACCCACTCGGAGTACTGGATCGCCTTGACCTCGGGTCGCTGCGCCAATACGGGGGCGGTGAAGTCGGTGAACTGCTTCTCCGTGGGGTCGCCGAGGGTGTCGAAGAGCGAAACCGTGGTGAGCAGGGTTGCGCCGAAGTCGGCGAAGGTTTCGCTTGCGTAGCCGGCCGTGGTGCCCGCAGCGGAATCGGCGGTGGATTCCGCGTTGCGCACCAGGTCCGCTCGCTGCAGTTCGAACGCGATTCCGGCGAGTAGCAGGCCGAGGAGCGCGACGATCACCACCGGCGCGACAGGTTGCCAGGACTGAGTCCGCGGGGCTTCGGGGTCCCGACCTGTTCCGGTTTGGTGCTGGCTTCGGCGCATCAGAGCCATCATCGCCGCCGCACGGCTGCGACGCTGCTTCGAAACCCGGCCAGCTCCCCGATGCAGGCGCTCGGCGTGTTCGTCGCCTCTCGTCGGAGGCGAGTCAGGGGCGGGGTTCGCCCTCGTCGATCGAGCGGTACTCGGGGTGGTCGGTGAGATCTCGCCAAATCGGCACAACACCCAGCGCCGTCGCCGAGTTCAGCACCATGCTCAGCGGGGTCAACACGGCGATCATCACCGCGACCGACCATCCCGCGGCCGCCGGGTCGCCGCTGCTGGCGGCCACCCCGACCAGCAGACTCACAGGTAGGGCCACCGCCGTCGAGATCACCTGGACTCCCAAGGAGGCAACGATGCTCCACAGCACCCATCGGCCCAGCACTGCCCAGAACTTGTCCTTGGTGGCCCGCCATGACCACTGCAGCGCCCCGCGCGACACCACGCACTGAGCGCCGAGCGGGATGAGCCGGGCGAACACCCACACCGACGCGGCGGCCAATCCCGCCGCGAGCAGCAATGCCGCCACGACGGCCAGTGCCGGCGACACCGCTGCCATGGCCACGACGATGGCGGTGATCGCCGCTATGGCCATGACCATGGCAAGGATGATCACCAGCGCGTAGCCGAAGAGGCGCAGTCCGCCTGCAAGTCCCGATCGCACACCGGCTCGCAGGGTCACTTCGGACCCGGATGCCGCGTCCATGGCGATTCGGTTCACCGCTGCCACTTGTAGGCATGACACGGCAACGGTGGCGAGCACGAGCAGCACGCCGGTGAGGGCCCATACGGCGGGGCCGCCGCGGATCGAGTCTTGCAGCCGCTGCTCGATCTCCTGCGCGACTTCTGTCGGTATGGCGCCCGACGGGTACTGCTCCGCCGAGCTGAACGACAAGCCGACGGCGTCGGCGAAGGCTGCGATGTCGATCAGCAGCGCGGTGAAGATCCCCGCCACGAGGAACCAGACTGTCCCCAGCAGGAGACTGATGGCGGTGATCGGCCACCAGCCCCGCTTGAGAATGCGACCCACATCGGAGAACAGCGCCTCGACTCGGCGCATCCCGCTCGGCGTGAGCAGGCCCGATTGCGGTCGGTAGGTGCCGTAGCCGGCGGCGGCGTCACCGACCCCCCAGTCCGGCGGCGGTGATCCCCAAGCCGGTTGACCGGCGGTCAGCGGCGCTGGTGAGCGGGTGTGAACGTGGTCCGTCCATCCGTTGCCGTCCCAATAGCGGATGCCTTGTGGATCGGCGGGATCCTGGTACCAGCCAGCGGGGGGCTTGTCCGGCAGGGGTTCGTCCACGCGACCAGCGTAGATGCCCAGCCGGGCCGTGGCTCAGGCGTGGTGGTCGATGCGGGAGCGGCCGCGCCTCACCGCTGTGACCAGACTGGCGAAGGCTGTGTTCTGCCGTGCGTGCTGATCCGCGTCGGACCGGTCGTCTGCGTGAGGCACCGGTGCGTTGCCCGGCGGCGTGAGCACGACCCGCGGTACGGCCGCTGTCGGGGTGTGTGCCATGTCCCCTCCCTCCGATTCGGTGCCTGGTTCCTACCCGGATTCGTCGCAGCGTAATCCAAATCACGCGGCCAATTGTGGGGCTTTCGCACAGATTCGTGATACTCGCGGGAGTCCCGCTGCGGGACGGGCCCTGTTGCGACTCAGCGCGGGTAGCTCACTCCGGTCAGTTCTTCCGACAACTGCCACAGAGAGGCGGCTACGGTTTCATCGGCCGCGGCGGCGCTGCGGCCCACTGTCACGGGGCGCCCGCGCGACTCGAACAGCCCGTCGGGGCCGTAGTACTGCCCGCTCTCCGCCGCGGGATCCGTCGCCGCACGCAGTTGCGGCCAGGCTCCGGCCTCCGCCGACTGAGCAAGCACCATGTTGGCTCCGCGGGTGATGATGCGGCCGATGACGTTGTGGGCGAAGGCCGGTCCGGAGTACTGCAAGTTCGTCGCCGCCCACCCGGGATGGGCGGCGAGCGACTTCAGGGCCCAGCCGGACGCCCGAGCCCTCCGGTCGAGTTCGGCGCTGAACAGCAGGTTGGCGAGTTTGCTCTGCCCGTAGGCGGACCAGGGGCTGTAGCTGCGGTTCTCGTAGTTGAGATCGGTCAGGTCGATCGAACCCATCTTGTGGGCCCCGCTGGAGACGGTGACCACCCGCGCATCCGCACCCGGGTCGTGGATCGACATGGCGGGCAGCAGCAGTCCGGTCAGCGCGAAATGGCCCAGATGGTTGGTGCCCATCTGAGATTCGAACCCGTCGGGGGTCTGCTTCGAGGGGGTTGCCATGATGCCTGCGTTGTTGATCAGCACCTGGATGGTCCCGAAATCGGAGATGATGTCGCTCGCGGCGCCCCGGACCGACTCCAGGTCGGCGAGGTCCAGCCGCACTCTTGCGGGTTCCCGGTCCGTCGCCGCCGCAGCGACTTCGGTCCACGCGCGATCCAACCGGCCGGAATCCCGGCCGGTGACCACCACATGGGCCCCGTGGCGCGCCAACTCCAGCGCCGTGGCGAGCCCGAGCCCACTGGTGGCGCCGGTGACCACGAAGGTGCGTCCGACGAGGCGGGAGATGTCTTCGGTCTGCCATTTGCGGGACATGGTTCATGATCACCCGACAGGGGCGGGCGCGCATCCGGGCCGGGGGCTCGGCGTTGGCCGCCTATGCGTAGGGGCAGTGGCGGCAGCCGTTGCCGCAGCATCGCCCGCGCCGCGCGTGCGTCGCTGCGGTGATGACGAACAGACCGGTCTGCGGATCGGGATAGCCCGCCTGCCCGGCTGCCATGGCTGCCTCGTGGCGACGCAGCACTTCGCCGCGGAACGGGTGGTCGGAAGCCAGCCTGTCCGGATGCGGCACGGACAACGGTCGATCAGCGATGCGTTCTGCGACGGGGGTTCGGCGCCGGTGCATGGGCACCAGTGTGCGGTCAGTCGGGCAGAAGCACGAATGCACCGGCGACGTCGCCGTCGCGCAGTCGGACGAGCGCCCGTGCGGCGTCGGCCAGCGGCAGCACTTCGCTGGTGGTGCGGACGCCCGCCGGCCCCACGACGGCCAGGAAGTCGTGCACATCCTCCCGGGTGACGTTGGCCACCGAGCGGATCGACCGTTCCCACCACAGGTTGTCGTAGTCGAGCGGGGGGATCTCGTCCAGATGGATGGCGTTCACGGCGACCGTTCCGCCGCGGTCCAGCGATTCCAGGGCCGCAGCCACCACCCAGCCCACCGGCGCGAATGTCACCGCTGCGTCGAGGGGCACCGGGATCGCGTCGTCGTAGGTACCGGCCCACTCCGCGCCCATGGCCAGGGCGCGCTGCGCTTCGTCCGCGGATCGGGTGACCACGAAGCAGCGGACCCCCCAGTGGATCGCAACCTGGATTGCCAGCAGGGCGCTGGCGCCGAATCCGAACAGACCCAGGGTGGATCCGGCGGATTCGGCCCCGACGCCGGCCACCCGCAGCGAGCGAAAGCCGATGACCCCGCCGCACAACAGGGGGGCGACGGCGATGTCGCCCTCGCGGCCGCGAGGGAAAGCCGATCCCAGGTCGGGGATCGGATGGGCGAAGTCGGCCCGTGCGAGCACGTGGTCGGCGTATCCGCCGTCCACGTCCCACCCGGTGAACTGTGCCGCGACGCACAGGTTCTCGCGGCCGGTGAGGCAGAAACGGCACTCGCCGCAGGAACGCGCCAGCCAGACCAAGCCGACGCGCTCGCCCACGCGGTCGGCGGGAACCCCGGGACCCACGGCGGCGATGTGGCCGACTACTTGGTGCCCGGGGATGATCGGCAGCCGCCGCGCGGCGAGATCTCCGGTCACAAGTTGCAGATCCGTTCGGCACACTGCGCTGGCCGACACAGTCACCAGGACTTCACCCGACCCCGGCTCGCTGGGCGCCCAGTCCTGCCAACGGAGCGCGGCGGCGGGGTCGGCACCAGGGTGATGCAGGACCTGCGCGGGCACGAGACGAGTCTGGCGCGGCGGCTGCGGCGCACGCCAGTCGAGCACTGTGCGGCGTCAGCCGCGCGCACCGGTCGAGCACGGTGCGGTGTCAGCCGCGCTGCGCGCTGGGCGAACACCGACGGTACCCGCTGGGGGCGCGGGGTATCGTTTCCGTAGGGCCCGCGGTGCCGGGTCTGTTCTTGCGCACCCTTTGGGTGCCGGGCGGACCGTGCGCCAGGGGGTGCGGGGTGAGGAGCGGAGCGGATGAACATGAAGAAGATCCTTCGGGGGCCACTTCTGTGGATCCTGCTTGCGCTCGTGCTGCTCGTCGTGGCGTCGAGTTTCGTCTCCGGCCTCAGCGGTCCAGAAGAGGTTGACACCGGCACGGCGGTGCAAGAGATCCAGAACAACCAGGCCAAGAGCGCCACGCTGGTGGACAGGGAGCAGCGGCTGGATCTGGTCCTGAACGACGGGACCGAGCAGACCACCAAGTACATCGACGGCCAGGGCGTCGAGTTGCAGCAGCTGCTGCAGGAGAAGGTGGATAGCGAGAACCTGGCAGACGGGTACAACGTCGAGGTTCCCCAAGAGAGCCTCCTGGTGAGCCTGCTGGTCTCCTTCCTGCCCCTGCTGCTGATCCTGGGTTTGCTGTTCTTCTTCCTCACCCAGATGCAGGGCGGCGGCGGTCGGTTGATGTCCTTCGGCAAGTCGAAGGCGAAGGTCGTCAGCAAAGACATGCCCAAGACCACCTTCGCCGACGTCGCCGGGGCCGAGGAGGCCGTCGAGGAGCTGGAGGAGATCAAGGCGTTCCTCTCCGACCCCACCAAGTTCCAGTCGGTGGGGGCCAAGATCCCGAAGGGTGTCCTGCTCTACGGCCCGCCCGGAACCGGCAAGACGCTGCTGGCGCGCGCCGTGGCGGGCGAGGCGGGCGTGCCGTTCTTCTCGATCTCCGGTTCCGACTTCGTGGAGATGTTCGTCGGCGTGGGTGCCTCCCGGGTGCGCGACCTCTTCGAGCAGGCCAAGCAGAACGCGCCGGCCATCATCTTCGTCGACGAGATCGACGCGGTCGGGCGCCACCGCGGCGCCGGCCTCGGCGGCGGACACGACGAACGTGAGCAGACCCTCAACCAGATGCTCGTCGAGATGGACGGCTTCGACGTCACCGGCGGCGTGATCCTCATCGCCGCAACCAACCGCCCCGACATCCTCGATCCGGCGCTGCTGCGCCCGGGCCGTTTCGATCGGCAGATCGCCGTGGAGAGCCCCGACCTCAAGGGGCGCGAGGCGATCCTGAAGGTGCATGCGTCCGGCAAGCCGTTGGCCGAGAACGTCGATCTGGAGAGCATCGCCAAACGTTCGCCGGGCTTCACCGGCGCCGATCTCGCCAACGTCCTCAACGAGGCTGCTCTGCTGACCGCCCGCAACAACGAGAAGCTCATCACCGACGAGGCGCTCGATGAGGCCATCGACCGAGTCATCGCGGGGCCGCAGAAGCGCACCCGTGCGATGAGCGACGAGGAGCGCAAGATCACCGCGTATCACGAGGGCGGCCACGCGATCGTCGCCGCGGCACTGCCGGGCAACGATCCGGTGCACAAGATCACGATCCTGCCGCGTGGCCGGGCGCTCGGCTACACCATGGTGCTGCCCGACCAGGACAAGTACTCCCGCACCCGCTCGGACATGCTCAACCAACTCGCGTACATGCTGGGCGGTCGTGCCGCTGAGGAACTGGTGTTCCACGACCCCACCACAGGCGCAGCCAACGACATCGAGAAGGCCAGCAGCGTGGCCAGGGCGATGGTCACCCAGTACGGGATGACCGAGCGTCTCGGCGCGATCAAGTACGGCCAGGAACAGGGCGAGGTCTTCCTCGGCCGCGACTACGGCCACACGCGCGACTACTCCGAGCAGGTCGCCAGCGCGATCGATGAGGAAGTCCGCGGCCTGATCGAAGAGGCGCACCAAGAGGCCTACGACATCCTTGTGAACAACCGCGATGTGCTGGATCACCTCGTGCTGGAGCTGTTGGAGAAGGAAACGCTGGACAAGGCCGCGGTGGCGCGCATCTTCACCGATCTCGATCTGCGCGACATCCGGTCCGCGTGGACCGGCTCGGCCCGCCGCGCGCCCTCTGATCGGCCCCCGGTGCTCACCCCGTCCGAGGCCGCGACCCTCAGCACCAACGGTTCGGGCACCAGCCCGTCGTTGAACGGTCACGGCGGCGACACCCACGGCTCGGCGCCGTCATCGAGTTCCACTGGTGAATGGGGCCCGCCCGCCGATGAGCCCGTCAACCCCGACGCCTGACTCTCGGGCGACGAACGGAGCCGACATGCCCGACTTTGATACAGCCCGAGCCGAGGCTGCCGTGAGGGAGCTCCTTCTAGCGGTGGGGGAGGATCCGGAGCGCAGCGGCTTGACGGATACCCCCGCACGAGTCGCGCGGGCATTCCGCGAGTTGATGGCGGGTATGGACCAGGACGGATCCGAGGTGCTGAGCACCGTCTTCGACCTCGGGCACGACGAGATGGTCCTGGTGCGCGATATCGAGGTCTACTCGTTGTGCGAGCATCACCTGGTCCCGTTCCACGGTGTGGCCCATATCGGCTACATCCCGTCCGAGGACGGCCGGATCACCGGACTGTCCAAACTGGCGCGGCTGGTAGAGGTCTACGCCCGCCGGCTGCAGGTGCAGGAACGGATGACGTCGCAGATCGCCGACGACCTGATGGCTTCGCTCGGCGCCAGGGGTGCGATCGTCGTGGTGGACTGCGAGCACTTGTGCATGGCCATGCGCGGTGTCCGCAAGCCCGGTGCTCGCACGGTGACCAGCGCCGTTCGGGGGCAGTTGCGGGATCCAGCCACGAGGGCGGAAGCCATGGCCTTGATCATCGGGCGCTGAGCTTTGGCATGCTGAAGCGGTGCAACTGATCGCCCCGCCCACCGGACCCCTGGGGATACCGGCGGGTTTGCGCACGGCCGGCAGATGCCTCGTCATGGGGATCCTCAATGTCACCCCGGACTCCTTCAGCGACGGTGGCCGCTGGACCGACCCTGCGTCCGCCACCGGCCACGGGCTCGCGCTGGCCGAAGCTGGGGCCGACCTCGTCGATGTCGGCGGGGAATCGACACGTCCAGGCGCGCAACGGGTCAGCGCCGCCACGGAACAGCAACGGGTCCTGCCCGTGGTGACGGAACTGGCCGCCGCTGGGGTCGCCGTCAGCGTCGACACGATGAACGCGAGCACGGCTGCCGCCGCCGTTGCGGC
>JAQAZZ010000076.1:0-8470 GCA_032127075.1 Micrococcales bacterium | reverse complement strand
GGGTCGCTGCCGTTATAGGTCGCGTAGCGGCGCAGCAGCATCCGCAGATGCGGGTCGCGAACGTGGCGATCAATGCCGGCCGTCATGCTGCGCAGCGGATCGACGGCGGCCAGCGCGCGGGGATGCCGCGCCGCGAGTGCGACCATCGCCGCCCACGTCGGGGCGGGTCCCAACACGAAATTCGGTGCCGCCGCGGCCCAAATCCGTTGACCGTAGGCCAGGAACGATGCCAACTGCGCCTCCGCGGCCGCCCCGAGGGTCGACCGGACGTTGGCCAGGGTCTGTGCCGGGTCATGAGCCACGTCCAGTACGCACCCATCCGCGTACCGGTAGCGAAAGCCCGGGTCAAGGCGGCGCAGGCCCACTACGTCGGACAGGCGCAGGCCGGCCCGAGCGAACAGTCCGGCGAAAACCTCGGGCAGGGTCAGCAGACTGGGGCCGGTTCCCACCACCACCCCGTCCACCTCAATGATCCCGGCCTTGCCACCCGGGCGTGGACCGGCCTCGAGTACCCGCACCGGCAACCCGCGGGCGCTCAGAGCAAGCGCGGCGGCCAGCCCCCCGATGCCGGCCCCGACCACCAGTACCTCGCCGCCGCGCTCAGCCACGGCGCGATCCCCGGCGCATGAACCGCGGGAGTGACCATCGGGCCGGGGGCACCAACGCGACGAAACCGGGCAGCGGGTCCCCGGGGTGGGTACGGGCCCGGCGCCCGTCAGTGGCAGCCGTGGCAGCCTCGTCAATGGCCGCCAAGCCGTCGATGATTGCCTTCTCCACCGTGGGCAGTAGCCCTTGCCCGCCCGGCCCGAGCAGGCCCGCGCCGGCGATCGGTGCAGAGAATTCGACGATCGCCGCCGGGCGGGCCCGCTCCAGGAACACGTAGTTGATGCTCACCACCACGAGGTCCACCGGATTGTGGGCGTGCATGATCCCGAGGCCGGACTTGAGGTCCAGTGGTCTCAGATGGGCAGGCCGCTGTCGACCCTGGGGGAAGACCCAGATGCCCCGACCGGGCCGGTCCAACAGGGCGGCGCAGGACTGCAGGCACTCCCGGCTGCGCTGCGCACTGCTGCGATCCAGTGGCAGGGCACCGACCCACCCCAGGAAGGGCAGCGTGCGCAGATTCCGGGAATCCATCACCGCCCAGCCGGTACCGCCCAGCGCTTCATCGAGCGGCAACAGCAGCAGCGCGTCCCACCAGGCGACATGGTTGGCGACGAAGAGCAGCGGCCGCTGCGCCAGCGCGTCGCGGGCGACGTCGAGTCCGCTCACCCACAGTCCGTCCAGTCCGCGGGACACCCGGCGGCGCGCATAGGGGCGGGCCAGCCGCAGAAAGACTGCCCGCCGGGTATCGCCGGCCCGGGCCAGCGCCCGGACCTCAGCGCCGGCGCCGGTCATGCCACCTCCCGCTGGGCGCGGGCCGGGTAGGAGCGTCCCCGCCAGCGGATGTCGCCGCGGCGGCTGCACCGGAAGCTGTCGATCAGCACGCCCATCATGAGCAACACCGCCACCGGATGCAGCGCCACGCTGATCAGAGGGTGGCCGTAGCGCAAAGCCATGATCAGGCGCAGGCTCACGTTGGCAGCCACGCCGACCGCGGCGGCGGCGGCCAAGCCCCAGGCCCCGAACAGCATCGCGACAGGCAGCGCGAGGTAGGGCACGACGAAGAACAGCAGGTGCAGGCTCAGGACGACGATCAGGGCCCCCGGATTGCCGCCGATGCCCTCGTAGAAGTTCTTGGTGAAGCCGCGCCAGAGCGAGGCCCCGTCGGAGTACATCCGACAGTCGGCCATCTGATCGCCGTCGGCGAAGACGACGCGTCCGCCGCTCTGCTTGACCACGCGACACAGCGCCATATCGTCCACCAGTGCCGCCCGCACCCGGGTCCAGCCGCCCACCGCTTCCAGCGCAGTACGCCGGATCAGCAGAAGTTGGCCGTTGGCCGCCAGCACCCGGGCATCGCGGGTCCGAGGAATCAGCGGCATGGGCAGCCAGGCGACGTAGGACAGGTGCAGCAGCGGAATCATCAGCCGTTCGATGAAGCTGCCGGTGCGCTGCCGGGGCACGGCCGTAACGATCGACGCGTCGGAACGGCCGGGTCCGCCGTCGAGTAGGGAGAGCATCCTCAGCACGCCGCCCGGGTCCAGGGTCACGTCGGCGTCGATGTTCAGCAGCAATTCGCCGCCGGCCGCCGAGCTGAGACGGTGCAGCGCGTAGGGCTTGCCGACCCAGCCGGCCGGCAGGTCTCCGCCGGTGATCACCCGCAGGCGGGGTACTTCGGCACCCAGTCTGGTGAGCACCTCCGTGGTGCCGTCAGTGGACCCGTCGTCGCAGACGATGATCTCGGTGATCGGGCCGCGGGCGTCGTCCGCCGCCCGCACACAGGCCTCGATGGTGCTCACCTCATTCCGAGCCGGAATCAAGACGCTGATCCCGCCCACCCCGACGGAGCCCCGGTCTGATTCCCCCCGGCCAGATTCCCCCCGGTCCGACACGGCGCGCCCGCGGGTCCAGAACACGGCGTTGAACGCGACCAGACTCAGCGGCAGCAGAGCGGGCAGTGCCAGGAGTGCGGCCAGCACCACAGCCCAGCGCGGTGCGGAGCCGTCGAGCAGATCAGCCGGCGACAGGTCCCGGCCCGGCCCGGCCCCGGTCATACACGCGCTCCCCCGGACCGCCCGAGCAGCCGTGACCACCGGCCGTCGGCGTCACCGGCGAACAACGGAAGCCACATCGAGTTGGGGCCGTCGGTACGGTGCACCCGCATCCGCACCAGCGGCCGCAGCCGATCGGTGTCCACCCGGTCCGGCATCAGGTTCTCCCCGATGCCGAAACCCTCGTCCGACCCGCAACGACCCCGCAGCAGATAGCGCTGGTAGAAGGGACCGTTGTCGACCACAGCGTCGACGTCGACCTGCACGGTGCGGCCGTCGGGGTCGGGGAAGGTGGCACTGCTCGGCCATCGCAGACCCCATAGATTGCGGCGTTGGTGTCCCATCTGTAGGCCGACGTACTCACGCGCGCGGCAGGTCCCATCCTCGGTGATCTCGACGACCAGATCGCGGGGAATTTTCCCGGGGTCTGACGGAACGAGCCGATAGAAGATCAGGTCGCGGCCCGGCAGTGCGAGCCGGCCCCACCACCAACTGCGGATACCCAGGGACTGCAGGGGCTGTCCGGCGCTGTTGCGGTCGTGGTAGCCCCGGCCCTCGATCCGCATCTCACCAGCCGGGGTGTCCAGTTCCAGACCACCCCGGCTGGCGGCCATCATCGGCGTCCACAGGTGCGTACACATCGGATCGACGGGGAGTCTCGAATCAGGGCGGCTCGAATCAGGAACGTCATGGCGCAGCGGACCTGACAGCCACAACTTCCCGGTGGCACGGCCGCCGGTGGGCAGGGCCAGATCGAGGGTCGCCTGCAGGGTGCGGACCGAGGCGTCGCCGGTGGGGGTGTCGGTCCAGGTGAACGAACAGTCGCCCATCCGCCAGGAGGAGCCGTCCTCCCCCCAGACGCAGTCCTCGGTGGGGAGCTCGGAGAGCAGATAGAAACGCTCGCGCCCGCCCTCGTAGACAACGAGGTTGACGCTGGGCCGTTGCAGTGGAAGGTGGGGGTGCCCGACGCGGGCCGACCGGGCGTACCCCGGCAGAAACGGCAGCCCCCAGGACCAGATGAGCGTCGCGCCCCGACCGTGGTCATCGACCAGATCGACGTAGAACCAGGTGAATCCGCCCGGGCTGCGCAGCACAGCGGGGTCTGGCGCGCGATCGGCGGAGCTTAACGTGATCAGGAGGCCTCCGGATTCCGGTTCGGGCGCGGCAATGTGCCGGGGCAATCCTAACCAGTCTGTTCACCGCCGAGTTAAATCAGGGCGATCCGGGCCCACCCAGCCACGCTGACTTTTCCGGTCAGCGCTGAATCGACTTGAGGTAGAAGAACTCCTCCAGGCCGTGCATGCCCAACTCGCGGCCGAGTCCGGAGGCGCCGACCCCGCCGAACGGAGCGTAGGGATTGAATGCGCCGCCATTGACGTCGATCTGGCCGGTGTAGATCCGGCGGGCTACCCGCATCGCCCGGTCCTCGTCACCGGACCACACCGCGCCGGACAACCCGAAGCGCGAGTCATTGGCGATGCGCACCGCATCGTCCTCGTCGTCGTAGGCGATGATGACGAGCACCGGCCCGAAGATCTCTTCCTGGGCCACTTTCATGCCACTGGTGACGTCGGACAATACCGTCGGGGCCACGAAGTAACCCTGATCCAGTCCGGTCGGGGTGTCCGGTCCGCCCGCGACCAGTCGCGCACCGTCGGCCATGGCGCTGCGGATGTGCTCGCGCACCCGGTCGCGCTGCAGCGCCGAGACCAGCGGCCCCATCAGGGTGGCCATATCGAACGGGTCGCCCATGACGTGGGCTTGGGCCACCGCGGCGGCGATCGCCTCGGCTTCGGCCAACCGGGAGCGGGGCACCACCAGACGGGTCTGCGCGATGCAGGTCTGACCGGAGTTCAGCATGCAGCGGCTGACGCCGGCGGAGATCGCCATCACCATGTCGGCGTCATCGAGCACCACGCAGGCCGACTTGCCGCCCAATTCCAGGGCCGCGGGCACCAGGTTGCGGCCAGTGACCTCACCGATGTGCCGGCCGACGCCCTCGGAGCCTGTGAAGGTGACCATGTTGACGTCGGTGTTGGTGATCATTGCTTCGCCGATGACGTTGCCCCAGCCCGTCACCATGTTGACCACTCCGGGCGGGAGGCCGACCTCGTCGAAGATCTCCATCAGCGCGAACGTCGAGAGTGGAGTGATCTCGGAGGGTTTGAGGACCACCGTGCAGCCGGCGGCCAGAGCCGGGGCGACCTTGGCGGCCATCTGGTGCAGCGGGTAGTTCCACGGCGCGATCGCCGCGACGACACCGATTGGCTCGCGAACCACCAGGGAGTTGCCGATCTCCTCCTCGAGGTGGAAGTCGTCCACCAGGCCCCGGATGGCCGAGAACGACATGGTGGGCAGCCCGACTTGAATCAGGCGGGCCAGCGTGATCGGGGTGCCGACCTCGGTGGTGATGAGGGCGGCCAACTCGTCGCCGCGGTCGGACAGCTTCGCCGCAATCGCGTCGATCATGTCGACACGATCGGCGATCGGAGTTGCCGCCCAACCGGGGAAGGCATCGCGCGCGGCGGTGACCGCGCGGTTCACGTCGGAAGCGTCGCCGACCGGGATGTTGGCGATGACCTGCTCAGTGTAGGGATTCTCGACGGGAATTGTCTCGGAGCCGCTGGCAGCGGTCCACTGACCACCGATGTAGAGACGGTCGTGGACTGGGGTCGGAATCATCGTCGTCATGGGTTCTCCTCAGGCGTTGACGGTGGACTAGGCGTTAACGGCAGGTTGGGCTTCGTTGGCGATGTTCGTGGCGGTGCGGTGCGCCAGCGACATCGCCGAGATCATCGGATTGGTGCCGCTAGCGGTCGGCATACCGCTGGCGTCGCCGATGTAGACCCCAGGGGTGTCGTGCAATTCGCCCGACGTGTTCGCCACCGAGGTTTGCGGATCGCTGCCCAGCCGGCAGCTGCTCATCTGGTGTGCCGAGAAGAGCTGCAACCCACCGGCCCGCAGCGGCACGCTCTGTATCGCCGTGATGAACGCCTCCAGGTCCTCGCCGCGGCGCCAGCGCTGGGTGATCGAACCGAACGGGATGATCTCCTCGGCGCCGGCCGCGTGGTGCAGCCGGATCTGCTTCTCGATGGAGGTGTGGGCTACCAGCAGGTCGACCTCATCGGTCATCGAGTAGTTGATCACAGCGTTGCCGAGGTCATCGACTGTGACCGTGCCGTGCCCGCGGTCGCGCGGGAATGCGACCGAAAACGCCGCATGGCCGAGTTTGGCGATGGTCTCTTTGTGCTCGGCGCCGGAGGCCCGGGCCATGCCCCCGGCGATGACCGACGGCGACCATTGCGCGTTCTGGATCAGGAAGCCGTGGCCATCTTTGATGTTGGCGAACTCGTCGACCATGGCGGTCATCGGTGCACCCCACCACGGATTGGTCTCCTCCGGGTAGATGCCGAGGAAGCCCACCACCGGATGAAGGTGCAGGTACTTGCCCACCGCCGGGCCGCCGATGCCGGAACGCAGCAGCAGCGCAGGGGATTCCAACGAACCGCACGCGACGACCACGCGCGGAGCCTTGATGGTCAACTCCGTCGTCGCGCCGGTCGCGGGATCGGTGTAGGTAGCCTCCACACCGGCGGCGCGGCCGTTCTCCACCAGCACCCGCTTCGCCGAACAGCCGACGATCACCTTGCCGCCGGCCTCGACGGCGTCGCGCAGGTAGGTCTGGCGGACGTCGCGCTTGGAGCCGGACCGGTCACCGAAACCGATGTGCCCGGCCGAGTCCGGCGAGTAGGTCTCCGGGTCGGCGTTGCGGGTCAGGGTCTTGAACGACCAGCCCAGGGACTCGGCCCCAGCGCGCATCCTCAGGTGCGGACCGTTCAGATCCGAGCAGTCACCATTGACGCCGAGGCGCTGCCAGACCGCGTCGATGTGCTCGTCGAAGTCGGCTGTTGCGACGTCCTTGAGTCCGAATTCCTCGGCCCAGTTGTCGCGTACCCATTCCGGCGTACGCAGGCAGTTGGACCAGTTCACGGTGGGGCCGCCGCCCAGAGTCGAGGCGGCCAGCAACGAGACGTTCATGTCGGCGGTGGCGTTGACGCCCCCGCGCCAGAACAATTGCTGGTAAGCGAGTAGCTCGTACCCCAGGAAGTCAGCCTCGTTGCGCGCCTGGCCGGCTTCCAGCACGACGACACTCAGCCCCGCCTGCGCCAGGACACCGGCGATCAGACCACCGCCGGCGCCGGAACCGACGATGCAGACGTCGGCCGCGCACGTGGATTCGGTGGGCGCGAAGGTCGCCAGCGGCTCAGGTCCCCCGGACGCCATCCGCGGCGGCCCTTCGTAGCCGTACACCTGCCAAGCCGGGTTGACCCCGGTCGTGGGGTCCGGGACGCTATATGCCATGGCGGTGGTCAGCGAGGCCAGCGCCTTCATCCCGGCAGCTGGCGCGGTGCCCATCAGCGCGACATTGCGGATCACCTGCTCGCGGGACCGCTGCGAGCCGGTGGCGAATCCGAACACGTGCATGCCGTCGAGCAGGCTGAGCAGACCATGGCGTTGGTCATCTGGCAGACCGGAGATCACCTGGGCGACGGCGATATCGGCACCCATGGCGCTGCCGCTGGCCGCCCAGAACCCGGTCGGGTCGTCGTCGCGCGGGATCGAAGGAACAATGGTGTCGGCCAAGGCGCGTAGGACAGCGCGGTGGTTGTCGGTGATTTCGGTCATGCGTCCTCCAAAAATTCGCAACCGGTCAACCGTTGTCGGTCAACACGCTCAGGACATTTCCCCCGGCCTTGCGGGCATTCAGTCACGAACCGTGGTCCTGTGACTGAGACGGTATCCTCCGGAAACGGCCGATGCCGATGATTCGGGCAAAGTCCGGACTAATCCGGTGCAAAGTCCAGTTCGGTCAGTGCAGGGGGCGGGCAATCAACCGTTCGTGCTCCTCCGGCGAGACGTCGACCGCCTCATCGACGAGCAGAACCGGGATGGCGTCCTCGATCCGGTAGGCCCGGCGCAGTCGCGGGTTGTAGAGCACCGGGTGGCCCGACGCGTCGTCGACGAGAACCAGGGGTCCGCGGTCGGCGGGACACACCAGGATGTTCAACAGGGTCGGATCGAGGACGGCCACTGGGTCTGAATTACGGCGCCGGCGCCGGTGCTGGGACCGGAACCGGTGCCGGTGCCGGGACCGGGACCGCCTGAACCGACGTCACGGTGGCACCGGACTGCCCGCCGGGGGCCGAGGTGCCGGATTGACTGCCGACCGGCATCTGCCCGGTGCTCACCATGCCCTGTTGGGACTGGGAGCCCCGAATGAGGTCGGTCTGCGCCTTGATCTTCGCCTGGTAGGCGATGGTGTCCTTCAGTGCCTCGATCAACGGGTTCTGGTTCGGGCGGTAGGTTGCCGCTTTGGTGAGCCCGTCCAGGTAGGTCTGCGATGGTTTGTAACCCATCGACCGCAGTTTCAGCGAAACCTTGAGCAGTTTGGAGAGCTGTCCGCCGCTGGCACCAATCGCGTACTGCTCGGCCAGATCGTCGAGGATATCGGCGTGCGCCGTCGCCGTGGACCCGCACACCAGACCGACCGCCAGTGCTACGCCGGCAATGCTTCGCAGCGCACCCCGGCGCCAGGCCCGAGCCACGGTGATTCCGGTCATCTGTCCCCTCCAACTGGGCGTCCGCTAACGGCGAGCCTAACAGCGTCGGCTGGTTCCAGCAGTGCCCAGCTACTCACGCTGCGCCGATCCCGCCGGCTAGCCCCGGGCCAGCGCGGCCCGGGCCGCCGCCGTCAACCTCTTGTACCTGCCCGTATCGGCGTCGAGGTACCAGCTGTTACGCCCCGCCTTGGGCAG
>JAQAZZ010000075.1:0-4617 GCA_032127075.1 Micrococcales bacterium | reverse complement strand
CACCCCAGATCGCGCTGGGATCCTCCGCGCGGGTGGACGTGCCGCTGGTGGCTGGCGAGGAGGACCCGGCGGCCGATCCGCCGGACTGGCTGTGCGGGATGCTGAAGGATCTGAAACGTGCAGTCACCGACGGTCATCTGGACGACGCCGACTGCAACGAGTTGCGCGGCCTGGACCCGAAGAGCCCGGGCAGCCGGCACCGGGTCTGGCTGCTGCGGCTGCTGACGCTGTGCCGAGAGCACGCGCACGAGGCGGGTGCCGGGAACTTCGACGAGGTGCTGGAGGCGCTGCAGTCCTACGAAGCCGCGCCCGGCCTGCTGGTGCGCCTCGCCGCGCAGTCGCTGCGCGTCGCCCACGGGTGGGCGTCGGACGACGGCGCCGCCGACGAGGTCTACCGTGCCGCGCTGGAGGGGGTCCGCGGGCTGGCCCTGCGGCCGATCGCGCCCAACACCGAGATCGAACGGTCGTTGCGGGCGACGCTGGACTGCGCCACCCACCGCCTCGACGCGCTGCCGGTCGCCGCGGCACTGGCGCAACTCGACTCGATGGGGCCGGCACCGCGGGTGCTGGGCCTGTACGGGTGGGTGGACTCGCCGTTCCGCGGCGAGCCGGGATTCAGCAAGGACCGGGCCGTGCTGGCGCCCTCGCCCGCGCAGGCCAAGGCCGTGGCGATCCTGAAGGACCGCTTCGCCGCGCATTCCGACTCCGGGCAGGCCCCCGCCGACGCGTGGGACATGGGCCTGGACAGCGCTGCGGTGCGCCGCGCGGTGGAACTGCTCGAGGCGGTCGCCGCGGGCGCCCACCCGGGCGAGGCGCTGGGCCGCCGCGTGGAGTCCTGCTTCCCGCGCTACGCCGACGTGTTGAAACTGCGCGGCGGCGATCCGGCCGCCGGGGGCGGCGGGTATCCGGCGGACGACGCTGCGCCGCTGCGCCGCACGTGCGACGGACTCGCGGCGCTGCGCGACTGGGGCGCCGACCGTCCCCGGTTCGCCGCCCGCACGGGACTGGACCCCGCTGCGATCCCGGCCTCGGAAGCCTCGGAGTTGGACGCGTTGGCGGAGGTCGCGGGCGTTGTCGCCGATCTGCACCTGCTGGAGGCCGTGCACGACACCGTGCAGGGCGGTTCGGCGGTGGTGGCGCAGGCGCTGGACTCCCTGGCCGGATTGGGCGAGGTCCCCGAACTTCGCAGCGTGCGGACCCCGGTGCCGGGGACGCCGCTGACGACCAGGGTCATGCTCAGCCTGCCGCGGGCGCCCGAACCGGGGGCGGCCGCCGACCGCGCCGTGCTGGCCGATCCGGCGACGGCGTCCCTGCTGGACGGGCTGGGTGATGCCGCCGACCCGGTTCAATTCGGTTGGCAGCGCGGCGCGGTGACCGTGACGCTGGCCGACCTCGGGCTGCAGCCGGGCGACTTGGCGGCGGTGGACGACACCGCGCTGCTGGCCGCCGTGGCCGAGTCGGCGCCCCCGCCGCAGCCCCCGGGGGCGGAACCCGAGTCCGCGATGCCGCCGGGCGTCGCCGCTGTGCGGGAAGTGGTGGCGGTGCTGGCCCGCTGCACGCCGCCCGCCGCTCGCGCCGGGGCTGACGATGCCGCTGCCGACGATGCAGCGCTTCGGGCGCGCTATGAGCGACTGCACTCTGCAGCCTCGGCGTTGCAGCGGGACCTGGCCGCCGCCGCCGCGGCAGCCGGCGACGATGCCGCGCTGCGCGGCCGCGCCCTGCGGTGGGGTGTCGCGGGTAGCTTCGGCGCCGCTGCGGACACGCTGGCCGCCGGGCTGGCCCGGTGCCCGTCGGTGGCCGATGTCCTCGACCCCGATCCGCAGCGCCGCGCCGATCCGGGGGATGCCCTGCGGCGGCTGGCCGCCGTCGCACGCCGGGATTCCGCAGCGGTCGTCGTGCCGGTGCTGGTGGCGCCAGAACCGGGGCCGCAACCCGATCCAGCGCCCGGGGCCGACGAGTGGCGGGACCTGTTCGCACGGGTTCGACCGGCGCTGGCGCAGTTCCACGAGACGCTCGGCGACCGGATCTCCGCCACCCGCGCCGACGGCTGGGGCCCCGCGTGGACCGGGCGGGCAGTGCCCGGATCAGCCGACCTCCCCGGTGCGGCGCGGGAGCTCGCGGTGTTCTACGCCCTCGACGGGTCCGACCCCGGCGCCGACGTGCTCGGGGTGGTCGACCAGTGGCAGGAGACCCTGCCCGGGCGGTGGTCGGCCGACGGCACCGTAGACGCCGATGTGTCGGCCACAGCGGCGTTCGGGTTCAACAGCCCCGGCGCCCGGGCGCAGCAGGCGATCCTCCTGGCCGTGCCGCCGTCGCCGGACGCCGAGCTGGACATCCCGCTGCTGCGCCGGATCCTGGCCCAGACCCGGCTGCTGGTGCGGGCGCGGGCGGTCCGCGGCCGCGACCTCGGCCGCCTCGGGGCGCTGCTGCCGAGCGCGTATCTGCCGGCGGACGCTGACCACGGGATCGTGCTGGACGACTCGGTGTGGCAGCCGCCGACGAAGACCGCCGGCCTGCACGTGCGCCTGGAGCAGTCCGCGCCCGAGGGCGATGTCGATGCGGCGCTGCAGGCCCGCACCGCCGACCCGCTGTGGATGATGACCCGGCAGTGGGAACTCGGCGAGCATCAGGGGGAGAACGCCACCAGCCCGGTGTGGGCGCGGGCGCGGGTGAAGGCGACCCCGCTGTCCGCGCCCGAGGACCGGCCCTTCGCCGATCCCGCGGCGGTGCCCGGCTCGGCGGCGCTGGAGGCCGCTGGTGCGGACTGGCCGGCGGCGGGCGGCGATGCGGATCCGTTCGACCCCTCGGGGTTCGGCCACACCACGGCGGTTCGGGGTGGGGGCGCGGATTTCGTCGCCCGGCGGCACGCGGGCGGGGAGTCGGACTGGTGGTCGGTGGACGCGGAAGGGACCTTCCGCGCCACAGGTGCTGCCCGGACGATGGCCGGACTGCCGGGGCGGATGAGATACCCGGGGGCGCCCGCTCCCGGGTGGTGCACGCTGGAGGAGCCCGGCGATTCGGTGATGGGGCACCTGCCGGACACCGCCCACGTGGGGTCGCTGTTCTTCCTGGATGTGCTCGCGGGGCATTCGACGGACTGGTACCTGATGCCGCTGGCGGCGCCGCCCGGTCGGGTGCTGTCGCTGGGCAGGGTGACGGTGGTGGACGCGTTCGGCGACCCGTGGGTGCTGCCCACGGACCACTGGGGGCCGGCGCAGCGGTGGAGCGCGTTCCGCACCACCGGCCTGGGGCCGGCAGACCTGCTGCTGTGGCCGGCGGACCCGCCGCCGTTGTCCGGTCCGCTGCTGGAGCGGGCGGTGCTGGGGGTGGACGAGGACGCCAACCTGCTCTGGGTGGTGGAGGATGTCGTGGCCGGTGGACCGCCGCTGCCCGACGCGCCCGACCCGGCCGGTGGGGCGCGCGGTGCCGGCAACTCCGCCCCCGAGGTCCGCTACGAGGTGCGCGGGGACGCACCGCCGAGGTGGCACCCCTACCCGGCTGCGGATGACCCCGAGCCGCGCCGTTACCGCCAGGGCCGCCTGGCGACCAGCCGCCCCCCGGGGACGACCGACCCGCCCGCGGGTTCGTCGCGGATTCTGCCCGCCGACGTCGTGCATGAGATCGACCCCGCCGCGGTGCCCGCCCGGGGGCTGGTGGTGGAGCGCCGCTGGGTGCTGGCCCGCGCCGCCAACGGCGCGCCCGTGGTGTGGCAGCAGCGCACCCGCGGCATTCCCACGGCCCCGCCCGCGCTGCGGCTGCCCTTCGATGTGGTCACGCCCGCGCAGTGACAACCTGAGCGGACCGCGGCTCCGGCCCGGGTGCCGGTGGCTCTGGGCGTCCGCAGTAGTGCGGGAGTGTTCGGCTGACATGCGCACGCCGGGGGTGTGGCATCGTCGCAGGTGTGGCGATGAAGGCGGGAAGTGCGCTGCTCAAGGGATGGGCGGGGTGAGCCATGCGTGAACTGGTCGAGCGGCTCAGCCGAGCACTGGGTGCGGATCGGGTGATGTGGGGCGCAACCCCTGCCCAGCGCACCGACTGGGTGGGACATGTCGGCGGCGATGTGCTTGCTGCCGTGCATCCGCAGACCACCGACGAGGTCGCGCTGGTGCTGCGCTTGGCCGTGGCGTCGGCCACGCCGGTGCAGGTCCAGGGCGGCAACACCGGACTGGTGGGCGGCGGGATACCGCCATCCCAGGACGGTGTCAGCGACCCCCTGCCGCTGCTGCTGTGCACCGACCGCCTCACGGGAATCTCCGACACCGACCCGGTCACGGGGCAACTCACCGCCCGGGCGGGAACCACCGTGGCCGACGTGCAGCGGGCGGCGGAGTCGATGGGCTGGGTCTACGGGGTGGATCTGGCGGCGCGGGACTCCGCGACCATCGGCGGGACTGTCGCCACCAACGCCGGGGGGATCCGGGTGTGCGCCTACGGGACCACCCGGGCGCAGGTGGTCGGGGTCGAAGCGGTCCTGGCCGACGGCTCGGTGGTCAGCGACCTGCGCGGCTTCGCCAAGGACAACACCGGCTACAACCTGGTCGGGCTGTTGTGCGGGTCGGAGGGAACCCTGGCGATCGTGACCGCCGCGCGGCTGCGGCTGTGGCGCCCCCCGCCGCC
>JAQAZZ010000074.1:0-2550 GCA_032127075.1 Micrococcales bacterium | reverse complement strand
CGGGGTAGCCACGGCGATGTCGCAGGGGCCGAGTCGGGTGCCTCCTCCATCGAGCGATCGACAAGTGAACACGGGAACCACCCCTGGTCTGCCCGGGGCCACGCACACCAGCGTGGACTTGCGGGCTGGGCACACCGTCGGCCGACCGATCTGGGGTGGGGCGGAGCCGTCGTAGTAGTCGCAGGAGTCACGACCTGCCGTGGAGTTCGGGAGAGCCGGGCACAGGGCGAAGGGCGGCAGTGGTGTCGAGAAGGGATTGGAGGCTGTAATGCCGAGAGATGCGCCACCGAATGGTGACGCCCTGACCGGCGACGGCCCATCCGGTGAGGATTGGGTGGGTCCGCGGCGGTGGGTATCGGAGATGCAGGCCAACCTTCACCGTGGCGTGAACCAACACCACGGCAGACACCATGGAGAGCCCGATGCGGTGAGAGCCGCACGCCGGGTTCGGCGACCGGCCTGGCGAAACGTACCAACGGCAATACCGGCACCGCGCCCCAAGCCGGCTCCACCGAAACGCGCAATTGGGTCAGGCATCACAGCGCCCACAAAGGACGCAGGACCATCTCCGCGGTGGGGGAGGGTCGTGCCTGCTGTGCCGGCGGCTAAGGATCGCCTAGTCAGTCCGCGAAAACGGTCGTCCGTCCTGGTTCTCGCCCTCGGACGCCGGTGGGACATCCACCAACGCCGTTCGCGCGACCTCCCCCTCCGAGGGGAGGTCGCGCGGATTGGACATGGGGGACCCGCGAAGATCACGGCTCGCGCCGCAGTAACCGCCACACCGCTGCAGCCGACTGGCGGGGGGGCGGCGACGCGCCTGGCGATCCGGCGCCCCCTTCACACAATGCCCCAGCCGTGGGTGTCTGCTACTACGCGAACTTGACCGTGAAGACGTGCGAGGACCAGTCGTTCAGGCCGAGCTCGAACTCGACGCACGATCCGGACCATGACTTCTTCGTCTTCCAGACGTAGGTGTATGTGTCGGCCGAGGCGTTGTACTTGAGCGTATTCAAGTCGCTGGTCACCGTCTCCTCGACCGGGTCAGTCACAACACCCGCCTCGCAAGCGACCTCAGTCACCTTCGGATGGCCGGCGCGAACGATGTCGAGCCCCTTGTCTCCGCCGAGACTGAACTTCACCGGGATCGCCCTGCCGGCCTTGACCGTGTTGACGACCGCAGTGTCGATCGGCTGCTGGTACCCGCCGAAGTTGTGCTTCCAGAGCAGCGGAGTGACCCAGTAGTTGGTGTCCTTGTAGCTCTCGGTGGGCAGCCCGCACGACGTGCCGTAGCAGAAGACGCCGTTGCGGTCACCCTCGACTGAGGCGGTCGCCGTCAGCGGACCGACCGAGCGGGCGATTCCGTCGAAGTAGCCCCATTCGTAGGCATAGTCCGAATTCGGCGAGAAGTAGGACGCCACATAACTCTGATCCGGCATGATGTCCACCGGGGTGGCGAACTCCAGATCCTGCCAGGAGTGGGAGGTCGATCCGGAGAAAGCACCGGAGGCCAGCTTGTCCCCGTTGGTGCTCCACAGAGTGCCGGTGACCGCTCCCGGATCGACCCGATACACGCGGATCCCGCCGATGGCGACTGGCTCGGACGTCGTGAACTTCACTCCGAGCTCAACAGCGCCGCTGTCGTCTATCCAGCAGAATCCGTTGTCGTCGACGGATCGCGGGCCACCGCCCTCACCGCAGTCTGTAATGAGGGTCTCTTGCCTGGCATTGCCCTGCGTGCCCGTGTCCCAGAGCCCCTCCTCGGCACCGCTAGCGGCGATCGCCGCCTGCCCGGTGGCGGCGAGTAGCGCGGCTACCGCGAACCCGGCTGCCAGAGTCATTCTCATCATCGTGCGATCATCCCCTGCGTGTAGCGCATGTACTGCCATCTACCGGCACCCTGTGCGCGATGGCAGCCCAGCTCGGTGGAGTACCGAGGCTACGTGCGGTCGAGGCCCTTTACACCACGATCCAGCGAATTGTCCACCCGCATGTCCCCCGCCAGACGGGCTCTCCACCTGGGACTGGACGACCTACCTGGGTGCTGGACGACGGCACGCTGCAGCTGATCCCGAAGGGGGTCGATGACTGCGAGGAACGCGTGCGCATGCCTACGTGGCGCAACGAGTCGGGTGAGGCAGCCCATTCGATGTGGGTCCGCGCGGAGGATGGTCAGGTGATCGTGGGCGAAGCGTCCGGGCTGAGGGATATGGACGGGACCCCGCTGCCGGACGGCGAGGAAGTCAGCTCTGTCGTCGGTTTCGGCGTTGCCGTAGCCCGCCCGCCTTGGGCCCAATGGCCGATTTCCGGGTAGCGGGAGCGGTAGTGTCCGGGCGCCGGCCCACCTGATCCCGGCCCTGGGAGGACCGATGTCCCGCGTTGTCGATGCTGTCCGCGAGACCCGCACGTCGTTGTCGACTGTGTTGGCCAACCCCGGTCTGCGACGGCTGAACCTGGCCTTCGCGGGTTCGGCTGTCGGCGACTGGGCCTATGCCACAGCCATCACGATCTGGGCCTACGACGTCGGCGGGGTGCGGGCTGTCGGGATCTGGT
>JAQAZZ010000073.1:0-8291 GCA_032127075.1 Micrococcales bacterium | reverse complement strand
GAGCGCCTCTGACCTTGGCCGGCTCCTGGCTGGTTCTGTGAAGATCGTGGACACGCCAGCGGGGCTCTTCGAGTACGCCGAAGCCGGAGCGGGGCCGCCGCTGCTGAGCCTGCACCCGGCAGTCGGCGGCTGGGATGCCGGCTTGGGCATGGCTGCACCGTTCTGGTCCAACGGATTCCGAGTCATCGCCCCGTCCCGCCCCGGATATCTGGGCACCCCGGCAGCCACGGGGGCCACACCGCAAGACCAGGCCGATGCCCTCGCAGCACTGCTCGACTCGGTGGCCATCGACACCTGCGCGGTGGTCGGGCACTGCGCCGGCGGCCTCGTCGGATACCTGATCGCGGCCCGGCATCCGGACCGGGTCCGTTGCCTGGTCGCGATCTCCACCCCGACTGACCCCGACGTCGGTGCCAGCCCGGCGCTGCTCAGACTCGCGCTGACCCGCCCTGTGATGGGCCTGATCGTAAGCCGGGACCGCAGACTGCTGCGCCGGTCGGGGGAAGCCGCTGCGCGCCGCATGATCGGTGACGACAGCACGCTGCCAAAGGACGCAGTCGCCGCGCTGGCGCGCCGGGTCATGGCCGACCCCCCTCGCGCCGGGTTCGTCACCCAGGTGTGGGCCACCCGCACCCGCCGCAGCCGGGAGCGGCTCGCCGGCACGCGCATTGACGCCCTCGCAGCAGGCGCCGTGCTCACCGACCCGCCGCTGGCCCACATCACCTGCCCCACCAAGGTGGTGCACGGCGGGGCAGAGCTGCTGTCCCTCCGGCACGCCCAGCGAGCCGCCGCCGCGATCCCCGACGCCGAGCTGCGGGTGATCCCCGACGGCTGCCACCACGGGCTCTGGGTCAACGATGACGCTGCCGAGCAGCAGGCCTACCTGATCGACTGGCTCAGGACCCACGCGACCAGCTGACCCGAGGCTTCCCGGTCCATCTTCGGGAACCACATCCCGGCGATCTCGAACCTCTCCCGCATCGGCTGTGAGTTCGCCACTCGAACCTAGCCCTGGACTCAAAGACGGTGCCTGCGAACAAGGGGCCCAGAAGGCACACCCGCGTCCTTGTGGGCGCTGCGATGCCCGCCTGAAGGCGCCCAGCTCGCGGCGCAGTGACGCGGGCGCCGTCTTCTGCGCTGGGATGCGTCTACTCGTGTCTGAACGCAATCAGGTTGAACCAACGGCCAACTCCGCGTGCGGGCGTGGTGGTCAGGCATCCGTGGTGGGAATGTGCGGCTGGCGGGCGGGGGCGCCGTGCCCGGGTAGGAGCAGATCCGGGTGCAGCGCCCGGATCCGCTCGACCGACCGAACGGCGGCCTCGGGGTCCAGTGACAGTCCAGGGTCGGGGAGCAGGACTCGGCCGTGTCGATCGCAGCGCATCGCGTCACCGGTGAACACGACACCCTCACGATGCAGCGCGATGCTGCCCGCCGTATGGCCGGGCATGTGCACCACCTGCCACCCGACCACGTCGTCGCCATCGTGCAGCAGCAGGTCCGCAGCCACGGGGCGGATCCGGAACCCCCGGCGGATCACCTGCTGCATCCGGCGGCCCTTGGCCGGGAACTCACCGCCGGCCAGTACCGCCGCGTCCAACTCGTGGACCGCCACGCGGGCGCCGGTCCGCCGGCGCAACTCCGCTACGCCCCGGATGTGGTCGGGGTGCCAGTGAGTGATGACGATCAGCATCAGATCCTGCGCTGGCCGGCCCAGTGCCCGGACCGTGTCCAGCGTGTGCCCCGCGCTCCAAGCGTCGACGGCCAGCAGCCCGTCGTCGGTCTCCACCACGTACCCGTTCGACATGCCCCATCCGTCCACCTGGTGGATCCTCGTGGCGACCTCCATGACATCACCTCCCGACCTCGCAGGTTCGGTACCCCACACCCCCAGCACATCACCACCCCGGCCCGGGCGGCAGGGCCATGCGTCCCAGCACACCGATGTGGTTTCGGCGCCCGGTCCCAAGTGCGCGTTTCGCGGCGGAGTGGGGCAGGCTCTCCAGGGTGGGTGCCACTCACCCACGTGTTGCGTGCGCTGAACCGGAACGTGGCGATCTCGGGCTGCTGCTTGACGGCTTCGAGCGTGGAGAACAGCGCGGCGGTGTCCACGCCGTTGCGCACGGTGGGCTGGGTGGTTGCGGTCATGGTCCCCTTCGGGGGCCGCCGGGCGGTTCCCGGCGGTGGGAGAAACGTACGAATGCGACCTTCCCGCGGCCTTCCCCGCGGAACAGGTGGTGCCTTGGATCGAGGAAGGCCGCAGCAGGGCAGAAGCGGGCGGCACCTCGGTGCGTTCAGCGCGTGCGGATTCCTGCGCCGGTCGGCTCGGCTGCTTGTTCGACCGGATCAGGCAGTTGGCGCCCTTATCCGGGTGGGATGTTCTGGTTGATGTGGAAGACGTTCTCCGGGTCGAGCCTGCCCTTGACCGCGACGAGCCGGGCGTACGCCTCGGGGCCGAAGGTCGCCTCGGGGTCCAGGAGCCGGTGACCGTCGTCCTCGCGGCCCTGGAAGTTCACGTAGTGCCCGCCTGTCGAGAACGGTTCGAGGTCTTCGGACATCCCGCGCACGAAAGCAACCCGGGCCGCGTCGTCGGCGGCGTCGACCCAGAAGCCGTAGATGTTGATCCAGTACTGGGCCGAGCGGCTCGGGAAGGGGCTGTCCTGCACCCCGACCCGGCTGAAGGCGCCACCCATGTGGTGCACGTCGAAGGCGGTCCCGGTCCAGGTCTGCTCGGTTCCCCGCCGGACCAGCACATCGATCACGTCGTCGTCGAGGCGATCCAGGGCGACATTGCGCCAGTACGCGCGCACGCCCTTCGGGAACACCGGATCGAACGCGGACTGCCACTCCAGCCATGGTGTGGGCCCAACGACCTCGTCGTCCGGCGGGCAGGCGGCCCGCAGCCCGTCGAGGAGTGCCTGCCCCGCGGCCCGGTCGTCCGAGGCCCACGCGCAGCCGACGATGAGCAACGGCTCATCGCTCAGCTCGGCCACCGGCGGAGGAGTCAATGTCGTGGTGATCGTCGTCATCGCGTCGGGCAGGTCCACCAGCCACTGCGCGAGTGCGTGCCACGCCTCGGCCCACCGGTCGGGACCGTAGAGGAAGTTGGCGCACAGGACGTCAGGGCCGTGTGGGTATGCCCGGAAGGTGAACTCGGTGACTACCCCGAAGTTGCCCCCGCCTCCACGCAACGCCCACAACAGTTCGGGGTCCTCCTCGGCGTCGGCGATCACGCTTCGACCGTCAGCGGTGATCAGGGTCGCCGAGAGCAGGTTGTCGGCCGCCAGGCCATGTGCCCGGGTGAGCCAGCCGACCCCGCCGCCTAGGGTGAATCCCGCGATCCCCGTGCCGGACACGACCCCGACGGGGACCGCCAGTCCGTGCGCGGTGGTGGCCGCATCGACGTCGGCCAGGGTCGCACCACCCTGGACCCGGACGGTGCGCGACTGCGGGTCGACCGCCACCTCGCACAACGCTGCGAGGTCCAGGACAAGCCCCTCGTGGGCCGTTCCCTTCCCGGCGACGTTGTGCCCCCCTCCTCGGATCGCCAAGTCGAGCCCGTTTGTCCGGGCAAATGCGATCACGGGCGCGATGTCCCCGACATCCCCGACACGGACGACGACCGCGGGGCGGGCGTCGATCATCGCGTTCCAGACCGCACGGGCCTCGTCGTAGCTCGGGTCCCCCGGGAGTAGGACATCGCCGCTGATCGTTTCCCGCAGGGCAGCCAACTCTTCGTCGGACAGCTTCGTGACCATCGGCCCTCCTCATGACGCAGGCTGAGGTAAGGCTCTCCATTCTTGGCCAGGGTCCCCTGCCCCGTCAACGGGGGGAACTGTGGCTGCCAGATCACCCGGGTGGCCGCAGTCCTGCGACCAGGATCGCATCGGTGATCGTGCAACTCGACCGCCCCCGCTTGGGGCACCCCGTCGACCGACCCACCGCGGGCTGCCCCCCGCCACAGCGGTGTTGCCCCAACCGGCACACGCCGACCTACCGTGGCCTGCGCTGGGACCCCGCCAGCCCTCCACCCCTCGACCACCGCCGCCGGGAGCACCCCACCGACCACCAGAATCGCCGACGCAGCCGCGGCGAGAACGCCCATGATCCACCGCAAATCGACCACTCCGCGAAGCGCGAGTGTCAAACCGCCAAGAGCCAGCCTGAGTCAAACGCCACCGCTTGAGACCCGTCTTCCTGGGCGGTGATGCCCGCCCGGCGTGCGCGATAGGCGGCGGTGTGGGGCACGCTGGGATGGCCACCCGTCGCCCTCCGGCTCGGACGGGTGCGCGGTTAGGATGCGGCGGCGATCAGCAGTTCGGCGATCCGCGCGGGCTGCTCGCGGAAGAGCCCGTGGTCGGCGGCGATCTCGACGACATCGGCGTCGGCGTCGGCTGCCATCACCCGCTGTGTTTCCGGCGGCACCAGGGTGTCGGCGGTGGTCAGGATGTAGGTCCGGCGGCGGGAGGTCGGCAGTTGGCCGCGCCACTTCTCACGCAATGCGGCGATACCTTGCGGACGCTGCGTCCGCTCCAGGTAGGTCCGCACCGCGTCCCGCTCGGCAGGGTCAGCTGCCGCGACGTACAGGTCGATGTTCAGGGCGCACAGACCAGGTCCGGCGCTGATGACCAGTCCGTCGAAGGCGGCGAATCCGGCCTCTTCGCCGGCCTCGAACGGATCGCCGCCGGCGAAGAGGTCGAGCACGGAGGCCCCATCCCGGGGGATCCACGCCGCGACGTAGACCACCGGCACGTCCGGGTGGTCCACGGCGATCCTGGAAGCGGTGAAGCCTCCGAACGAGTAGCCGACCAGCACGACGTGTCTCAGGTCATCAGGGAGCACGGCGCGCACGGCATCCGCGTACTCCGCCAAGCTCGCGCCAGCGCTCCCACACGGCAGATCAACGACGATCACTTCGTGGCCAGCCGAACCCAACGGCTCGATCACGGGCTCCAGGGTCGCGGGGGTATCCCAAGCACCCGGAACGATGACGAACGTGGACATCAGCAGATCCTCCTCGAGCAAAGAGCCGCTCGGCGCTGGGCTCGCAGGGGAGCCTGCGCACCCGTTCGCCGCCGACGATCGCGTCGGAGTGAAAAGCATCGCTGATCTGGTTGGGCGTGTCCACGAAGTTGTCGGAACGGCCTCTCCGGGAAGGACCGCGGATCTGGCACTGCACGTACCTCGGGGACGCAGGAAGGCTGGACATGGAACAACGCGCGACAGGCGGCGGTGTCGCGCGGTGTGTCAATCCGCCTCCCGACCGGACTGCGGGGTCTTGTCCTGAGGGTCTCGCGAGTGGCGCCCCTCGTTGCTACAGCCGTTGCTACGTCGAGGTCAGGCTGACAGGAATCAAACATCCGAGCCGTTGCGCTTCGCGGGTATCCGTCTTTGAACCACGACTAGGGTCAGGACATGGCGATATACCGCACCACCTTCCCCGTAGCGGCGAGCGCCGACAAGGTGTGGGAGGTCATCAGCGATCTCGACGGTTGGTCGGAATGGAACCCGTCCGTGCCGTCGATCGAAGGTGCCCTCAAGGTCGGCAGCACCTGCGCGGTGAGGCTGGTGATGCCGGGCCGCCCGTCGGTGCAGGTCAAGGTCACCTTGACCGAGGTAGAGCCGGGGCGTCGATTCGCTTGGCATGGCAACGTGGCCCACGACCGGTTCTTCGCCGGTGACCGCTCGCTCGACATCGAACCGAAGGCCGACGGCACGGTCCTGGTTACCCACACAGAGGAGGTCACCGGGGCCTTCTTCCCGGTGTTCAAGACGCTCATGAGTCAGGCTGCGATCCAAGCCCACCACGACAACCTCAACGCTGCGCTCAAGCAGCGTGCCGAAGCCTGAAGTCTCGCGCAGTACGAGCTGCGCGACGTCAGTCGCTGTGGTGGCCTTGCCCGGCGCCGGGCGCGGGTCTTCCTCGACGAGACGCGGCGGCGCAACGGTCTCGGCTGAGCCGCAATGCCGTTCAACCCGATCCACCTCGGCCCTCAGCAGGCGCCGTTGTGGTGCACGACGCCCTTCGCGCGCTGGCAGGGCCGCCGTCGAGGCCCTGACTTCAATCAGCGCGGGGGTATTGGCGATCACTCTGCCGATAACTCAATGCCTCTGATCGGGCCGACGATCAGCGGGGACGTCCCGTAGTCCGTTATCCGCCCGGTACCTCGGCCGGGCTACAGCACACCGAGGCGACGGCTGGCCCCATGCGACAAGTCAGTAGACCAAGGGCAGAGGATGTGTACCGGGCGCCTTCGGACCCGAAGTGACATCCCCCGTCACGGACCACTCGGCAATCGCGGACTCGTAGGACGCAGAAGCGTGGAACGCATGCAATGGCGCGAAGATCGTCCGGCGAGCGTGGCCGAAACACGCGGGCACCGGCTCCTGGTGGCGGTTGAGATTTCGTGGTGGACAACACCTAGAACCCCCTTGCTGGCATCGTCGCAGGTCAGGGGCCGTTCTCTGGTGTCCGAGGGGGGACTCCCGCAGTCTGCACACCCGAGCGGAGGCTCGCCGAATGGCAGGGGCGCTAGCAGAGCGAGTGGCTGCTCCGGCTGGTGTGCCCTCCAGCGGTGAGAACTGCGGCAGCAACCTCGCAATGGCTCAATACATCCTCTTGCCGATCGTTCCCCGCCTTGGCCAGGCGATGGGCCAGCTGTGTGAGATGCCGTCACAGGCGGCGGAAAGGGGCACCCGTTGGGGCATGGTGTTCCGGTAGCCATCCCATTGCGGGGCTCCTGTTGCCGTATGAAGTCATGGGTGGAACCGGGGCGTCCGAGCAGGGGTCAACGCGCGCCGGCGGGATCCAGTTCGACGCTGCCGGGCTGTGCCGCGCGCCGACTGCGGATCCGGTGGCCGAGCGCGACCAGCCCGAGCCCCACCGCGTAGATGACGAGGTTCACGATCCCGTAGCCCCACACGTCCTCGTTGGAGTACTCCGGGTACGGGCCGAAGGCGTGCGTCGAGCCGTTGATCCATTCCAGGATGAGGCTCGCGGTCTGGAACGTGAACACGAATGAGTGGATCGCGATGTACGCGAGGAAGGCGGCCATGCGGCTGCGGACGAGCAGGCCGAGCGGGAGCGGGATCAGGATCATCAGCAGGAGTTCCATGTCCCTGAACCTAGGCAGACGCGGGGCGCGGAGCATCGGGGCCACCGCCAGCCTTGTGTCGGTGGGGGCACGTACGTGCTGGCACGGATCGACGGGGCATCCCGGTAGGGCCATGATGTGGTCGTGGCGCCGCGGCGATGGCGATGGACCCCGGTGAGCGCGCTGCTGGTGTACGCAGCGGGCATCGCAGCCATGGTCGCGATCGCCCTGCACCCCGCCGGCGAAGCGGCAGACTTCTCTGTCGCTCTTGCTTCGACATTTGCCGTGGGCCTGGGACTGCTGGTGGCGTGGCGTCGGCCGGAGAGCCCGATGGCGGGTGCGCTGGTCTTCCTGGTCGCGGCGCCGACGCTCGTGGCGGCGCTGGAGGCGTGGGGTGCCACGTACGGCACACCGGGCCAGATGCCCGCCGCCTCAGTGGTTGCAGCGTTTGCTCCCGGGGTCTGGGTGTTCAACCTCGCCGGCTTCGTCGTCCTCTGTGCGACTGTCCCCAACGGTCCCGCGGACGGGCGGGTCTGGCGGGTTCTGCCCTGGCTGTACCTCGCCGCAGCATTCTTCGCCATGGTGGTCGTGTCGCTCCAGCCCGACGCCTCCGCCGGGGCTGACCCCGCGATCCCTGCTGCCGCTCCTGTGGACCTGCCGGCAGCCCTCAACACCGCGCTGATCGTGGCTGCTGCTCTCGGCCTGTTCGCGAGCCTGGCAGCCGCCGCGATGTCTGTCGTGGTCCGGTATCGCGCGGGCGACGAGCTGACTCGGGTGCAGCTGCGTTGGTTCACGCTCGACTGCGTCCTGGTGCCCATACTCCTGGTGGCAGGATGGATCGCCCAGGCTCTGGGCGCGACGCTGGTGGTTGCCTACACGCCGTTCATGGTCGCCATCGTGGTCGGGCTCCCGATCGCGGTGGCCGTCGCGATCTTCCGGTACGACCTCCTCGACATCGACCGCGTGCTCAGCGACACCCTCTCGTGGCTGCTCACAACGGTGGTCGCGGCCGCCGCGTTCGCCCTTGTCGTGGTCGCCATCTCCCAGTCCGGGATCTCCCGCGATCTGGTCGGCGAGGGGGGCGGGCTGGTCCTGGCCGCCTTCGTGACAGCGCTGATCCTGACACCGCTGCATCGTTGGTTCGCGCACCTCATGGGAAGCATCGTGGATCATGATCGCGTCGTCGTGCTCGCCGCGGTC
>JAQAZZ010000072.1:0-2684 GCA_032127075.1 Micrococcales bacterium | reverse complement strand
ACGGTGGTGGTGCCGCGTTCTGCGGCGATCTTGTCGCAGGGGGTGACCCGCATGCCGATGGCGGTCGTGTGGCGCATGATCGACGCCGCCAGGGCATTGACGAGCTCGGGGCTGCACAGGACGCTCAGGGTGTGCGCCGGGCGGCCCTTCTTCATCAGGATCGGGGTGAGCCAGGCGTCCGCGGCGCCGTCGGCGAGCAGCTGCTGGACGACCGCCGGCCACAGTCGGGGATCCATGTCGTCGATGTTGGTCTGCACCAGCATCGCGCCCGCGGTTGTCGCGTTCGGATGCCCTGGCCTCGGTTCCGTCGCCGGATCGCCGAGCAGCACGCGGGTGACGTTGGCGTGGGTGGTGGGATCGGCCGTGCCCGCCCCGACCCCGATGGCCGTGACCGACAATTGCGGCCCGGGAGTCCACTCATCGGTCCAAGTGGCCAGCAGCGCCGCCGCCGTCGGGGTGCAGGCCTCGAACTCCGCCGGTCCTGGTGTCAGGCTGGCCCCGGAGCCGGACAGCACCGCCAGCAGCGCAGGGCTGGGCAGCGGGATGCGCCCGTGCTCGGTGGCGGCGTAGCCGGTGCCGGTGGCGATAGGTCCGCAGGTGACCCGCCCGGGGGCCAGGGATACCAGCGCGGCGCAGCAGCCCACGACATCGACGATCGAATCGAGTGCTCCCACCTCGTGGAAGTGCACATCTTCCACGGCGACGCCGTGCACCCCGGCCTCGGCTTCGGCGAGCGCGCCGAATGCTCGCAGTGCCCGGTTGCGGACGGGTTCGGGCAGTTGCACCTGCTGCAGATCGGAGCGGATCGATGCCCACGTGCGGCTGCGGTCGCTTGCCGCGGCGGCGGAGATCAGCGCCCGGCGCGCCCGCATGCCGCCACGGGTGGTCCCATCGAACGACACCACCGCTTCGGGGGCGATCGCGGTGATGCACGACACGGTGAAGGCCTCGTCTGCCCCGGCGTCGATCAGCGCCGCCAGCAGCATGTCTCCCGCGGCCCCCATCGTCGCGTCGAAGTGCAGGTCCGGCATGGCCTCACCCTAGTGTCCCGAGTGGGAGCTTCCGGGACAGTTCCGCGCTGGGTTCACCAGCGGTGAGATGGCCGCTTTCCGCCAGCCGACCGCTACTGCACCAAACGACCGAACCGTTTCGGTCGGAGGGCGCCGTTGCGGTCGGCTGGGCGGAGTCGAGCCCGATCAGCCTGCCGAGCGGGCCGCGGCGTAGGCGCGTTCTAGCGCCGCCAGGGAACGCTGGACGTCGGCGGCGGTGGTGGCTTGACCGGTCACCGAGATGCGCAGCACCTTGCGTCCTCGCCAGGTTGAGCCGGTCATCCAGGTCTCGCCCTCGGCGAGGATCAGACGTTCGACTTCCGCGGTGGTGGCGTCGTCGCCCCACGTGGTGCAGACCTGGGTGAAGACGACGTCGTTGAGCACCTCGCCGCCCAGGTCGCGGACACCTTCCGCGAAGGCTCGGGCGTGGCCGACGAGCCGGTCCACCAGCCCGGAGACGCCGTCGCGGCCGAGGTAGCGCAGGGTCGCCCACAGCACGAAGGCACGGCCGCGCTGGGAGAACTCCGGGGTCAGTTCCAGCGGCTCGGGGGCGCCCTTGCTGTGCAGCAGATAGGGCGCGTGGATTCCCAGGGCGGCGCGGTGGGCCTTGCTGTCGGCGACGAACACCAAGCCCGAGTCGTAGGGGACGTTCAGGGTCTTGTGTGCGTCGGTGGCCCAGGAGTCGGCCTGTTCGTAGCCGGCGACGAGGTGCCGCGTGCGCGGCGACGCCCCCGCCCACAGGCCGAACGCGCCGTCGATGTGCACCCAGGCGCCGTGGGTATGGGCCAGCGGGATAGCCGATGCGAAGTCGTCGAACGCCCCGGAATGCACATTGCCGGCCTGCAGCGCGACGATCGTCGGGCCGCCCCCGCCCGCCTGCAGCGCTTCGGCGAGGGCGGCGACGTCGATCCGGCCCTGGTCGTCTGCGGGGACCGGTTCGGGGGCACCCAGGCCGAGGTAGCGCAGTGCGAGGTCCACGGTGTCGTGCCGCTCCTCGCCCACGAGGACCCGGACCCGGGGGGCGCCCTGCAGCCCGCGCTGCTCGACATCCCAGCCATCCCGCGCCAGCACCGCATGTCGGCCGGCGGCCAGGCCGGTGAAGTTGGCCATCATCCCGCCGGTGACGGTTCCCATCGTTGCCGCCGCCGGCAGCCCGAGGATGTCGATGAACCAGCCTTCCACCGCTTCCCGGGCCGCACTGTGGGCGGGGGTGACCTCCCTGAGGCCGCTGTTCTGGTCCCACGCGCTGGTCAGCCAGTCCGCGGCGATGCCCACCGGGAAAGTGCCGCCGATGACGAAGCCGAAGAACCGTGGCGAGGAGTGGGCAGTGAGCCCGGGTTCCGCCTTTTGCTGCAGGTCGTCGATGACCTGCAACAGGTCCTCCCCTTGCTCGGGCGGGGGACCGCCGAAGGCTTCGATTAACTCGTCGGTCGCAGCCTGCGGTGGGACCGGCCGTTCCGGCAGCCCGGCGAGATAGGCCGACGCGTGCTGCAGCGCCCGGTTCAGCAGGGCGTCGCGCTGCTGGGAGTCGGACTGGGGTTCAGGGCCGGCCACGTTGCCGTGATCCGCGCTGCCCTCGGTACTTGCCACAGGTCCCACTGTGACGCACGGGGCGCTCCTTGGGGAGGCGAGGAC
>JAQAZZ010000071.1:0-13468 GCA_032127075.1 Micrococcales bacterium | reverse complement strand
CCTGGTGGCTTGGGACGCGGCGCCGGGATCAGGACCCGCAGGTCGAACTTCTCCGCCACAGAACCCACTTGCCGGCCGATGCGTATTGCGTACTCCTCCCCCGCTTCGAGCCGGTCGTCCTCGAGGGTGGCGATTCCCTTCTTGTCGGTGTCCTCACACCCCACCGGCCGGTACCGGGATCGGGTCCTCCGGAAGAGCTCCAGGGTGGCGTCCATCTCGCCGGCGGCATCCAACTGGGCGACTACCTCCCCGGTCGCGGCTGCCGTGAATCGGTACCACACCGAGGCATCGGTGGGCGAGCAGAAGCCGCGCGGCTCGAACCGCTCTTCCGTGGCGCCTACAAGCGACCCCTTGATGTTCTCCGGCGGGTTCACCCGGACTGCATCAGCGGCGTTGTCGTTCGGTGGCGAAGCGGCTGATGCCGGCGCTGCTGGCATCACCAGCGAAATGGCCATCGTCGAGGCGGCCACGGCGGACATTCGAAGTCCCATGCTCCCGTCCCCATTCAGTTGACGCGGCTCGCGGCCGCGGAGTGGCAAGTGGCTCTCCACCGCCAATTCGAACGTACACCCGCGCCAGACCATCTGTCGCCGGCAGAGTTGCTGTTCGGACCGCGGCCGCCGCGGTGCCCCGCCACCGCACCAACCCTTCGCCTAGACTCCGCATACGAGGCAACCCCGATACCGGGTACCCGATAGTGGCCGTCGCGATGACCGCCCATATGAAGAGGACCGATGGCAGACTCGACAGACAACAACCCGTCCGACCAGCATCCCGTGGCCGGCGGGGAGCAACCCGAAGAACGCCGGCCCGCGTTGGTGATCGCCCTTGCCGATCTGGAGCGGGATCAGCTCATCCGCGAGGAGTTGCAGCGCCGCTACGGGTCCGACTACGAGATCATCTGCCACGAGACCGCCCACGAGGCGTTGGAGACGCTGAAAGAGCACAAGTCCAGCGGCGGTGAGGTGGCGATCGTTCTCGCGGAGCAGGGGCTGCCCGACCTCAAGGGTGCAGAGTTCTTCGGGCAGGTGTCGGACCTGTTCCCGGAGGCCAAGCGGGGACTGCTGGTGGAGTGGGGTGCATGGGGCAACCCCGCCGTCGCCGAGATGATCCTCAGGTTGATCGGCCTCAGCCGCATTCACTACTACGTGTTGAAGCCGTGGCGCACCCGCGACGAGTACTTCCACCGCACCATCACCGAGTTCCTGCTGGAGTGGGAACGGGCCGCATCGCCGGTGCCGCGGGAGGTCACGATCGTCGGTGATCCCCGCTCCCGCAGGATGCACGAACTTGCGAGCCTGCTCGCCCGAAACGGCGTGCCGCACGCTTCCTACCCCGCCGACTCCGAGGACGGACGCAAGGTTCTGGCAGAGGCCGGATTGTCGCCGGGCGACAAGCCCGTGGCGGTCCTGCGGGGCGGCGGAGCCCTCGTGGATCCCACCAATGCGGAACTTGTGTCCGCCTACGGTGTGCCCACCTCGCTGACCGGACCCACCGACGTGGACGTCGTGATCGTCGGCAGCGGACCCGCGGGGCTCGCGGCCGCGGTGTATGCGGCCTCAGAGGGACTCGACACCCTCGTCCTCGAACGGGAGTCCATCGGCGGCCAAGCCGCGTCCAGTTCCTTGATCCGCAACTACCTCGGATTCTCCCGGGGGATCAGCGGTGCAGAGTTGGCTCAGCGTGCATACCAGCAGGCCTGGGTCTTCGGCGCATCGTTCGTCCTGACACAACAGGTGGAATCCCTGCGGGTCGAGGAAGGCCGCTATGTGCTCACGTTGTCGGGCGGCGACGAGGTGCGCACGCGCGCGGTTGTGCTGGCGACAGGCGTCTCGTACCGGCGCCTCGACGTCCCGGAACTGGAGTCCCTTGCCGGGGCCGGTGTCTTCTACGGTGCTTCGGTGACCGAGGCCCGCGCGTTGGAGGGCCAAGACGTCTTCGTGGTCGGCGGCGGCAACTCCGCCGGGCAGGCTGCGATGTACCTGTCCCGCTATGCCCGGTCGGTGACGATCCTCGTGCGAGGCGACACCCTGGCGGAGAGCATGTCCAGCTACCTCATCGGCGAGATCGAGGCCGTGGCGAACATCTCGGTGCGCTACCACACCGAGATTGTCGGCGGCTCCGGCGAAGGGCATCTGGAAAGTCTCACGCTGCTCGACCGCCGCACCGGCGAACGGGACACCGTCCCCGCGGGCGGCCTGTTCATCCTCATCGGCGCACTCCCCCGCACCGACTGGCTGCCGGAGGAACTCGCACGCGACCAGTGGGGCTACGTCTTGACGGGGGCCGACATCCCAGACAGCGCCGACCTCGGCGAGCCGGAACGCCCGCGGACCATGCACGAGACCAGCCTCCCGCGGGTGTTCGCCGTCGGCGACGTCCGCAGCCGATCAATCAAGAGGGTGGCCTCGGCCGTCGGTGAAGGTTCGGTGGTCATCTCCCAGGTCCACCAGGCGCTGTCCCCCGCACCCCCGGCGCCACCGGCCCGCGGATGATCGGACAATCGGGGCATACCCTGGTGGCTACGATTGCGCAGGGACGGGCAGACTGAAGCCCTGAGGAGTTCTTATGGCTCAGACCATCTATGACCGCCACGGTGGTTTCAGCACCGTGCGCAAAGTGGTGTCGGGCTTCTACGAACGAGTGCTGGACTCCGATGTGCTGGCACCGTACTTCCAGCACGTGAACATGAAGGTGCAGATCGACCACCAGACCCGGTTCGTGTCGTATCTGCTCGGCGGGCCGGCGAGCTACAGCGACGACCACCTCGAACGGGTACATGCCCGCCTCAGGATCACCAGCGACGCCTTCGAGGAGATGGTGATGACGATGTGCGAGGTTCTGGAGGATCACGACTTCACCGATGCCGAGGTGGGCGAGGTTGAACACGAGCTCCGCTCGCGGCAGTCGCTGATTGTGGCTCGATGATGTCCGACGGATCAACGGGCCTCTCCGAGGAGTTCCTCCGGGATCTGTTGCGATCAATGCGCGGCATCTTCGCCGTCGCCGACATCGAGGATTGGTCCCCGATCGTGGAGACTGCGCGGTTCTTCGAACTCTTCCCGCCGGATCCGGCGAACCCGGACGGACCGCTGCCGCCACGCCTGCCGCAGATCAACGCCGAGCGTGCAGCGGACCGCGTGGAGCGGGGCCGGCCGTACTCGGTCGATGTGGAAGTGAAAGCCGGTCCGCGAACCCTGTCGTTGTCCCTGGCCTTCCGCGGAGCTGAACTGGACGGCCGCCGGGTTGTCCTCGTGGAGGCTACGGATGTGACCAAGGCCAAGGAACACGAGTACATGCTCGACTCCTACTCCAAGATGGCGGAGAAGAACTCCCGGGAGCTCCAGCGGGAGAAGGAACGCGCCGAGAAGCTGCTGTTGAACATCATGCCTCGCGCCGTCTTCGAGGAGATGAAGGACTTCGGGTCGGTCAGCCCGCAGCGCTTCGACGAGGCGACCATTCTCATGCTGGACTTCGTGGACTTCACCGAGATGACCGTGTCGCGCAATCCTGGCGAACTGGTCTCGGAACTCAACGACATCTTCTCTGCGTTCGACCGCATCGTGGAACTGTTCGGCTGCGAACGGATGAAGACCATCGGCGATGCCTACTTGGCCGTGGCCGGTATCCCAGAGGCGCACGACGAGCACGCCCAGGCGGTAGCGAGGGTTGCCCTGCGGATGCGGCGCTACCTGGCCAAGCGCAATGAGTCCCGAGCCGAGCCATGGTTGGGGCGCATCGGAATCCACAGCGGTCCGGTGGTCGGGTCGATCGTCGGAGTGCAGAAGTACGTCTACGATATCTTCGGGCCCGGTGTGAACATGGCCGCACGGATGGAAGCCATGGCGGAGCCGATGCAGATCTTGATCACCTCGTCCACATACGCGCGTATCAGCAACGAGTTCAACTGCACCGAACTCGGCGAATACCAAGTCAAGGGCTTCGGCACCCAGCAGATCTACTCGCTGGACTCGGAGTGGAAGCACCAGCGCTGACTCCCGGCACGACCGACACGTCGAGCGCGCCGGTGCTTCGTACGCATGCTCCGCGGAGTAGCGTCTATTCAACACGAATAGGAGTCGTTCCCATGGTCGATCCACCGATGGGCGAGGCGCCGGTCGACGCTGCGCAGGGGAAGGTGGTCCCCCAGAATCCGGGTGTGCCCACAGATCCGGGTGCCCCGGTCGAAGAAGTGCGGCGGCGCCGCAGCCAGTTGAAGGCCGCCATGTCGTCGCTGCAGTCTGCCCTTGCCCCCAACGGGGACATCCCCACCGCGCAGTGGTGCCGGGAGGTCCGTTACGCCACGCTCCAGCTGGCTTCAGCCCTCGAGCGCCACATCGCCGTACACGAGGGTCCCGATTCGTTCCACGCCGAGATCCTCCGCAATCATCCACGTCTCGCTTCACGTGTCAACGGTCTCGAACACGACCATGAGGTCCTGGCGGCTGCGCTGCGGTCCTTCCAGGAGTTGGTTGACCGCTGCTCGGACGGTAGTGCCGAAGAGTTGCGCGATATTCGGGTCCAGGGCGGCGAGCTGCTGCACCAGTTCGTCCGGCATCGGCGCAGAGGTGCCGACGTCGTGTGGGACGCTTTCGAAATCGACCTCGGCGGCGAGCACTGACCCCGAGCCCGTCTTCTCGACTGGTCCCTCAGACCAGGCCCAGCCGGCGAAGAGTCGGTCCCCCGGGGATGCCGTCGGCAGCACCGCCCTGCCAACCCTGTGCACGCTGGAACTGTTGCACCGCTCGTTGGGTCTCGGCGCCGAAGACGCCGGTTGCCCCAGACTTGATAGTGAATCCCCAGCCGATGAGACGGTGCTGCATCTCGGTGATGTGCTGGCCCCGCTCCCCCGGCGTGTAGCGGTCCCCGCCGCTGGAACCCACTCCCAGCCCGGATCCGTGGCCGGTGGCCGTCGGGTTCCCCCGACCCGACCCAGACAGCCACGTGCCTGTGTCGTACTCGGCCGCCCGGGCGGCCGATCCGGAATCGCCGCGAAGGCTGACGTGGATATGCGTGTGATGGGGGTCGCCGGCAAAGGCCCGCGGCGTCCAGCCGTTCCAGGCGCTCCAGATCCGGGTGTTGTAGATGACGTAGGCGACACGATGGTCCCCGATCACGCCGTTCAGCACCACTGCGGTGTTGATACCCGAGGCCGTGATGTCCAGGCCGTGGACCGCACCACGCGTGCCGTGGTCGGGGCCGTTGCGGTGACCCACCGGGTTGTGGTCGGACTGGCCGGACCGATGCGAGCGATCGCCGATCCAGCCGTCGCTGGCTCGGGAGCGACCCGGCCACCAGGAGTCGACCTCACGCTGCAGTTGCAGCAGTGAGGGCGGGAGGAACCAGTTGCCGACCTCGGCGGGAGTGGCCGTGTTCGCCGCCGCGCCGCGGAATCCGACGCCGACCATCACGAGTGCCAGTACGAGCGCGGCGACGGGGATCCTGCCAGTGCCTCCCATCGATGTCCTTCCAACTGACTCGGGTATACGCGTGCGACGACACTTTTGCGGCTTTTGTCCGATTGGTCAACACCGGCGACCCGCATCGACTGCGCACCGAGCAGTTGCGCCTAGGTCCGGCGCATCGTCGCCGCGTCCACCGAGCCCTTCTGAATCATTCCGTCGAGCGCCTCGCGCACCGCCGCTTCGAAACGGTCCACCGAGCCGCCGAGGGTGTTGATCCGGGAGGGCGAGAGCAGCGCAATCAGGCTGCCGCGGGTTCGGGCCAACAGTAGCGGCGTGCCGTGGCTGCGGACTTCGGCTGCTATGTCCGCGGGGGCCTCGTTTCGATGCAGCAGGTCCACCGGCAGCCCCAGCCGCGCGACCATGGCGTCCCAGTCGGGCTTGCGCCGCATCGGGGAGTGGGTGATGTCGCACAACGAGCAGTGGGCGGTGCCGAACAACTTGCCGATGACGTACTTGGCCTCCCCTACCGGGCCGCCGTCGGCGTGGTAGACGCCGACGAGGCCGGTGACGGGACCCGAAACATCTGCAGTCCACCGCCTCATAGCCCGCTCCTGCCCCGGTGTCCGCCGGTGGCCACCGTCATCCCACCGCTGTCGGCCAACTCCAGCAGCGCGTCTGGGTCGCGAACCACGATCCGCCCGCGCCGCAGCACAACAAGCCCGCGGCCCGCGAGGTCGCCCAGGACCTTCGTGGTGGTCTCGCGGCTCGTCCCCACCAGATCCGCCAACTGCTCATGGGTGAGCCGCACCGATGCGGATCCACCGCCAGGCCCGCCGGCAAGGCGGCCCAGCGTCACGGCGATCCGCTCGGGGGCAGTCTTCAGCACGGTGTCGCCGAGCCGGCGCTCCAACTCGGCGACGCGGGATCCGAGGAATTCCGCCACTCTGGTGGCGATCCGCCGATCCGACAGCAGGAGTCGTTCCACGTCGGCGCGGCCCATCACGCACACGACGCACGATTCGGCAGTCTCGGCATAGGTCTGGTCCAAGTGCTGGCCCAGCGCCGACATCTCGCCGAACACCTGCCCGGGGGTGATCATGGCGGTTGTCATCGTGCGGCCATCGACGGCGATCTGGTAGAGGCGAATCCGGCCCTTCTTGAGGATGAAGAGCACCTCTGAAGGTCGATCCGGGGAGTACAGCATCTCGCCCGCGGGCAATTCGCTCATCGGTGCGGCGGCGCCGATGTGCTCGACTTCGGCGTCGCTGAGGTCGCGGAACAGGTCGAACTCCCGCAGCACCCATTCCCGGTCCGGGTTCTCCAAGGCGCCAACCTCCTCGGGAACGCTGAGTGCAACTCCGGTGCGTCGGGGCTGCCCGTGGGATCGACCGTATCCCGCACCGCGGACTTCGGCCTCTCGGCGCAGCCAGCGGGGGGCTTCCAGCGGCAACGCCATCGCGCTCATCTCCTCGCGCCCCGCACTTCAGGGCATGTCACCGACGTTGCCAGCCCATCGGTCCGGCAACAGTGACCGCGCCCACACAAGGCTCAGACTTTGCGCACCACGCGTGCCGGGTTGCCGACGGCCACCACGCCGTCGGGCAGATCCTTGACGACCACTGACCCAGCGCCCACCACAGCGTCGTTGCCGATGCTGACACCGGGCCCGACTATCACCCCGCCCCCGAGCCACACCCGGTTGCCGATCGTGATCGGGAATCCGAGTTCGCGACCAGAGGCCCGGGCAACCGGGTTCACCGGATGTGTGGCCGTGAGCAACTGCACCGCCGACGCGAGCATCGTCCCCTGTCCGATCCGGATCTCCGCGACATCGAGCATCACGCAGTTGGAGTTGGCGTAGAAGCCGTCACCGAGGTGGATGTTCAGGCCGTAGTCCACGTGGAGGGTCGGTTCGATCTCGAGACCCTGACCAGTGCTGCCGAACAGTTGTCGCAGGATCGCCAACCTGCGCTCAGGCTCGCCGGGCGGGGTGTGGTTGAACCGGAACTCCAAGTCCCGGGCCCTGGCCCTCGCGGCTGCCAACTCCGGATCTGCCGGAAGATACAGCTCACCGGAGATCATCCGCTGGTACTCGATTCCCGAAGGCTTTGACCCGGTCACCCGTCAGTCCTACCAGTCTGCGGATCGCCCTGACACGGAATGTGGGCGGGACCGGCGCCGCTACGGTGGATCCGGGGATGGCGGTTCGAAGGGAGCAGCAGTGGTGGCGCAGTGGCACCGGATCGAGGATGACGAACTGCCCGACGAGGGCAGGGTCCGCACGGTGACCGTCGACGGCCGGACCCTCGCGGTCACCCGGTGCGCGGGCAACATCGGGGTGCTGGACAACCGCTGCCCCCACCAGGGCGGTCCCCTCGGCGAGGGCTCGATCGAAAAGGGCTGGCTGCGCTGTCCGTGGCACGGCTATGACTACGACCCTGCAACGGGGAAACCTCCGCCGGGCTTCACCGACGCCCCGACGGCCTACGAGGTCGAACAGCGCGACACCGGGGCCCACGTCCTGCTCCCCGACGTCGAAACCGTCGCGCGCACGGTGGCAGATGTCGTGGTGGAGACGCTGGTCGCCTGGGGCGTCACGACGGTGTTCGGGATGGTCGGCCACTCCAACCTCGGACTGGCCGATGCGCTGCGCCGCGCGGAGGAACGTGGTGATCTGCGGTACATCGGGATCCGCCACGAAGGCGCGGCATCCTTCGCCGCCAGCGCCTACGGCAAACTCGCCGGGGTCCCTGCCGCCTGCCTGGCCATCGCGGGCCCCGGTTCGACCAACCTGCTCACCGGGCTCTACGACGCGAAACTGGACCGTTCCCCGGTCATCGCCCTGTCCGGGCAAGTGCCGTCCCCGGTTCTGGGCCGTGGCGCGTTCCAAGACCTCGATCTCCGCGGGGTCTTCCGCGACGTATCGGTATCCACAACCACCTTGCATGCGGGCAGCAACCACGCCGAACTCACCGCCGTCGCCGTCAAACGCGCTCGCGACGGGCGCGGAGTGGCGCACTTGGTGCTGCCCGACGAGGTGCAGGTGCTGCCCAGCGACGCGGATCCGGTCCCGCCGCCGGGTCGGTTGGCGGACCGGGAGATCGCACCACCCGCCGACGCCCTCGCCGCGGCACTCGATCTGCTGCGGCAGGCCAAGCGCCCCGTCATCATCGCCGGGGACGGGGCCCGAGCAGCCAGGGGGGAACTTCACGCACTCGCTGAGACGCTCGGCGCCCCGGTGCTGACAACCTTCCGGGCGAAGGGCCTGATCGGTGACGATTCACCACTCGCCGCGGGCGTTCTCGGGCGCAGCGGAACCCCCGTCGCGTCGTGGTTCATGAACGAGTCCGACCTGCTGGTGGTTGTGGGGGCGTCGTCGTCGAACCACACCGGCATCGCCGACTACAAGAAGTCCATCTTCATCGACAACGACCCCGCGGCGATCGGCCGCTTCCACGCTGTGACCGTCGGGCTGCTCGGCGACGCCACGGTGACCCTGCGGGCGCTGGCCAGCGGGATCCGCGGCGAGACGGTCTCCGCCGTCGATCAGCGCGGCGACCTCGCTCACCGCTGGCAGATCTGGCGGGCGGAGAAGCGCCGCCGAGCGGCCGACAATCGCGGGGAAGGCCTGCCCGCCGCGGCAGTCTTCGACTCCCTGTCCCGCCTCGCGCCCGCGGACTCGGTCATCTGCGTCGACGTGGGCAACAACGCCTACTCCTTCGGCCGCTACTTCGAGAGCAAGGGCCAGCATGTGCTGATGTCGGGCTACCTCGGTTCCATCGGATTCGCGTACCCGGCGGCACTCGGGGCATGGGCCGCTGCCCCGGGGCGGACCATCATCGCGGTGTCCGGCGACGGGGGTTTCGCCCAATACATGGGTGAGGTGACCACTGCGGTGAAGTACGGGATCGGCGTCAAGCACCTGCTGCTGGACAACGGCAACCTGGGCAAGATCAGCAAAGAGCAACTGGCCGCCCGCTTCCCCGTGTGGCACACCAGCCTGGTCAACCCCGACTTCGCGGAACTGGCCCGGCTGTGCGGCGCCCGGGGTTTCCGCGTCTCCGACAGCGCTGACCTGGACGAAGCGGTCCGGCAGTGGCTGGCCGCGGACGGCCCCGCGACCCTGCAGGTGGATCAGGACGTCGCCCTTGTATGAGGTGCAGGCGTCAATGCACGTCGTCGAGTGCCCGCGCCGGGGAGACTGCGTGTTGGACGTCCACCACCTCTGCGGCAGGTGCCTGGCGGCGGCCAATCCACTTGTTGGCCTCGATGACCAGCGGCAGCAGCAGTGCCAGGCCGATGCACGCCAGCCATTGCGGACCCGTGAGGGACGCCGTGAGCATTCCTGCCTGCAGCCCCGGCAGGCTGGTCGCCAGAACCAGTGCGGCGGCCGGAACAAGTCCGATGGCCGCGGCCTTGAGGATGGGCGGGGTCAACCCGCTGGTGGGGTCGCGCCGGTTCGTGATGGCGTTGAAGACGGTGCCCAGGCCCATGATCACGAACGACATGGTCATCGCGGCGCTCGGCTGGTCGATGCTGGGCTCGTCCGGTCCGGCGACCAGGGGAACGAGCGCGGAGACGAACAGCACAGCGCCGTAGAGGATCCAGAAGGCCACGGCCTTGCGGTTTGTGATGGGCAGCTTGGGATCCCGCGGCGGGCGGCTCATCACATCGGGGTCGCCCGGGTCGACCGCGATGATCACCACGCCGGCCGATGTAACGAAGAACAACAGGAACAGGACCATCGTCGGTGTCAGGGCCACACCCTCGTTGATGTTGAAGGCGGTGGCGGCCACGAAGAGCATCACCAGCGACAGCAGCTGAGTCATCTGGAAGCGCACGTAGGCGACCACCTTGTCGTAGACCCGCCGGCCGAGTTCCACGGCGTGCACCAGCGTGCCGAAGTGGTCGTCGGTGAGGATCATGCGGGCGGCCTGCTTGGTGACCTCGCTGCCGCTGCCCATCGCGACACCGATGTCCGCCTGCTTCAGCGCTGCGGCATCGTTGACGGCGTCGCCGGTCATGGCCACAACCATCCCCTCCTGCTGCATGACTCGGGCTAGCCGGAGCTTGTCCTCAGGGGTGACGCGGCCGAATACATGCAGGTCGGGTAGTTCCCGGCGCAGCCTGTCGTCGGACATCCGCTGCAGCTCGGTGCCGCTGATCGCCCCCGGCCCCAGGCCCAGTTCCTGGCCGATGGCCTTGGCGGTGACCGCATGGTCGCCGGTGATCATCCGCACGTCGATGCCGGCCTTCAGAGCGGTCGAGACGGCATCCTTGGCCTCGGCCCGCAGGGGGTCGATGATCCCGACCAGACCGACGAAGCCCAGATCGTGGACCATCGACATCGGATCGTCCGCCGCGGCTGCGAACTCGTCTTCATCGACGATCCTCGCCGCGAAGGCGAGCACCCGCAGCCCCTTCTCCCCCATATGGGCGTTGGCCGCTTCGATGTCGTCGTGGGCGGACTCGATCGGCACCTGCGATCCGCTCAACGGGCCCCCCGCCTGCGAACAGCGGGCGACCACAACGTCGGGCCCGCCCTTCACGAGTTGGATGACGTGATCGGTGCCATCGACGCTGATGCGGTGGAAAGTGGCCATGAACTTGTAGTCGGAGTCGAACGGAACCTCGGCGATCCGCGGATACGCCCGCCGGGTCTCCTCCGCGTCGACCCCCAGTTTGGCGGCCAGCACAACCAGCGCCGCCTCCGTGGGGTCGCCGACCACCGAACCGTCGTCGGCGACAGTTGCGTCGCTGTCGAGGACCAGCCCCAGCGCGAGGCGGGTGAAGTCGGGGGCCTTGGTGCCGGCGACCGACAGGATCTCCCCCGACTTGCGGTACCCCTCGCCACCGACCGTGAACCAGGATCCGTTGGTGTACATGGTCGAGACCATCATCTCGTTCAACGTCAGGGTGCCGGTCTTGTCGGTGTTGATCGCACTTGTCGCACCGAGGGTCTCCACATCGGTGAGGTTCTTCACCACCGCTTTGGCCTCCGCCAACTGCTTGGCGCCCATCGACAGCAGTCCGGAGACGAATGCCGGCAGGCCCGTGGGAATGGCCGAGATTGCCATGGCCGTGCCGAGCAGAAGCAGCTGGTCGCCCGGCACGCCCCTGATCAGACCCACAACGACGATGAAGGCCACCGCGGTCCACGCGACGATGCCCAACACCCGGGTCAGACCATCCAGCTCCCGCTGCAGTGGCGAGCGGGTCCTGGTGACCGAGGTCAACATCGTGGCGATCTGACCCATCTGGGTATTCATGCCCGTGTCGGTGACGACCACCGCGGCGGTGCCCCTGGTCACCGATGTGTTCTGGAAGAGCATGTTGGACCGGTCGCCCAACGCAACGTCACCCTCCGGAAGGGCTGAGCTGTCCTTGGACACGGGGGCGCTCTCCCCGGTCAGCGCCGCCTCCTGGACCTCCAGGGTGGCGCTGCGCAGGATCCGCCCGTCGGCGGGGACGATGTCGCCCGCCTCGAGTTGCACGATGTCCCCGGGGACGACCTCCACCGCGGGCACCAACTCCAGGGAGGAGTCGCGCACCACCTTGGCCTGCGGCACCTGCAGGTTCGACAGCGCATCGACGCTGGCCCGGGCTTTGATCTCCTGCCGCGAACCGAGGAGCACGTTCAGCACGACCAGCAGCCCGACGATGATCCCGGTGGAGACCTGGCCGATCAGGAAGCTCACGAATGCGACCGCGACCAGCATGATGTTCATCGGGTCCCGCAACTGGGCCAGGGCGATGCTCCATGTCGACGGCGGCTTCTCCGCGGTGATCTGGTTCGGCCCGTCGCGCTCCAATCGCGCAGTGGCCTCGTCGGCGGACAACCCGTTCGACGGGTCGGTGCCCATGGCGTCGGCAACATCCTGCGCGGGAAGGCCATACGGCGGCGGCTCACGCCGGTCGGTGATGACGTCGAGTTGCGGTTCCGTTGCCATGAGCGGCCTCCGTCGCGGGGTTCGGACTCTCCTTCGACGATACTCCGTGGGCCGCCGCTGCTCGGGCGCCGCGCGTGGGCTGCGCCATGGGTTGGCGCCGGGTCGCCGCTCCGGGCCCAAGCTGACGGCCGGGCGGCATAGGGTTGGGGTGTGGACCGGTCCGACGCTACCTCGGCTGCCCATGTGGATGTGTTGATCGTCGGCGCGGGATTGTCCGGCATCGGCATGGCAGCACATCTGCAGGACGAGTCCCCGGGAAAGACGTACCTGATCCTGGAGTCCCGAGCGGCTACCGGCGGCACGTGGGACTTGTTCCGCTATCCGGGGATCCGGTCGGACTCCGACATGTACACCATGGGGTACCGGTTCAAGCCTTGGAACCACCCCGAAACGGTGGCGCCGGGTCCGCTGATCCTCGACTACATCCGCGAGACCGCCGCGGAGAGGGGCATCGACGAACGCATCCGGCTCGGTCACCGCGTCGTGGATTCCAGTTGGGACAGCGGCACGGCGAAGTGGACGGTCACCGCCGAAACCCCCGACGGTCCGCGCACGTTCACCTGTTCGTTCCTGGTCAGCGCGGCCGGCTACTACGACTACGACAATGGGTACACGCCCGACTTCCCCGGCCGGGAGCGGTTCGCGGGGCCGGTCATCCACCCGCAGCAGTGGCCGCAGGACTTCGACTACGCGGGCAAGCGCCTGATCGTCATCGGCTCGGGTGCCACCGCAGTCACGCTGGTGCCCTCGCTGGCCGAGAAGGCCGCCCACGTGACGATGCTGCAGCGATCCCCCACCTACATGTTCACCTCCCCGGCGGTGGACGGGCTGTCGCTGAAGCTGCGGGGACGCGTCCCGGACATGTGGATCTACCGGCTCGGGCGGCTGCGCAAGATCGCCTTCCAGATGTTCAGCTACCAGCTGGCGCGGCGGAACCCGCAGGGCGTGAAGCGCCACCTCATCGAGCAAGTCGCCGACGATCTGCACGGCAGCAGCGACCTGGCCAACTTCACCCCCCGCTACGACCCCTGGGACGAGAGGCTGTGCCTGGTGCCCGACGGCGATCTGTTCGACGCCATCCGGGCCGGGACCGCGTCGGTTGTCACCGGCACG
>JAQAZZ010000070.1:0-3455 GCA_032127075.1 Micrococcales bacterium | reverse complement strand
GCAACCGGCGGCCCAACCGGTGGGTCCGACTTCCCCCGCGATAGCGCCGACTTCCCCCGCGATAGCGCAGGATCAACTTCCTCAGCGATAGTGCCGAATCAGAGGTAGCCGGCGAGCGTTTCGGCGTCGTCGGGGTAGCCGAGGCGAGCGGTGACGTCGACGAGTTTGGCCAGATGATGCTTGGGCACGCGGGCGAGTTCGCCAATCGGATAGCGCAGCTTCGGCGACTTGTAGGCATTGTGTTCGTTGTGCCACAGGCCCTTGCCGTCCCTGATGACCCGGTGACCGACGATGCTACCGAGTAGGTCGTCGTCGCAGGTTCGTTCGACCCGGAAGATCACCTCGGGATTCTCCTCGAGGCAGATGTCATACCAGTAGGCCAGCGACATCACGGCCCAGCCGAAGAAGTCGTAGATTCCGTTTCCGCCCTTCTGGTCGGTCGTCGCGAAGATGTCGATGCCGCGACGCTCCCAGATGACCTGGCTGCGGAACCCGATCGAGCGGATCTCTTGGTTCTCGGTGGCAACGGAATCCAGGGCGGCCAGCGGGGACCGGGCGACGAGGAAAAGCCTGGAGCCCGGCGGATAAACGGCAAGGGTCTGCCCCCAGGGCGCGGCATGGCGTTTGGCGACCTGCATCCAGGACACGATCCCGGCGGGGCCGACCTTCTCATGCAGTACCGGCGTCCCGTTCGCCGCGAGCAGGCTGGCCGCGAAGCCCGTTCCGCAGCGAGGATGCCCGAGGCCCACAATCACCTGGGCACCCTACCCGGGTCTGGTTGTCCTGGGTCTGGTTGTCCTGGGTCTGGTCGTCCTGGGTCCGGTTATCCTGGGTCCGGTTATCCCAGTGCGCCGACTCATCAGAGCGGCCGCAGACCCACCCGCCCGCCAGCGGCGACCCGCGCGACGATGCCGCCCAGGCGCCACATGCCCGCGTAGGTGATCGGGTTGAGCAGTGTCGGCCACTTGGTGCGGATCAGGTGGGCGTCGATGGGCCGATCGGCGAACCGGTCGGCCAGCCAACGCAATGTCATCGGTGCCGACATCGGGTGCAGCAGCATGTGCTCGCTGAACGAATCGCGGTGGTAGGTCACCTGGGCGCCACCTTGGGAGTACAGGTCGGCCAGGGCGTCGATGTCTTCGACGGCGATCACCGAGTCGTGGACGGCCTGCACGATCAGCAGCGGTGGCGTCGGCACGGCCTTGCCGAGCCGAATGGCCTCGAATACCTCCCGCACCTGCGGCAGATCGAGGACCTCGGTCAGCGGCGGGCGCACCCAGTCGTCCATGTCGGTCCGGAACAGCCGGATTATCGCCTCCACGGTGGTCATCCGCTCCAGCCCTCGAAGCTTCGCGCGGCCGACGTCGGTGGCGTGCTCCTCGATGATCCGGTCCAGACCCGGGAACGTCTTCGCCAGGGCCGAGACCACCATCGCCGGCAGCGCCGACATGGCCGACCCGTTGAGTCTTAGAAAGGTGTTGCCCAGGTCGCCCACCGGCGAACCCAGCACCGCGCCGACGATGTTGAGCTCGGGGGCGTAGTCGGCGTGCGCCTCAGCGGCCCAGGCGCTGGCGAGTCCGCCGCCGGAGTACCCCCACAGGCCGACCTTGCTCCCCGGAGCGAGCCCGAATCGGTCGAAGCTCAACGCGGCGCGCAGGCCGTCTAGCACCCGATAGCCAGGCTCCATCGGCGCGCCCCACAGACCGTCCGGGCCCTCGTGGTCGGGTACTGAAACGACCCAGCCCTCGGCGAGCGCCGCCGCCATCAACAGGTATTCGAACTGCGGCAGTGATCCAAGTGCCCGGGCTCCGCGGCGCAGCGCGTAGGAGGGAAAGCAGCGCGACGAGATCGCGTCGATGGCGCACTGATAGGACACCATGTGGCGGGGTTGATTGGCGAAGTGCCCGGCTGGCACCAGCACCGTGGTGGCGCAGGCTTCGGGGTCGCCGTGGCGGTTGACCGTTCGGTAGAGCAACTGAGTCGCACGGACTCGTTGCGGGATCAGGCCTAGGAAGCCGAGTTCGACGTCGCGCGACCTCAGCACCGTGCCGACCGCCGCGTGGCGGAACCCCGCGGGGGGCTCGTAGAACGGATCCTTCGCCGGGAGTACGGGGCGCTGGCCGCACCGCAATTCCTCGTGGGGGGCGCAACCGATCCACTGGGGGCCGATCCTCTGGGGGCCGATCCTCTGGGGGCCGACAGACTGGGGGCCGACAGACTGGGGGCCGACCACCCGGTGCGGGATTGTCACGTCGTCCCTTTCGTTCCGAGTAGATGACGTTACCTTCAGGGGGTTCTAAGAATCCAGTGCGTCAGCCGGGTGGACGCAATGCCGCGAATTCGTCGGTGACCCGCAGTTCGGATTCGGTGAAGCGATACAGCGCCGCAGGTCGCCCACCAGTACGGCCCGGATGGGCCGTGGTCCCGGTGGGGGTGATCACTCCGCGCCGTGCCAGCACGCGCTGCAGATTGGTGGCGTCGACTTGGTATCCCAGTGCGGCCCCGTAGATATCGCGCAGCGTCGACAACGCAAATTCCCTTGGCGCCAAGGCGAATCCGATATTCGTGTAGGACAATTTGGCGGCCAGCCGGGCGCCGGCATATGACACCATCGGGCGGTGATCAAACGCCATCGGGGGAAGCTGGCCCACCGGATGCCACCGGGTGTCCGACGGCAATTCAGGAATGGCGGGGGAGGGCACCAGGCCCAGGTAGGTGGACGCGATGACGCGCGCGCCCGGCACCCGGGTCGGGTCGGAGAAGACCGCGAGTTGTTCCAGGTGCGCGACCTCGCGAAGGTCCACCTTCTCGGCGAGTTGGCGGCGCACCGACGCGGTGAGATCTTCGCCCTCGCCGAGCCGGCCGCCCGGTAGTGACCACCGTCCGCGCTGCGGAGACAGGGCGCGCTGCCATAACAGCACGTGGAGGCCGGGTTTGCCGGATGGCAGGTCACGGACCTGGAATACGACGGCCAGCACTTCGTGTTGAGTGCTAATATGACTCATGTTTTCGATTATAAGTCGAAAACCTCGGATGCAGAACAGGAGGCGGCGATGACCGTCGCTGCTCGCACGGACGTAGATCGCACTCGGGCGGCCCTGGCCGACGGAATCGTCGATGGCCCGGGCGGTTACACCGGTGTGGCGGGGGACGCGCAGTGGGCCGCCGAGATTCGCCAATTGGCCGCCCTGCGCGGTGCGACCGTCCTGGCACACAACTATCAGTTGCCCGCCATTCAGGACGTCGCCGATCACGTCGGGGACTCCCTGGCGCTGTCGCGCATCGCCGCCGAAGCGCCCGAGGACACCATCGTGTTCTGCGGGGTGCACTTCATGGCCGAGACCGCCAAGATCCTCAGCCCCGGCAAAACGGTGCTGCTGCCGGATCTGGAGGCGGGCTGCTCCCTGGCCGATGCCTGCCCCGCCGATGGCTTCGCCGCCTTCCGCGCCGAGCAC
>JAQAZZ010000069.1:0-23809 GCA_032127075.1 Micrococcales bacterium | reverse complement strand
ACAACCCGATCTGAAGGCCGCCTTCAGGCTGACGGTGACCGCACCGAATCACTGGCAAGTGGTGTCCAACGCGCCGACGCCGGACCCGGTTGCCGTCACCGACACGGCCATGCGGTGGGAGTTCCCGCCGACCCGGCGGATATCCACCTACATCACCGCGCTCGTGGCCGGGCCGTATCACGTTGTGCGCGATTCCTACACCGGCGCCGGCGGCACCTATCCGCTCGGCGTGTACTGCCGCGGCAGTCTGGCCGAGCACCTGGATGCCGAGGAGATCCTCACCGTCACCAAACAGGGCTTCGCCTTCTTCGAGAACGCCTTCGGGCGGCCCTACCCCTTCGGTAAGTACGACCAGCTGTTCGTGCCGGAATTCAACGCCGGGGCCATGGAGAACGCGGCGTGCGTCACCTTCCTCGAGGACTACGTCTTCCGCAGCCGTGTCACCTACAGCGCCTATGAGCAGCGGGCCAACACGATCCTGCACGAGATGGCGCACATGTGGTTCGGCGATCTGGTGACCATGACCTGGTGGGACGACCTGTGGCTCAACGAATCATTCGCCGAATGGGCCGCCACGTTCGCTTCCGTCAACGCCACCCGCTACACCGACGCCTGGAACAGCTTCGCGATCCTGCGCAAGGCGTGGGCCTACCGGCAGGACCAACTGCCCTCCACCCACCCCATCGCCGCCGACATGGTGGACCTGGACTCGGTGCGGGTGAACTTCGACGGCATCACCTACGCCAAAGGCGCCAGCGCGTTGAAGCAACTCGTCGCCTGGGTCGGGGAGGAACACTTCCTGGCGGGCCTGCGCGGGTATTTCGCGGAGTACGCCTGGGGCAACACGGAACTGCCCGACCTGCTGCGGCACTTGGCGGCGGCCAGCGGGCGCGACCTGTCGGACTGGAGCCGGCAGTGGCTGCAGACCAGCGGCGTGAACCTGATGCGACCGGTGGTGTCGGTCGGCGACGACGGCAAGTACTCGTCGGTGGCAGTGGTCCAGGAGCCGCCCGCCATGCCCCCGGGGCTGGAGCCGGTGCTGCGCGACCACCGGATCGCTGTGGGCTTGTACTCCCTGCGAGACGGCCGGCTGGTCCGCACCGCCTCCCACGAGGTCGACATCCGGGGTGGGCGCACCGAGATCCCAGAACTGGCCGGGGTGATGCAGCCGGACCTGTTGTTGATCAACGACGGCGATCTGACGTTCGCGAAGATCAGGCTGGACGAACGCTCCCTGGCCACGGCCATGGAGTCGATCGGCGCCGTGGACGACGCCCTGGCACGGACCTTGATCTGGGGTGCCGCCTGGGACATGGCCAGGGACGCCGAGATCTCGGTGGGCGATTTCCTCGAAGTAGTCATGTCCGGCCTGGCTGTGGAGCCCGACGTGGCCGTGGTGCAGGCGATCCTGCGGCAGGCCCAGGCGGCGCTCGACCAATACGCGGCGCCGCAGAACGTCGATCGGTACCGGCAGTCGCTGGCCGCCATGCTGTGGCAGTCCGCAGCGGCAGCTGACGCCGGCTGCGACCACCAGTTGGCGTTCGTGCGCGGATTCGTGGCCCTGGCGCGCACCGATGAGCAGCTCGACACCGTCGCAGGGCTGCTGTCGGGGCAGATCAGCCTTCCCGGCCTCGCGGTGGACACCGACCTGCGCTGGTGGCTGGTGCAGGCCCTCGCCGGCAGCGGCCGCGACGCCGACCGGTTGATCGAGGCGGAGCTGCAGCGCGACAGCACTGCGACAGGGCAGCGGCGGGCGGCGGCGGCCAGGGCGGCCCGCCCCACCGCGGCGGCCAAGGACGAGGCCTGGCACACGATCCTGAACGACACGTCCATGGCCAACTCCCTGCTGGAAGCGACCCTGGCTGGATTCGCCCAGCCCGGCCAGGAGGATCTGCTGCTCCCCTACCGCGACCGCTATTTCGCGGCCGTGGCCGAGGTCTGGGCCAACCGGACGCCTGAGATGGCTGGGGCGATCACCACGATGCTGTACCCCTACCTACTGGTCGATCCCGACACGGTGGCAGCGGCCGATCGGCTGCTCGAAGGCGACGGGCTCACCAGCGCCGCCCGGCGGCTGGTCGCCGAGGGCCGCGACGGCACCAACCGCGCCCTGCGAGCCCGCGAACGCGACGCGCAAGGCATGAGCACGACGTCGGGAGCCTGACTCAGCGCGTGCTCGTGATCGCCGCGACGATCTGCGCCACCAGCGGGGAATCGGCCAGCTGCTCCAGCAGGACAGGTTGCCCGTCGCCGTCGCCCAGCGGCACGCTCCAGTTGGGGTACTCCCGGTCTGTGCCCGGCTGGTTCTGGATGCGGCGGTCCCCGGTCAGGTCGGGCATGTTCACCCCCAGCAGGCGGGCCGGGCTGGCCGCCGCGAGCCGGTACAGCGCCACCACCTCGTCGGCGACGGCATCGCCGTCTTCGTACAGCCCGCGATCGCGCAGCAGGGCGCGCCACAGGGCGAGTTCCTCGCCGTGCTCGGCCCATTCCAGCGCCGGGTCGCGGGCCAGCAGCCCGAGTTCGGCCCGCAGCTTTATGTGCTCCCCGACGATGTAGCCCGCCGTGGGGGGGAGGTCGTGCACGGTGACGCTGAGCAGTTCCTCGCTGCGCCAGGCTTCCGGGGGGTCCACGTGTGCCGCGGAACGCTGGAACCACAACACGCCGGTGCCGAGGATCCCGCGGGACAGCATGTCGGTCCGGATCCAGTCCTCGACGGTGCCCAGGTCCTCCCCGATGAGCATGGCCCCCACCCTGCTGGCCTCGAGCATCAGGATGCCGACCATCGCCTCGTGGTCCACCGCCACATAGGTGCCCTGGTAGGGCCTCATCCCCTCGGGGATCCACCACTGCCGGTACAGCCCCAGGATGTGGTCCACCCGCAGACCGCCGGCGTGGCGCAGCACCTCCCGCAGCATGTCCCGGTAGGGGATGAACGCGGCGTCGGCCAATGCGTCCGGGTGCCATGGCGGCTGGGCCCAGTCCTGACCCATCTGATTGTACATGTCCGGCGGCGCCCCGACTGTCACATCCTCGGCCAGCATGCTGCGCAACCGCCAGGAGTCGGCACCCTCGCTGTGCACCCCGACGGCGAGGTCGTGCATGATCCCGATGCTCATTCCCGCCGAGCGCGCCGCGGACTGGGTCTGGGCGAACTGCTGATCCAACTGCCACTGCAGCCAGGAATAGAAGTTGACCCGGTCCTCCAACTCGGCGAATTCCGCGGTCACCTCGCGGGAGCGCACGTCCTGCAACGGCTCCGGCCATCCGTGCCAGTCGGGCCCGTGCTTCTCGCACAGGGCGCACCACAGCGCGAAGTCCTGCAGCCCCACTCCCTCCCGCGCCGCATAGGCCCGGAACTCCGCTTCCCGGGGGGCAGCGAGCCCGGCGTCGAAGATGATCTGCAACGCGTCACCCTTCGCCTCCCAGAGGACGTCGCGGTCCACCAGGTCGGCAGTGGTGTTGCGGGGCCGCACCGCTTCACCCAACGCGTCCACCCGACGCCGGTCGTCTGGCGGCAGATCGGCGTACTCGGGGATCTGCTCGACGCACAAATACATGGGACTGGCGAATCGGCGGGTCGCGGGCAGGTACGGGGACGCTTCGATGGGCGGCACCGGGCCGGGTGCGTGCATGGGGTTGACCAGGATGAACCCGGCGCCCCAGTCCTGCCCGGCAAGGCGGGCCAGCTTCGTGACATCGCCGAGGTCGCCCATCCCCCACGAGTCCGCAGACCGCATCGAGTAGACCTGCACCATCGGCCCCCAGTCGCGGGCGACGTCCGGCAGCCGATCGGGGACGACGACCAGCGGCGAGGCCGCAGAACCGCTGTCGAACGTGGCGCGGAACTCGTGCCAGCCGGTGGGCAGCCCGGCGGGAACCTGGAACATGGCTTCACCGATCATCCGGTCGTCCACCTGCCGGGGTGCAACAAGGTGCTCTTCCTGCGCCACGGGCAGTTCCTGCCCGGTCTCGGTCACGATCACCAGCCGCAGAACCTCGCCATGGGGAACGTGCACCCACACCTGCCCTACACGCGACTGCCGGTGCACGTACACCGGCGGCAGCGTGCGGCGCCAATCGCGCAGTTCGCGGTGTCGGATGGATGCCGCGATGTCGTCGGCGGTTCCCGCTGCCACACCCAACCCGGCCAAGACCGCCACGACGGTTGCCTCGTCGATCTCGTGGTAGTTGCCGGCTTGGTCCCAATAGTCCAGTGAGACCCCGTGCATCCGCGCCAGATGCGCCAGATCGTCAGCCACCATAATGTCCTCCTGTCACCACATGCCGTGCCCGGGCCGATCACCGACGGCCCGTTCCATCTGGGCCGCAAGACTGATGATTGTGTATTCGTCGCGCGGACGCCCCACCAACTGCACGCCGATCGGCAGACCCGCGTCGTTCCATCGCATCGGGAACGACAACGCCGGTTGCCCGGTGACGTTGTACGGCGCGGTGAACGGCGTGAACGCCTTCTGCGCCTCGAAGTCCGCCGCCGGGTCGGCGTCGTCGCGCAATCCGCCCACCAGCGCCGGCACCTGGGCGAGTGCGGGGGTGAGCACGGCGTCGTAGGCGATGCTCTGCTCGATCGCGGAGCGGGTGACCAGGCGCATGCGGCGGATGGCCCGGAAAGCATCAGCCGCGCTGTAGCCGCGGCCCTTGTCCGACAGCCAAGCCGTCAGCGGCATCAGTTCCGCTGCGACACCTTCGGGCAGGGGCAGGGAGGCCACGCTGCCGGCCCACACCGTTTCGAAGGCATCTACCGCGTCCGGCCCGAACGGCCGGTCGATGTCCTCGACGTCGTGGCCCAGGTCCGACAGCAGCCCACTGGCTTGCTCGTAGGCCGCAAGGCAGTCGGGATGCACGTCGACATCGGTGATGACCGGCTTCCGGTACCGGCCGATCCGCAGGCGGGCTGGCTCGTCCTCGGCCGCTGCGAGGAAGTTCCGCTCCGGCGGGTGCGGGTGGGCGAAGGTGTCTCCGGGCGATCCCCCGATCAGCACATCCAACAGCGCCGCTGCGTCGGCCACGGTCCGCGCCAAGGGACCGAGCACAGCAAGTTCCCCCAATTCGTCCACCCCGGGGCCGAAGCCGACCCTGCCGCGGGCGGGCTTGATTCCCACCAGCCCCGTGACACTGGCAGGGATGCGGATCGAGCCGCCACCATCGGAGCCCTGCGCCACGGCCGCCAGCCCGGTGGCCACGGCGGCGGCGGCACCGCCGCTGGACCCGCCGGCAGACCGGCGCAGGTCCCACGGTGTTCGGGCTGGCGGCGCGATCCGGTTCTCGGTGTAGCAGGGCAGGCCGAATTCAGGTGTGTTCGTCTTCCCGGAGATGACCAACCCGGCAGCCCGCATCCGCTTCACGAAATGGGCGTCGGCGGGAGCGACGAAATCGGCGAACACTCGTGAACCGAAAGTGCATCTGACGCCGGCCACGAGGTCGAGGTCCTTGACCGGCGCCGTGCACCCCAGCAGTGGGCTGTCGGGCGCATCACCGGCTGCCAGCCGCTTGTCGATCCGCTCCGCCTGCCGCAGCGCGGCGTCAGCGGTCACGGTGATGAAGGCACCGACCTGCTGGCCCAGGTCTTCGGTCCGCCGCAGGTGGTGATCGGTGAGTTCAACCGCGGTGTAGTCGCCTCTGCGCACGCCCCGGGACTGCTCCAAGGCGGTGAGGCGGTGCAGGTCGTCGGCCACGGTGTCCGGCGGCGCTACTTCTTCTTGGCGGTCTGCGCCGCCCTTTTCGCCCGGCGCCTGCCGGTGAACCACACACCGGAAGCACCGAGCAGCGCCCCGAGGGCAAACGTGAGCCCCAGCGCGACGAACAGCGGGACTTCGGCGGTGAAGAACACGAAGTCGACAGGCACCGATTCGCTGTTGCGCAGCAGCAGCAGCCCGACCAGCACCACCAACAGGCCCCAGAGGGTGAACCGGGCGTAGCGGCGCCAGTCCGCCGGCGGCGGGGTGCCGCGGAACTCCGCAGCGTCGGCCGCTCCCCCGGTCGGTGTTCCGGCGGTTCCGTCTCGGCGGGCTGGGTCGCTCATGGTCCCAGCCTAGGGCGCGGCGACCGGCATTGCCCCGCTATAGGGTCAGACAGGTGACCGCGCACTACCCGGACGCGCCCCGGCTGGACCTCGTCGACGACTACCACGGCACACCCGTCCCCGACCCCTACCGCTGGCTGGAAGACTCTTCCGGCTTCGCGGCGGATGTGCGGGAGCAATGGCAGCGCGACCGCGCCGACTGGGAGTCTGCCCAGCACGCGATCTTCGCGCAGGAGAGCAACACGTGGACGGCCCGGCCCCACTTCGAGGCACACCTGCAGGCGCTGCTGTGGGGCGGTTTCACCGGCCTCCCGACGTGGCGCGGCGAGCGCTGCTTCTTCAGTCGGCGCAACCCGGGGCAGCAGCTGCCCGTGCTGTGCACGATCGACCCCGACGGCAGCGAGCGGGTGCTGATCGACCCGCTGGAACTGGACCCCAAGGGGCTGACCACCCTCGACGGGTACCAGCCGTCCTGGGAGGGCGACCGGCTGGCGTTCCTGCTCAGCGAGGGCGGCACCGAGGAGTCGGCGCTGCGGGTCATGGATGTCGCGACCGGCGAAGTGGTGGACGGGCCGATCGACCGCACCCGCTACTCGTCCGTTGCCTGGCTGCCCGGCGGTGAATCCTTCTACTACATCCGCCGTGAGCCTGCGGACACGGTGCCCGCCGGGGAGGAGCAGTTCCACCGCCGTGTCCGGCTGCACCGGATCGGCCGGGATCCGGACGCGGACGAGGAGGTATTCGGGGGCGGCCGGGCGATCACCAACTACTACTCCGCATCCGTCACCCGCGACGGCCGCTGGCTGGTGATCGATGCGGCCGAGGGCACCGCGCCGCGCAACGACGTCTGGCTGGCCGACCTCGGCGCTGCGCCGCCGGAGACACCTGCGCTTCGCCCCGTCGTCGAGGGCCGCGACGCCAACACGAGCATCAGCATCCGGCCCGACGGGAGGATGTTCATCTGGACCGACCACGAGGCGCCGCGGGGCCGGCTGCTGCTCGGGGATCCGCGGACGCCGCAACCGCAGAACTGGCGCCCCCTGGTCGATGAGGACCCGGCGGCGGTCCTGGAGTCGTTCAGGCTGTCCGACGGCCCCGACGGACCCGACCAGTATCTCGTGGTGCAGCACACCCGGCACACGGTCGGCGGATTGTCGGTGCTCGACTCGGCGACTGGCCGCTGGGTTTGCGATGTGGAAGTACCCGGCCTGGGCACCATCGCCGGGCCCGTGGGACGACCCGAGGGCGGCGGCGAGAACTGGTATGTCTACACCGATCACACCACCCCGCCGTTCGTCTACCGCTACGACGCGATCACCCGGCAGACGACGCTGTGGGCGCAACCGCCGGGTCAGGCGCAGATACCCGAGGTGCACACCCAGCAGGTCAGCTACACCTCACCGGATGGCACTGCGGTGCGGATGTTCCTGATCTCCTCCGACGGCGAACCGTCCCAGCCGCGGCCGACGATCCTGTACGGCTACGGCGGCTTCGGGATCCCGCTGGCCCCCGCATTCAACGCCACGGCCCTGGCCTGGGTGGCGTCCGGCGGCGTCTACGCGATCGCCAACCTGCGCGGCGGCAGCGAGGAGGGCGAGGACTGGCACCGGGCCGGGATGCTGGGCCGCAAGCAGGACGTCTTCGACGACTTCCACGCCGCCGCACTGTGGCTGATCGACAACGGGTGGACCGGTCGCGAGCAGCTGTGCATCAGCGGCGGCTCCAACGGCGGCCTGTTGGTGGGTGCGGGACTGACCCAGCAACCCGACCTGTACGCAGCCGTGATCTGCACCGCGCCGCTGCTGGACATGATCCGCTACACAACGTCGCAGTTGGGCGCCACCTGGACAGTTGAGTACGGCGATCCCGCCGACCCGGAGCAGTTCGGATGGCTGTGGTCCTACAGCCCCTACCATCACGTCGCCGACGGAACCGACTACCCGGCGGTGCTGATGAGCGTGTTCGACAACGACACCCGCACCGACCCCATGCACGGCCGCAAGATGGTGGCGGCGCTGCAGCACGCCACCAGCGGATCCCGGCCGATCCTGCTGCGGACCGAGGCCGACGTCGGGCACGGCGCCCGCTCATTGGGTCGCTCCGTGGCCGAGGCGGCCGATGTGCTGGCCTTCGCCGCGCATGAGACCGGCCTGCGGGTCGCCGCTCCCTGAAGCGGAGAATGCGCACGTGGCAACAGCAGAGTTGAGCATCCGACTGGAAGCGGGCATCACCGGCGACATGCTGGATTTGCCGTGGGAATCTCCGCTGGCCGAATGGCCGCCGGAGATGTTCGTCGAACTGCCGCGCGGCATCTCCCGGCATGTTGTCAGGTTCATCGAGGTCGATGGCACGATCATGGCCCTCAAGGAGATCACCGAGGCGTTTGCGGAGCGAGAGTTCCACCTGTTGCGGCAGCTGCAGGATGCCGAGATCCCTGCGGTGCACGGCGTGGGCGTGGTCACGGGTCGGAGTGACGCCGCCGGGGAGCCGCTCCCGGGGGTGCTGATCACTGAGTACCTGACCTGGTCGATTCCCTACCGCAGCGTCTACAGCCAACGGCTGCGCCCCGACACGGTCGATCGCCTCCTCGACGCCCTGGTCCTGCTGGTGGTCCGGCTGCACCTTGTGGGGTTCCTGTGGAACGACTGCTCCCTGTCCAATGTGCTGTTCCGCCGGGATGCAGGTGCTTTCGCCGCCTACCTCGTGGACGCCGAGACCGGCGAGTTCCGCCCGTCGCTGTCCGGCGCCCTGCGGGGCTTCGACGTGGAGACGGCCCACCTCAACATCGCGGGCGGACTATTGGATCTCCAGGCGGGGCAGTTGCTGCCCGCGGACATCGATCCGATAGCCATCGCCGACGAGGTGCCGGTCCGCTACGAACGGCTGTGGGCCGAACTGACCGAGGCGGAGCACGTGTCGGGCACCGAGCGGTGGCGGGTCGCGCAGCGGGTGGAACGGCTCAACGAACTGGGCTTCGACGTGGCCCAACTGGATCTGCGCCGCAGGCCGGACGGCAGTGTGCGGATCCAACCGAAGGTGGTGGATCCCGGCTACCACTCCCGCCGGCTGCTGCGACTGGTGGGCCTGGATGTGGGTGAGAACCAGGCCCGGCGGCTGCTCAACGATCTCGATCACTATCTGGCCTCCCGACGCCTGCAGCGGCCGGCGTCCACCCGGGCGCGCAGGGATGCCCACGTGGCGCGGGAAGACGTCATAGCAGCTCACTCGTGGCTATCGGAGGTCTACGAGCCGGTGGTCACCGCGATCCCGCCGGACCTGCGCTCGAAACTCGAGGACGCCGAAGTGTTCCACGAGGTGCTCGAGCATCGTTGGTACCTGTCTCAGCGCACCGGCCATGACGTGGGTATGGCGCAGGCTCTCGACGACTATGTGGCCCACATCCTCAGCGACAAGCCCGATGAGGAGGTTGTCATGCCGTCCGACACCCACACCTCCGACGACGACGTGCTGGGGTGAGACTGCTTCCGACCTGGGCCGGCAACAGCCGGAATCGGAGACTTCGGTCAGCGGACGTTGGCGGAGTAGCGCTTGAACAACTCAGGGCTGGCGGAGGCCAGGTTCCAGGCGAACACACCGCCTATCCCCTTGCGGTTGGCCATCCGTGCCCGCTTGACGAGGGTGCGCCCGTCGCCGTACCAGACGGTCCGGGAAACCTTGCACTCCGCGGATCGGGTCACGGTGCGGCGCTTCTTGCCCTTGCCCACCTTGGCGCCGTACTTGCCGGACACCGATTCGGAGTAGGTGAAGGTCCGCTCGCCGGTGCCACGGTCGAACCGCGGCCGGACGCCCTTGTCCCGTGCCAGGGCCGCGGCGTCCGGCGCCCCGAGGGAGAACGTCGGTTTCACACTGTCGGGGCGCCAGCCGGCGGGGCAGGTGCCCACGACCTTCTGCCCACCCGGTCCCGGCGTCGGCCACGACTTGCCGTACAGCGGCACTCCGACGATCACCTTGTCGGCATTGTCCGCACCCACGGACTTCTTGGCCGCGGCGGCGGCCGTCTTGGCCCAGCGATGGGGTCCGATGGCGCCCGGTGAGGAGTATGAGTAGTCGTAGGCCATCAGGTTCAGCCGGTCGGCTGCCCGCGCGAGGCGGCGCCAGTCGAACACCGTGTAGCCGCCGCCCATCTTCGGCACACCTCCGGCTGCGAACGGTGAAGTCCCGACGGGCACGGTGACCGACAGCAGTTTGCCGCGGTCGTGGAGTTTGCCGGCGAGTTGGCGCACGGTCTTGTTCAACGCCGGCCGGGTCGACGCCCACGTGCTGGAGCCGTCGTTGAACGCGAAGTTTTCCCAATCCAGATCCAGCCCGTCGGCGCCGACGGCGACGGTGCGCTCGGTGAGCAGGTTGGTCAGTTTGCGCCTCTTGGCGGGCTGCTTCAGGATGGCGGCCAGCTGCCGGGCCCGGGTGTAGTTCAGGTCCACGTGCGAGACCCAGGTCGTCTTGCCCTTCATCGACGCCAGCGCCTTGCGCAGGGCGGACGTGGCCGTCACCCCCGGCTCCAGGCACGCCGATTTCGGGCTCAAGGCGCACACGGGGTTCCCGCTGCCGCCGAAGGCCCAGGCGAAGACCGCGGCGTCGGTCAGGCTGGCGTTCCCCGCGGCCATCCGGCTGGCGACGGTCGACGGCGGGTGCCAGTTGCCGAACCACCCGCCCAGAACCTGCTCGTCGCCTGCCTGGGCAGTGCCCGGAAGGGCCAACACCGCCGCTACTGCTACCGCCACCGCACCAGTGATCACTCGTCGCATGAGGTCGAACCTAAATCCAGTTGTCGCAAATGCGTCGCAATCGGACCATTCGTCTGGCGTTTCCAGCAGATTCAGCGCGCAATCATCGGCCAAGCCTCCGATAGCTGGACACCGCCGCCCCGAGGTGCGCCAGGGTGTGCCAGCGAACACACTGGTGCCGTGAACTCAGACGCCTCATCCCGGCCCACCTACCTTGTCACCGGCGCGTCGGGCTACATCGGGGGCCGGCTGATCCCGCTGCTGCTCGATCAGGATGTTGACGTCCGCATCCTGGCGCGGCATCCGGAGTCGCTGCGGCAGCGCGACTGGTTCGACCGGATCCAGGTGGCGCAGGGGGATGCCCTGGACGCTGAGGCCGTGGCTGAAGCGGTCCGAGGCGTGGACGTCGTCTACTACTTGATGCACTCCATCAACACCGGCAAGGACTTCGACGAGACCGAACGCCGCATGGCCCGAGTCTTCGCCGATGCGTGCCGCGCGGCAGGCGTCAAGCGCATCGTCTACCTCGGCGGCATGGCTCCGCCGCCGCCGGCGAAACTGTCCGCCCACCTGCGCAGCCGAGTCGAGGTCGGCCAGATCCTGCACGACAGCGGGGTGCCGACGGCGGAACTGCGCGCCGCGGTGATCATCGGATCCGGATCGGCGTCGTTCGAGATGCTGCGCTACCTGACCGAACGGCTGCCGGTGATGATCACCCCCCGTTGGGTCAGCACGCGGACACAGCCGATCTCCGTGCGGGATGTCCTGTACTACCTGGTCCGTGCGGCGGAACTGCCACCCGACGTCAGCCGCCCCTTCGACATCGGCGGCCCCGACGTCATGACCTACCGGTCGATGATGGACGGCTTCGCGGCGGTCGCCGGCCTGCGAAAGCGGGTGATCCTCCCGGTGAACGTGCTCAGCCCGAAACTCTCCAGCCACTGGGTGGGCTTGGTGACTCCGGTGCCCCGCGGGATCGCGCGGCCCTTGGTCGATTCGCTCAAGGTCGAGGTGGTGTGCGGCGATCACGACATCGCCGGCTGGATCCCGGATCCCCCTGAGGGCCTGCTGCCCTACCGCACGGCCGTCGACTACGCGCTGCGCCGGGTCCGAGACGCGCAGGTGGTGACTCGATGGTCGACCGCGTCGGTGAAGGGCGCCCCGGCGGAACCGTTGTCCACCGATCCGCAGTGGGCGGGAGGTTCGCTGTACACCGATGTGCGGGAGCAAGACATCTCCGCGCCGCCGGAGTCGGTGTGGCGGGTGGTTGAGGGCATCGGCGGGGAGCGCGGCTACTTCACCGCCAACTGGATGTGGGAGATCCGCGGCGCCATGGACCGCATCGTCGGCGGGGTCGGCTTGCGCCGGGGACGCCGTGATCCGGACCGGGTGCGCGTGGGCGATGCCTTGGATTTCTGGCGGGTCGAGGAGAGGATCGAGCCGGAGCTGCTCCGACTGCGCGCCGAGATGCGTCTGCCGGGGCGGGCGTGGCTGGAATGGACCATCGAGGCGCACCCGGACGATAGGTCGCTGCTGCGGCAACGAGCGATCTTCTACCCCCGGGGCCTAGCCGGGCATGCGTACTGGTGGGCGGTGTTCCCGTTCCACGCGTTCGTCTTCCAGCCGATGCTGCGCGCCATCGCCGACTCGGCCGAACTGGAATTCCGGCGGGATTCCGTCCCCCCGGTCCGCAGCGCGGCCTGACCCGCACTGAGTCGAAGCTCCGCCAGCCCGCGCCACCCAACGCGCGGGCACTCCACGCCGGCCCACCGACTGCGGGCACTCCGCGACGACCTAGCGACGGAGCTGGCCTCCACACGGCCCCACCACCCAACGCGCGGGCACTCTGCGCCGGCCTTCCGACTGCGGGCACTGTTGTCGTAGACCTGCTGCTTGTGGCCCGCGGTTTGCCTACTGCCAGAATGGGCCCGTGGGAAACGGCGCCGGCGACGATAGCGACACCGGTTTCGACACGTGGTACGACCGGTTCGGCGGTGAGACGTTCTTCACCACACTCGTGCACGGCTTCTACACACGCGTCGGACAGGATCCCCTGCTGCGACCCATGTACCCCGAGGCCGACTTGGCACCCGCGGAGCGGCGACTGCGGTTGTTCCTGATGCAGTACTGGGGCGGGCCGCACACCTACGGCGACGAGCGTGGGCACCCGCGGCTGCGTATGCGCCACGCACCGTTCCCGATCGATCCCGCCGCCCGCGACCGTTGGCTGGAACTCATGGGAGCGTCGCTGCGGGAGTCCGGCGCCGACCTAGACGACACCGCCCGCGAGGAGCTCTGGCGCTACCTCGTCTCGGCGGCCGACGCAATGGTGAACGTCAACCCCTACCTCTGACGGCGACCACCCCAGCACCCCAGCACCCCAGCACCCCAGCACCCCAGCACCCCACTTCTGCCCCAAGATGGCCCCAAAACAGCCGCGACACGCCGCAGAGGGGGGCCACTTTGGGGCAGAGATCGTCGGGGGCGGACCCCGTGGGAGTGATGGACCCTGTGGAACTGATGGAGGCCTGACCGGGGCGGATCAGTCCGCTAGGTAGCGGTTCAGTGCGTCCCTTGCTGCCGTGGACAGCGGCGTCGAACCGCCGGACGAGGGGTTGATAGCGACCACCACGGTCTTGGCCCGTACTGCGAGCTGGTCGGACACCAGGATCTGCGCGGCGACGGTGAACGACGCCCTGCCGACGCGGTCGATCCACATCTGCATGTCCACAGGTTCGAGGCGGTACTGGATGGGCCGCAGGTAGTCGATCTCATGCCGGGCAGCCACCAGCGAGAAGCTCATCGGTTGTTCGGTGGCACCCATCTCTGCCAAGAACCGCACCCGGCCCTCCTCCAGCAGCGTGACGATGGCGGCGTTGTTTATGTGCGCCATGGAATCCATGTCGCCCCAGCGCAATTGGATCCCGGTGCGGAATCGCTCGCCCCCTGCGGTCACTCTTGCCCTCCTTACCATCGAATGCTCAGCGGCTCAGCCCCTCGGCGGCTCAGCCCTCCTGCCACCGGCCCGTCAGCCGCTCAGCCCATCAGCCGGCTCAGCCCCTCGGCGGCTCAGCCGGCTCAGCCCATCAGCCGCTCAGCCCAGCCGGCTCAGCCGCGGGTCAGCTTGCGGTAGGTGGTGCGGTGCGGCCGGGCAGCTTCGGCGCCCATGCGTTCGACCTTGTTCTTCTCATAGGAGTCGAAGTTGCCCTCGAACCAGAACCACTGCGAGTCGCCTTCGTAGGCCAGGATGTGCGTCGCCACGCGGTCGAGGAACCAGCGGTCGTGGGACGTGATCACCGCGCAGCCGGGGAAATCCAACAGCGCGTTCTCCAAGCTGGCCAGTGTTTCCACGTCGAGGTCGTTGGTGGGCTCATCCAGCAGCAGAACGTTGCCGCCCTGCTTCAACGTCAAGGCGAGGTTCAGGCGGTTTCGCTCCCCGCCGGACAGCACCTTGGTGGGCTTCTGCTGGTCGGGGCCCTTGAAGCCGAAGGCGCCGACATAGGCGCGCGACGGCATCTCCACGTGGCCGACCTTGATCCAATCCAGCCCGTCGGAAACGACTTCCCAAACGGTCTTGGTGGGATCGAGACCCGAGCGGGACTGGTCCACGTAGGACAGCTGCACCGTGTTTCCGACGGTGATGTCCCCCGATGTCGGCAGTTCCGCCTTGTCGTCGGATCCGCCTGCCTCCTGCGCGACGATCATGCGGAACAGGGTGGTCTTGCCGACGCCGTTGGGGCCGATGACGCCGACGATGCCGTTGCGCGGCAGCGAGAACGACAGGTCGTCGAGCAGCAGACGGTCGTCGAAGGCCTTGGTGAGGTGGTGCGCCTCGACGACGGTGTTGCCCAACCGGGGACCGGGGGGGATCTGGATCTCCTCGAAGTCGAGTTTGCGGGTCTTCTCCGCCTCAGCCGCCATCTCCTCGTAGCGCTGCAGCCGGGAGCGGGACTTCGTCTGGCGTGCCTTGGCGTTGGAGCGCACCCAATCCAATTCGTCGGTGAGGCGCTTCTGCATCTTGGCGTCCTTCTGGCCCTCGACCTTCAGCCGCGCCCCCTTCTTCTCCAGGTAGGTGGAGTAGTTGCCCTCATAGGGGTAGGCCCGCCCGCGGTCCAGCTCGAGGATCCACTGCGCCACGTTGTCCAGGAAGTAGCGGTCGTGGGTGATGGCAACAACGGTGCCGGGGTACTTCTCCAGGTGCTGTTCCAGCCACAGCACGGATTCCGCGTCGAGATGGTTGGTCGGCTCGTCCAGCAGCAGCAGGTCGGGCTGCTCCAACAGCAACTTGCACAACGCGACTCGCCGCCGTTCACCGCCCGACAGCAAGGTCACGTCGGCTTCGGGCGGCGGGCAGCGCAGGGCATCCATGGCTTGCTCGAGTTGGGCATCGAGGTCCCAGGCGTTCTTGTGGTCGATCTGCTCCTGCAGCGTGCCCATCTCCGCCATGAGCGCGTCGAAGTCAGCATCGGGATCTGCCATCTGCGCCGAGATCTCGTTGTACCGCTCCAGCAGCGCCTTGGTCTCCCGCACGCCCTCTTCGACGTTCGCCAGCACATCCTTGTCCGGGTCGAGCTCCGGCTCCTGCTCCAGCATCCCGACGGTGTATCCCGGGCTGAGGCGCGCCTCGCCGTTGGACGCATGGTCCTTGCCGGCCATGATCTTCAGCAGGCTGGACTTGCCGGCTCCGTTGGGTCCGACTACGCCGATCTTGGCGCCGGGCAGGAACGCCAGCGTGACGTCATCGAGGATGACCTTGTCGCCGTGCGCCTTGCGCGCCTTGCTGAGGGTGTAGATGAATTCCGCCATGCCCACAAGGGTACGGTCACCATGCTGGCTTCCCGAACCGCCTCAGCCGCCGACCCCGGGGGCATGGACCCGCAGCAGGAACTCCCGCGTCTGCTGGTGCCGGGGCGATCCGAACAGCCGCTGCGGCGGCGCCTCTTCCAGCACTCCGCCCGCGTGCAGGAACGCGACCCGGTCGGCAACTTCTCGGGCGAAACCCATCTCATGGGTGGCCATGACGATGGTCATGCCAGTCTCCTTCAACTCCCGGATGACGTCCAGGACTTCGCCGACCAGCTGCGGGTCCAGTGCGGATGTCACTTCGTCGAAGAGCATCAGCTGCGGCTGCATCGCCAGGGCCCGCACGATCGCGACCCGCTGCTGCTGGCCGCCGGACAGGCGGTCGGGGTAGTCGTCCGCCTTCTCGGCAAGCCCGAACCGTGTCAGCAGCTCCCGCGCCTGGGCATCGGCGTCTTTGGCGGAATGCTTCAGCACCTTCCGTGGGGCGAGGGTGATGTTCGCCAGAACGCTCATATGCGGGAAGAGGTTGTACTGCTGGAACACGATCCCGACCCGGCGCCTGATCGCATCCAGGTCTGCGTCCGCGGCGGTCACCTCCAGCCGGTCGTCCCCCTCCCCGATCCAGATGTCGCCGGCGTCCACCGGGACCAGCCCGTCGATGCAGCGCAGCAGTGTGGACTTGCCGGAACCGGACGCACCGATCAGGGCCACGACATCGTGAAGCCCCACCGTCAGCGAAAGATCCCGCAGCACCACGTTCCCGTCGAACCCCTTGTGGGCCCCTTCGATCCGCAGCAGCGCCATCAGCTGCTCCCCGCCGACATCCGGCGGCGCTGATCCCGCCGCTGCAGCCAGTCGGTGAGTCGCGTCAACGGCAAGGTGATGGCCACGAACAGGCACGCCGCCACCACGTAGGGGGTGTAGTTGAACGTCGACGCCGCGTCGATCTGCGCGGCCCGCAGGACCTCCACCGGGCCCAGCAGCGACACCAGGGCGGTCTCCTTCTGCAGGGCGATGAAGTCGTTGAGCAGCGGCGGCATGACGCGGCGCACAGCCTGCGGCAGAACCACATACCGGGTTGCCTGGATCGACGACAGCCCCAGGGACCGCGCGGCTGCTCGCTGCGACGGGTGGATCGATACGATTCCCGCCCGGTAGACCTCCGCCACGTAGGCGGTGTAGCTGAGCACCAGAGCAACCGTGCCCCACACCACCGGGGAGTTCGTCACCCCGGACAGCTGCAGCGCCGGGACGCCAAAGCCCAGCAACAGGATGACCAGGATTGTCGGAACCCCTCGGAAGAAGTCCACATACACCGTGGCGAGGATCCTCACCGGCAGGAACACCGGCGCCGTCAGACCACGGCCCAACGCCACCAGCAGGGCGAGGACGAGGATGAGGACCTCGGCGACCAGGAAGATCTGGATGTTGAGCAGGAAGGCACTGATCAATTCCGGCCACGCGGCGACGGCAGCATCCCAGTTGAAGAAGGTCTCCTGAACCTTCGGCCAGCCCGGCGACGATGTGACCAGCAGGACGAGGATCGCGAACACCACGACCGTCGACAGGCTCGCGACGAGCGTGTCGCGCCGCCCCCGTGCGCGCAGCCGACTGCGCCGCTGCGGATCGACGTATGGCGCCTCGGGTGCCTCCGACGGCGCCTCAGCCGGCGTGGTCATCGCCCCGACGCCCGGTGCTGCTCAGCGACTACTGCTGGAAGTACGGCGCGTCCTTGCCGGCCAGCCACTCGTCTTGGATCTGCTGCAACTCACCGGAGTCCGCCAACTGCGCCACCGCCTGATTGACACATCCGACCAACGGGCTGCCCTTGGCGAACAGCAGTCCGAACTCCTCGCTGTCGCCCTCGGGCTGGAACTGCCCGACGATCTTGGAGTTCTTGAACTCCACCGCGGTCACGTAGTAGGCGGTGGGCAGGTCCACGACGACGCCGTCGATCTGCTTGGCGTCCAGGGCGCTCTTGGCGTCGTTGGTGTCGTTGTAGACCATCGCCGCCGCTTCGGGCTGGACAACGTCGTTGATGAAGTCGAGGCTGGTCGTGCCCACCTGGGCTCCGAGGTTCGCGCTCTTGAGCTCCTCGATGCTGGTGGCATCCGCGATCGGGGAGTCGTTCAGCGCCACAACTGCCTGGTTGACGATGTAGTAGCCGTCGGAGAAGTCCACCGCCTGCTGGCGTTCCTCGGTGATGGAGATCTGGTTGATGTCGAAGTCGAAATCCTTGTCCCCGGGCGCGTAGGACTTGTTGAAGGGCACCGTCACCCAGGTCACCTCGTCCTCGGCGAACCCCAGCTCACCTGCGACCGCGTAGGCGACAGCGGACTCGAAGCCCTTGCCGTTGGCGGGGTCGTTGTCCTCGAAGTACGGCGGGTAGGCGGGCTTGTCCGTGCCGATGGTCAGGGTTCCGCTCTCCAGGGTCTGCAGATTGTCCTTGCTGCAGTCCGCGGCCGTTGCGGGGGAGGCCGACTGCGCGGAGTCGTCTGCCTCACTGCCGCAGCCGGCCAGGCCGAGCGCCACGGCCATCAGGGCTGCGGGGATCGCCAGGGTCGTCTTCATGGCTGCTCCTTCATGATCGGGACCGTCATATACTGCCACGCTGCCCATCCCGGGTGGCACGGCGCCACGGCGCGCAGCGCATCGGCGCCGAAGATCTCGTCGCAACGTTGGGACGCGGCTGGGTTCGGCCGTACACTGGGGCGTCGCCCGAGTCGGGGGAACCCGGTGGGAATCCGGCGCTGACCCGCAACCGTGAGCCCGCGAGGGTGAGCCGGACTGCCCGCCGGACGCCGCTCGAATCATCCGTCGCGGACCCGCGGGTGGAGCAGCCCGCCAGGGCAGCCGCCCCGACCGCCCGTCGAAGGGCAGTTGTGTCCCCTGCTCTCGCGCCCCCCGCCTTCACAGAGCCGCGGCTGCTCCATCCCGGTGCCTGGTGGTTGTGGGCGCTGGGGCTGGCCACGGCGGCGGCGCGGACCACGAATCCGCTCCTGCTGCTTCTCATCGCCGCGGTGGCGGCGGTGGTGGTCGTCGAGCGCAGGGTGCCGGGCCCGTGGAGCCGCTCCTACACCGCCTTCCTCAAATTCGGCTTGGTCATCATCGCTATCCGCGTGGTGCTGGAGGTTCTGATCGGCGCCACGGACGTCGGGCTGGAGTTGTTCACCTTCCCCCGGATCCCGCTGCCGGATTGGATGGCCGGGGTGCAGCTCGGCGGTCCGGTGACCCTCGACGGGGTGCTCTTCGCGGTCTTCGACGGCCTGCGCATCGCGGTGATGCTGGCCTGCTTCGGGGCAGCCAACTCGCTGGTCAACCCCTCCCGGTTGTTGCGCATCATCCCGGCAGCACTGTACGAAGCCGGTGTCGCCGTGGTCGTGTGCATGACCGTGGCGCCGATTCTCATCAGCGACGCCGGCCGGATCAGGGAGGCGAGACGGCTGCGGGGCCGCACGACGGGTGGACCCCGCGCCTGGGGGCAGATGGCAATCCCGCTGTTCGGCGGCGCCTTGGACCGGTCTGTCTCCCTGGCGGCGTCCATGGACTCCCGCGGCTACGGCCGCACCGCCGGGATCCCCGCGGGGCAACGGTTCGTCAACTCCAGCCTCGTCGTCGTCGGCCTGGTGGGGGTGGTGATCGGGCTGTACGGGCTGCTGGACGGCAGCACCCCCGGCGTCGCCGGGGTGGTGGTGCTGGGGTGGCCCATGCTGCTGCTGGGTGCGGTGCTGGCGGTCGCGGGTTCGACGCTGGCGGGTCGGCGGGTCAGCCGCACCCGATACCGCCCAGACCCCTGGGCAGCACCGGAGTGGGTGGTTTCGGTGTGCGGCCTGGTGCCCGCGGCGGTGTTCATCGCACTCGGATCCGATCCAGCGCTCATCGGCCCGTCGTCGCCGCCCGGGTGGCCGCAGGTCCCGCCCGCCGCACTGGTCGCGGTGCTGGTCGGCGCCCTCCCGGCGGTGCTGTCCCCACCGTTGCCCGGCACGGACGCGGGCCCGCACCCGGACCGCCGCCGCGAAGAGGTGGCCGTGTGATCGAGTTCCAGACGGTGGACCTCACCTATGACGGCTCACGCCGGCCGCAGTTGCATGGGGTCGACCTGACGATCCCCGAGGGTGAACTGGCACTGGTCGTCGGACCCACCGGCAGCGGCAAGTCCACTTTCTTGAATCTGATCAACGGGCTCGCCCCCCATTTCACCGGGGGCACCCTCGCCGGCAGGGTCCTTGTCGCGGGCCGCAGCACAGCCGACCATCCACCTCGCGAGATGGCGGATCTGGTGGGGGTCGTGCGGCAGGACCCGCAGACCGGATTCGTCACGGACATCGTAGAGGACGAGCTCGCCTACACCATGGAGTCGCTCGCCGTCGCGCCCGCCGTGATGCGCCGGAGGGTGGAGGAGACCCTGGATCTGCTCGGAATCGCACCGTTGCGGGACCGCCCGCTGCGGTCGCTGTCCGGCGGTGAGCGGCAACGGGTCGCGATCGGCTCGGTGCTCACCGCCCACCCCCGGGTGCTGGTGCTGGACGAACCGACATCGGCGCTGGACCCGCAAGCCGCCGAAGAGGTGCTTGCCGCAGTCCAGCGCTTGGTCCACGATCTGGGGCTCACCGTGGTGCTGTCGGAGCACCGCCTCGAACGAGTGGTGCAGTACGCGGATTCGGTCATCACCCTCGATGACGCTGGACGGGTCGAGCGCGATCCGGTGCCGGCGCGGGCCATGGTCTCCGCCCCGGTCCGGCCGCCGGTAGTCGAACTGGGCCTGTTCGCCCAGTGGCGGCCACTTCCGCTGTCCATCAGAGACGCCCGCCGGGCTGCAGCGGAACTGCGGCAGACCCTCACGGAGCAGACGCCGGCGGCACCGCACGCCGAGACAGCGTTCCCGCCTTCCCCAGCCGGACCGGTTGTATCCGGAGCCGCACCAGCAGCGGTCCTCGATCGAGTACGTGTCGTGCGCGGCGGGCGCACCGTGCTGCGCAACCTCGACCTGGCCGTCCATCCCGGCGAGATCGTTGCGCTGATGGGGCGCAACGGCGCAGGCAAGACCACGCTGCTCAACCTGCTGGCCGGGACCGCCCGCCCCGACGGCGGCCGGGTGGTGGTCGGGGACCGAGACCCCGCCGGCCTCAAAGGGGCTGAACTGGTCGCGAGCGTGGGATTCGTTCCGCAGGAGCCGGGCCTGTTGCTGTGGGCGGAGTCCGTGGCGGCGGAGTGCGCGGGCGCGGACCGCGACACCGGCCGTCCGCCGGGGACTGCGCTGGGGATCCTCGCTGGGCTGCAGCCAGGGGTTGACCCGGGCACACATCCCGGGGATCTTTCCGAGGGAACCCGGCTGGCGCTCGTCCTAGCCGTGATGCTCACCGGCGACCCCGGCCTGCTGCTGCTGGACGAACCCACCCGGGGATTGGACTACCACGCCAAATCGCGGCTGGGTGACACGCTGCGGACCCGCGCGGCCGGCGGCCAGGCGATCGTGGTGGCCACCCACGACGTTGAACTGGTCGCCGAACTGTGCACCAGGGTCGTGATGCTGGGGGACGCCGATGTTGTGGTCGACGCCGACGCGCGCACTGCGGCGACATCGTCACCGGTCTTCGCGCCACAGGTAGCCAAGGTGCTGTCGCCGCTGCCCCTGCTCACGGTTGCCGAGGTACGGCAGGCCGCCGCCGACATCGCCGAGGCTCGGGGGGCGCTGCAGTGAGCACTCCCCTGCGATTCGGCCGCCGCGGGCGCGCGGTGCTGGTTGTGGTGTCCATCATCGGGCTGGTCATGTTCGGTTGGCCGCTATGGGTAGGCCCGGAGTCGCAGCTGGCGCACAGCGGCGACGCGGCGGCGATGTTCGCTGTTGTGCTCGGGATGCTGATCGTCGTCCTGACGGCCGAGTTGTCGTCCGGCGGGATGGATGCAAAGGCGCTGGCGATGCTGGGGGTGCTGGCCGCTGTCGCAGCCGCGCTTCGCCCGTTGGGGGCCGGCGCCTCCGGCTTCCAGCCGATGTTCGTCGTGCTGATCCTGGGCGGCAGGGCGCTGGGCCCGGGCTTCGGGTTCCTGTTGGGTTTGATCTCCATGTTCGGCTCGGCGCTGCTGACCGGCGGGGTCGGCCCGTGGCTGCCGTTCCAGATGCTGGGCGCAGCGTGGGTCGGCATGGGCGCCGGGCTGCTGCCGCGGGCGGACGGCAAGCGGGAACTAGCCCTGCTGGCCGGCTATGGGGCGGTCGCCGGGGTCCTGTACGGATTCTGCCTCAACATGTGGTTCTGGCCGTTCCTCACCACTGCCGCGCCCGGGATCTCGTTCGAGGCGGGCGCACCGCTGGCTGACAACCTCGGCCGGTTCCTCGCTTTCAGCCTGATCACCTCGTTGGGTTTCGACCTGCTGCGTGCGGTGGGCAACATCGCGATCATCGTGCTGGTGGGCGGACCCCTGCTGCGCAGCATTCGTCGGGCGTCCCGCCGGGCCAACTTCGCCGCCGCGCCGGTGTTCGAACCGTCCCCCGCTACGCCACCCCCTTCTCATCGGACTCCCGGGCGGCGGTCCCGCGCAGGGAGCTTCCCGCAGGGTGCATCGCCATCGCCGCCTCTCGCAGCGCCCGTTGTTCCGCGCGCTGTACCGGGTCCGGCTTCTCCGGCTCGAACAGGGCACTCCCCCGGGTCAGATCCGGCCCGACGCTGAAGGCGTCGATGTCAGCGGACACGGACTTCACCGTCTCCGCCCCCACCTGCCGCGACACTGTCCGCTGGGTGAGCCGGCCGTGGACGATGACCGGCGTCCCCGTCTCGAGGCAATCCGCCACGTTGCGTGCCAGCGACCGCCAGCAAGCCACCGAGTACACCGACGTGGGCCCGTCCACCCATTCGCCGCGGGCCCGTCCCGGTCGCCGCGGCGTGGACGCCACCCGGAAGGTCGCCATCGGCACCCCCGACTGCGTGGTGCGGGTCATCACGTCACCCACGACGTGACCCTGAATCGTGACAACGGTGTCGTTCATTTCTCCTCCAAATGTGTTGATGCCGCCGGACTGCCGCTCGACACCGCCAGCCTCCCGCCGCCGGCACCCAGTCGAGCCACCGCGCCGCAGTCTGGGGATCTGCACCCGGGTTCGCCCGTTGGGGACACTCAGCGAGCCGAGACTCCGGGCCCGTGTTCTCCAGCCTGCGGAGCACGAGCCCAGGCACACGAATGGCAAGTCGGGCCCTCACCCGGAAGGCGGCACCGTCGCGGCTACTCCGCCGCCGTGAGGAGAAGGACGGGAATCTCGCGTTCAGTCTTCTTCTGGTAGTCGGCGTAGTCGGGGAAGGCGGCAACTGCCCGTTCCCACCAGATCTGCTTCTCGTCGGAATGCAGTTCCCGTGCCACATAGTCCCGGCGAATCGGTCCGTCCTGCAGTTCCACCAGTGGGTTGGCGACGAGATTGTGGTACCAGGTCGGGTGAGTGGGCGCTCCGCCCATGGATGCCACCACCAGGTACTCCCCGTCGTGCTCGACACGCATCAACGGAGTCTTGCGAATCTTGCCCGACTCCGCCCCGAGCGACGTGAGGATGATGACCGGAAGGCCTCTCATGGTGTTGCCCTCGGCCCCGGCAGACCCCTCGTACTGCTCCACCTGCTTGCGCACCCACTCGACGGGGCTCGGCTCGTAGTCTCCCTGCAGCGGCATGCCCCTAGTCAATCCCACCAGGCGCCGGTACACCAGTGGAGCGTCACGGCGGGTGGGCGGCAGCGGCGGCGGACTAGGGTGGGTGCGAGAGGTGATGGCGATGAACGAGGACCGCGGATTGATCGTTGTTGGGGCGGATGGATCAGATCTAAGTGCTGACGCTGTGCGGTGGGCCGTCGGACAGGCGGAACTCACCGACGCCCGACTGCTGGTGGTGACCGGTTTCGACATCCCCATCACCATCTTCCTGGTCCCCACCTATACCGACGACGACTACGCCGAACTCGCCCAGACGATGCTGGCCCAGACACTGGACAAGGCTTTCGGCGACGAACCGCCTGCCGTCCCGGTTGAATCGCGCCTGGTGCAACAGCGCCCGGGGATGGCGCTGGCTCGGGTTGCCGACGACGAGGGAGCGGAACTTCTTGTCGTGGGCAGCCACGGCCAGGGGGAACTGCCGGGGATGCACCTGGGATCGGTAGCGGGTTACGTCGTGCACCACGCGCCCTGCCCGGTGGTGGTCTACCGGGGACGGAACACCGGCCGGTAGTTCCTGCGAGGCGAGCGG
>JAQAZZ010000068.1:0-60084 GCA_032127075.1 Micrococcales bacterium | reverse complement strand
TCCCCCGCCAGCCCCACCCCCGCCCAACCCTCGCCCCAGTCCTACAAGCCGGTGGCACAGCCGCCGCTGGGCGACCGCAGCATCCCCACGTCGGCCATCCTCAACGCACCCAAGGTGTCGCAGGCCCCGGACACCGCGACCCACACCACCGAAGCCCCCATCAAGGGCGTCGCCGCCCGGGTGGCGAGCAACATGGAAGCCTCCCTGGGCATCCCCACCGCCACGAGCGTGCGGTCGATCCCGGCGAAGCTGCTGGTCGACAACCGGGTGGTCATCAACAACCACCTGAAGCGTGCCCGCGGCGGCAAGGTGTCCTTCACCCACCTCATCGGCTACGCGATCGTCAAGGCACTGAAACTCATGCCGGAGATGAACAACTCCTTCGGCATCGTCGACGACAAGCCGGCCCTGGTGACACCCGCACATGTCAACTTCGGCCTCGCCATCGACCTGGCCAAGCCCGACGGCTCCCGGCAGCTGCTGGTGCCCAGCGTCAAGGGCGCGGAGTCGATGGACTTCGCCGAGTTCTGGGTGACCTACGAAGACCTCGTGCGCCGCGCCCGAACCGGCAAGATCACCCTGGAGGACTTCGCCGGCACAACCATAACCCTGACCAACCCGGGCACCCTGGGCACGGTCCACTCCGTGCCCAGGCTCATGGCCGGCCAGGGGACGATCATCGGCGTCGGCGCCATGGAATACCCCGCAGAGTGGCAGGGCGCCAGCGCGGAGACGCTGGCCCGCAACGCGGTGTCGAAGATCCTCACCCTGACCTCCACCTACGACCACCGGATCATCCAGGGCGCGCAGTCGGGGGACTTCCTGCGCCACGTCCATCGGTTCCTGCTCGGCGAGGACGGCTTCTACGACGAGGTGTTCCATTCGCTGCGGATCCCGTATGTGCCGATCCGCTGGTCCCGGGACGTCTCGGCCACCCACGACACCGACCTCAACAAGACCGCCCGCGTGCAGGAGGTCATCCACGCCTTCCGGGTGCGCGGCCACCTCATCGCCGATGTGGACCCGCTGGAATACCACCAGCGCTACCACCCCGACCTGGAGGTCATGGAGCACGACCTCACGCTGTGGGACCTGGACCGGGAGTTCGCCACCGGCGGCTTCGGCGGGAAACCGCTGATGAAGCTGCGCGACATCCTGGGCGTGCTGCGGGACTCGTACTGCCGCACCGTGGGCATCGAGTACATGCACATCCAGGATCCCGACCAGCGGCAGTGGATCCAGGACCGGGTCGAGGTGCCGCATGAGCGGGTGCCGCGGGAGGAACAGCTGCGCATCCTGCGCAAGTTGAACGAGGCCGAGGCCTTCGAGACTTTCCTGCACACCAAGTACGTCGGCCAGAAGCGGTTCTCCCTGGAGGGCGGCGAATCGGTGATCCCGCTGCTCGACGCTGTGATGGACTCCGCGGTGCACGACGGCATCGAGGAGGTCTGCATCGGCATGCCGCACCGCGGCCGGCTGAATGTGCTCACCAACATCGGCGGAAAGCAGTTCTCGCAGATCTTCCAGGAATTCGAGGGCAACTACGGCTCGGGTTCGGTGCAGGGCTCCGGCGACGTCAAATACCACCTGGGCACCAACGGCAAGTACGTCGCCCAGGACGGCGCCTCCGCGGCCGTCTACCTCGCCGCGAACCCGTCGCACCTTGAGGCAGTGAACCCGGTGCTGGAGGGCATCGTCCGCGCCAAACAGGACCAGTTGCCGCTGGACACCCGGTACAACATCCTGCCGATCCTGATGCACGGCGACGCCGCTTTCGCCGGGCAGGGGGTTGTGGCGGAGACCCTGCACCTGTCGCAGCTGCAGGGCTACCGCACCGGCGGTACCGTACACGTCATCGTGAACAACCAGGTCGGCTTCACCACATCGCCCCAGTACAGCCGGTCGTCGGAGTACTGCACCGACGTCGCGCGCATGGTGCAGGCACCGATCTTCCACGTCAACGGCGACGACCCCGAGGCTGTGGTCTGGGTGGCCAAACTGGCGTTCGAGTTCCGGCAGAGGTTCGCCAAAGATGTCGTGGTGGATCTGGTGTGCTACCGCCGCCGCGGCCACAACGAGGCCGACGACCCCAGCCTCACCCAGCCGATGATGTATTCGATCATCGACCAGAAGCGTTCGACCAGGAAGACATACACCGAGCAGTTGATCGGCCGCGGGGACATCACAGTGGAAGAGGCCGAGGAGGCGCTGAAGCACTTCCAGACCCGGCTCGAAGAGGTGTTCCAACAGACGCGCGACTCCCTGACGCCGGGTGAATCGTTCACTCCCACCTCAGCCGAAGTCGAGCGGGAAGGCGCCAAGGTGCTGAAGCCGCAGCGGCCTGCCGCCGAGGTGGACACCTCCATCACCGACGAGCAGGTCAAGCTCGTGGTGGACTCCCAGCTGCACATGCCCGAGGGCTTCCATGTTCATCCCCGCCTGGCCATCCAGCTGAAACGTCGGGCGCAGATGGTCGAGGACGGCTGGATCGATTGGGGCATGGGCGAGGCCCTGGCCTTCGGCTCGCTGGTCAACCAGGGCCGCTGGGTGCGGCTGTCCGGGCAGGATTCCCGCCGCGGCACGTTCGGCCACCGCCACGCGGTGATCGTGGACAAGTCCACCGGCTGGCAGTACAAGCCGTTGAAGCGCTGCTACGCCGACGGCGGCAAGCTGTCCGTCTACGACTCGCTGCTCAGCGAGTACGCCGTCATGGGCTTCGAGTACGGCTACTCCGTGGCGCGGCCCGAGGCGCTGGTGATGTGGGAGGCGCAGTTCGGCGACTTCGCCAACGGCGCCCAGACCATCCTGGACGAGTTCATCTCGTCCGGCGAGCAGAAATGGGGGCAGCGCTCCGCGGTCACACTGCTGCTGCCGCACGGGTATGAGGGACAGGGGCCGGACCACTCCTCGGCGCGGGTGGAGCGCTACCTGCAGATGTGTGCCGAGGACAACATGAGCCTGGCGATCCCGTCGACGCCGGCGTCGTACTTCCACCTGCTGCGCTGGCAGTCGCTGTCGCGGATGATCCGACCGCTGGTGATCTTCACGCCCAAGTCGCTGCTGCGCGCCAAGGCCGCGACCTCGCCGCTGAGCGAGTTCACGTCCGGGACTTTCCGTGCGGTGATCGGCGACACGACCAAGACCCCGGAGAAGATCCGCAAGGTCCTCATGTGCAGCGGCAAGATCTACTACGAACTGGACGCCGAGCGCAAGCGCCGAGGGGCTGAGGATGTGGCCATCGTGCGCATCGAGCGGCTGTATCCGGTGCCTGCCCGCACACTGCCCGTCGAACTGGGCCGCTACCCCAGCGACGCCGAGTTCGTCTGGGTGCAGGAGGAGCCGTCGAACCAGGGCGCGTGGCAGTTCATCTCCATGAACTACCCGCAGGTCACCCAGCAGGTGATCACGCCCGTCACCCGGCCGTCGTCGTCGTCACCGGCGGTGGGTTCCCACAGCCGCCACGAGCGGGAGCAGCGCGCCATCATCGACGCCGCCCTGTCCTGAGCGGACGGTCGGTGCGGGAACCGACCGATCAGGCAGGGACCGCGGCTTCCGGCCGCCCGCCGTGGTCAGCGGTCGCCGCCGTCACCGTCACCGTCACCGTCACCATCGCCGTCGCCGTCGGCGTCGCCATCGCCGCCGTCGTCTTCCCCACTGTCGTCATCCTCGAAACCGGCGGGATCGTCGGTGAAGGCTTTGGGGTCGTCCACCTCAACTTCTTCGCTGGATTCGGCTTCCTCGGACTTGCCCGGCAGCGGCGGGGCCAGCAGTGGGGACTCCTCATGCCGCACCCAGATCGTGCGCTGGGGGAACGGGATCTCGATGCCCTCATCGTCGAGGGCGGCTTTGATCCGCTCCCGCAGGATCCTCGAGGCGGTCCACTGCTCCCCGGGCTTGGTCTTGACGACCATCCGCAGGGTGACGCCGTCGGCGGTGAGGTCCTCGACGCCCCACATCTCCGGGGTCTCCAGGACTTTCTCGCCGTACTCCTCGTCCTCAGCGAACTCCTCGCCGACTCGGGTGAGGATCTCCTTGGCCTTCTGCAGGTCGGCGCCGTAGGCGACGCTGATGTCCAGCACCGTGCGCGACCAGTCCTGGCTCTTGTTGCCGACCCGCACGATCTCGCCGTTGCGGACGAACCACAGCACCCCGTCGACGCCCCGGATCTTGGTGACGCGCAGCTGGACTTCCTCGACGACTCCGTTGGCGTCGCCGACATCCACCACATCCCCGACGCCGTACTGATCCTCCATCAGGATGAAGATCCCGGACAGGAAGTCGGCCACCAGCGACTGCGCGCCGAAGCCCAGCGCGACACCCACGATGCCCGCGCCGGCGATCAGCGGGCCGAGGTTGAATCCCAATTCCGAGAAGACCAGGAGACCGGCGAAGATGTACACGACCAGGGTGATGATGTTGCGGAACAGCGACCCCAGCGTCTGGGCGCGCTGCGCTTGGCGCTGGGCCTCGATGACCGAGGTGGCCGGACTGGACTCCGACGCCATACGCGCCTCGGCCGCCTTGTTCTGCTTGGCGACGCGCTGGTCGACCAACTTCTCCACGGCCTTGATCAGCATCGACCGCACGATCACCGCGATGAGGATGATCACGGCGACCCGGATGGCCGTCGGCATGAAGTCCTGGACCCACCAGTTGGGGTCGGAGAAGTCCTTCCAGGCGTCTTGAACGGTGTCTTCCACGTCCACGGTGGACGGCTGATCATCCTTGCCGGCGGGCACCAGCGTGGCCAGGGCAGCAACAAGACTCATGCAACGATTCCAATCACCCAGCGGAGTTGTTCGCGGTCCGACCCGTCACGGGTTCGCTCTCGACCGCGTCGGCGTCATGTTATCCCCGAGAGTCGCGGTATTCGCCAGCGGATACCCCGCGAACCATCGCACGGACCAACCCGGCCTCGATCCCTTGACAATCAGACTCGCGGGTGGTGCGGAACGCACCCGCCGATCAGTCGTCGGCGTCGTCTTCGCGCGCCAGGTAGGACGCGAAGCGCCCCACGGCATCCTCCCAGTCCGGATGCAGGTCCACGAACGTCCTCATCCGTTCGGCCAGCCATTCGACGCTGAGCATCTCCGCCTCGCGCCGCTGCAGCAACTCCTCGATACCACGGTCGCTGTCGTACATGGCCCCTCCGCATCGCCCAGCGAAATAGTAGCCAGGCCGCGGGGTCAGGGTCGGGTGAGCACGAGTTTGCCGAACACATCACCCTCGGCGATCCGGGCCAGGGCTTCGGGTGCGTCGGTCATGGGCATCTCGTCGGCGATCAGCGGCCGGACTCCGGTGGTCTCGCACAGCCGGATGAGCCGCTGGAGCTCGTGGCGGGTGCCCATCGTGGATCCGACTACCGACAGTTGCTTGAAGAACACCCGGGCCAGATCCGCAGGCGGATTCGGCCCGGACGTCGCCCCCGACACCACGATTCGGCCGCCGGGCTTCAGCGACTTCAACGAATGGTCCCAAGTGGCCGCGCCGACCGTCTCCATGACTGCGTCCACACGCTCGGGCAGGCGGGCGCCCGCGGCGAAGACGTCGTGGGCGCCGAGCCGCAAGGCGGCGGAGCGCTTGGCCTCGTCCCGCGACGTCGCCCACACCCGGAAACCCATGACGCGGGCCAGGGCAATCGCCGCGGTGGCCACCCCGCCGCCCGCACCCTGGATCAGCACGGTATCCCCGGGCCGCAGGTCGGAGCGCACAGCCAACATCCGGTAGGCGGTCAGCCATGCCGTCGGCAGGCACGACGCTTCGACCATGGACATCGACTCCGGCAACGGCAACAGGTTGCGCGTCGGCACGATCACATAGTCGGCGAAGGTGCCTTGGTGGATCTCCGACAGGAGGCTGCGCCCCGGGTCGAGGGATTCGTCCTCGAACGAGGGGTCGGCGATCACCGAATACGCCAGCACCTTGTGGCCCTCGTCGTCGATCCCGGCGGCGTCGCAGCCGAGGATCATCGGCAGTCTGTCCGCGGTGATGCCCACGCCGCGCAGCGTCCAGATGTCATGGTGGTTGACGCTGGCCGCCTTGACCGAGATCCGCGACCAGCCCGGGGGCGGCTGCGGTTCGGGTCGTTCGCCGACCACGAGGCCGGCCAGCGGATCGGTAGGGTTGAACGAGTCGGCGTAGGCGGCGAACATCAGACTCCTGCGGCAGGGCGGCGGGCCATGGGTATCAGGTCTGCACCGGGCTGGCTGTGCGGGCCACTCCGTCGAAGTGGGCGGCCTCCGCGACGCGGCGGGCCACCTCGATCGCCACGCGCGGGTTGAAGGGGCTGGGGATGATGTGATCCGGTGCCAGGTCATTCTCCACGAGGCCCGCGATGGCCTCGGCGGCGGCGACCTTCATCCGTGGGGTGATCCGGGTGGCTCGGACATCGAGCGCCCCGCGGAACACGCCGGGGAACGCCAGCACGTTGTTTATCTGGTTCGGGTAGTCGGAACGCCCCGTGGCGATGACCGCGGCGTACTTCTCGGCCACGCGGGGATCGACCTCGGGATCGGGATTCGCCAGCGCGAAGACGATGGCATCGTCGGCCATGCTCGCCACGGCGGATTCGGGCACCCGCCCCGCGCTGACTCCGATGAAGACATCCGCACCGACCAGTGCGTCTTGGATCGATCCTGTCAGGCCCCCGCGATTGGTGGAATCCGCCAACCTCTCCTTCACGGGGGTCAGGTCGGTACGGTCTGTGCCGATGAGCCCCCGCGAATCGGCCACGGCGATGTCGCCGATCCCGCTGTCGAGCAGCATGTTGGTCACCGCCACGCCCGCTGCCCCGGCACCGGACACCACCGCCCTGAGGTCAGCGAGGGTTCGACCGGTGACTTCTGCGGCATTCATCAGCGCGGCCGTCACCACGATCGCTGTTCCGTGCTGGTCGTCGTGGAACACGGGGATATCCACCGCCGCCTGCAGTCGCTCCTCGACCTCGAAACAGCGGGGGGCGGAGATGTCCTCGAGGTTCACCCCGCCGTAGGCCGGTGCGATCCTGCGGACGGTTTCGACGATGTCGTCGACGCCGGTGCAGTCCAGGCAGATCGGCACTGCATCGACGTTGGCGAACTCCTTGAACAGCAGGGCCTTGCCCTCCATGACGGGCAGGGCGGCCGCCGGTCCGATGTCGCCCAACCCGAGCACGGCGGTGCCGTCGGTGACGACCAGGACGGTGTTGGATTTCCAGGTGTAGTCGTAGACCAGGTCGCGGTCGTCGGCGATCGCCCGGGAGATCCGGGCGACACCCGGGGTGTAGGCGAGGGCCAAACCGTCGGCGTCGCGGATGCGGACAGTGGGACGGACCTCGATCTTGCCACCATGATGCAGCGGGAAGGCCGGGTCATGCGCCAGATCCTGTGACCGCTGCTCGGACCGCTGCTCGGACCGCTGCCCATCGGCACCGGAACCGGCGCCGGAACCGGCACCGCCAGGAGACGACAGCGACACGCTTCACCTTTCCGACGGACCACACTGGCTGCTGGGCAGGGCACTGTGTGCCATCCTCGCATATGTGCCGACTCGGACGACACTTGTAGCGGCAGCGGCGCTGCTGCTGTCCGCATGCACCGGAACGTCCGCGGTCGATCCTGCCGAGGAGCCGCCGGTACCGGTGGAGGATCCGGCCATCTCTTCTCTGGTGCCCGATGGAATCCGCAAGGACGGCATCCTGCGAGTGGCGACCGACCCCACCTATCCCCCGCTGGAATTCCTCGACGAGCAGGGGCAGGTGCAGGGCGCCGATATCGACCTGGTCGTGGGCATCGCGACGGTGCTGGGGCTGGAGCCGCAGTTCGAGGAAGAGGCGTTCACCGCCATCCCCGTCGCCGTGCGCACCGGCCGCTATGAACTGGGTGTCGCTGGCCTGACGATCCGCCAGGACCAGCGCCAGCTGAACAACGCCGTCACCTACCTGCGCGCCGGATCCCAGTTGGTGCGATCGGCCGCGGCCCCCGAGTTGGGCCGGGACACCCTGTGCGGTGCGGTCGTGGCGGCGCTGGAGGGCTCGGTACAGATCGAGGAGTTGGTGGCGAAGTCCCGCGACTGCCGCTCGGCGGGGCAGAAGTCGGTGGAGGTCGTGCCCTTCCCCGACCAGGAGTCGGCAACCGACGCGGTGCTGACCGGTGCCGCGCAGGGCCTGCTCGCCGACAGCCCGGTGACCCAGGACATCGTGGACCGCTACCCGGGCGAGTTGGAGCCGGCGAGTCGCGTCTACGCGATGAAGCTGCTGGGGATGCTCACTGCCGCCGAATACACCAGCCTGACGCGGGCAATCCAGCAGGCGCTGCAGCAGATGATCGACACCGGCTACTACGGCCGGATCCTCGCTGACTGGAACGTCCAGCAAGCAGCGGTCGGCCGCGCCCGCATCAAGTGGGCCGACTTCGTCAAGCGGGGCACCAGCGGCGGCTAACCCGACGGGCTGCGCCAGGACGGGCGACGAAGCGGGTAGTAGCGCAGCAGGATGCGCCCGAGCACGAGGTCGTGCGGCACCGCGCCGAACGTGCGGCTGTCGGTGGACGCCGACGGGTTGTCGCCCACCAGCCACAAGCCGTCCGGATCCCGGCGCTGCACCCGCTTGACGAGAATCCGGTCCGGCTGGCGGGGATCTCGCGCCGCGACGGCGTCGCCCACCCGCACCCTGGGGGTGCGCAGCACCAGCACCCAGTCCCCGCAGCGGTACTCCGGCAGCATCGAGTCTCCCGCGACCGCCGCGGTGAACAACGGCGGCCGGATGGCCGGGAGGTATCGCAGGCGCACAACTGTGAGGGTAGGGTCACGCATGTCGGCTGTCGAAGACAGGCGGCGTCCGCGATCAGAAGGGAAAGTAATGCTCCGCAAACTGCTGTCCCCCAGCACCACCCTCCACGCCCACTGCGACCTCCCCTGCGGCGTCTACGACCCGGCACAGGCCAAGATCGAAGCCCAGTCGGTGAAGGCGTGCATGGAGAAGTACCACGGGTCTGACGACGCGGAGTTTCGCGCCAGGGCGATCTCCATCAAGGAGGAGCGCTCCAACCTGGTCAAAGAGCATCTCTGGATCCTGTGGACCGACTACTTCAAGCCCCCGCACTTCGAGGCGTACCCGCAGTTGAACGGGCTGTTCAACGAAGCCACGAAACTCGCCGGTGCGGGCGGGACGAAGGGAACCACCGACGTCGCCGTCGCCGACCAGCTGCTGTCGAAGATCGACGAGATCGCAGAGATCTTCTGGGAGACGAAGAAGGGCTGACGCGATGTCCGCCTCATCGATCTCCGGGGAGGTGCGCCTCGACATTCCCGCGTCCAGCGCCTACCTGTCCCTCGCCCGCGTGGCCACGTCGAGCATCTGCGCGCGGTTGGACTTCTCGCTGGAGCAGTTGGAGGACCTCACCCTCGCCGTGGATGAGGCGCTCTCGCTGCTCCTGCTTGACGCGGTGCCGGGGACTGGCCTGGTGTGCCGCTGGACGCCGGGCGAACACGGCGTGGACATCGCGATCACCTCCACGAGCCAATCGGGTCGGATCCCCCGGGCGAACACATTCTCCTGGACCGTGCTGTCGGCCCTGGTCGACTCCGTGGCTGCATCCGTGGCCGACGGGCATGTCACGATCTCGATGGGCGTGACCAAGGCGGGGGCTGCAGTCCGGTGACCGCCACGGGTACCGGCAGCCGGTGGACCGAGCGCAACAGGCAGCGTGAGCGGGAACTCCTGGCACAGTTGGCCAGCCTGGACGAAGCCGACGCCGACTACCGGCGGGTGCGCGACGAAGTGGTCACGATGAACCTGCCGCTCGTCGAGTACCTCGCCCGACGGTTCCGGGAACGCGGGGAGGCCCACGAGGACCTGGTCCAGGTGGGCACTGTCGGGCTCATCAAAGCCGTGGACCGGTTCGACACTTCACGCGGGTGGGAGTTCTCCACCTACGCCACCCCCACGATCGTCGGGGAGATCAAGCGGCATTTCCGAGACCGCGGCTGGGCGATTCGGGTGCCGCGGCGGTTGCAGGAACTGCGGCTGCAGATCAACAAGGCCACCGCCGAACTCGCCCAGGAAACCGGGCGGTCGCCAACCGTGGCCGACCTCGCACAGCGGATCGGCATCAGCGAGGACGAGATCCTGGAAGGGATCGAATCGGCCCAGGCCTACTCCACCGCCTCGATCGACGCCGGTTCCTCCGGCGACGAGGAGGGCGGCGCCCTCGGCGACACCCTGGGGTCGCTCGACGACGCGCTGGAACAAGTGGAGAACCGTGAATCGCTGAAGCCGCTGCTGGCTCAGCTGCCGGAGCGGGAACGGACGATTCTGCTCATGCGCTTCTTCCAGAACAAGACCCAGTCCGAAATCGCCGCCGAGATCGGCATCTCCCAGATGCACGTGTCGCGGCTGCTGGCCCGGACCCTCGCCCAGCTGCGGGTCGGGCTGTTGGACGAGTACTGAGCTCAGACCACAATCCGCAACGCCCGGGGGACCGACCTCACGACCAGTTCCGTCATCTCCCCCAAGGACTCACCGTCGAGCTGAACCGCTGTGGGACGGTCGGCGACCAGCGTCAGTTCCTCGATGTCCCGCCCCACGAACAGGCCCTTGGCAGACCCCGCCGTGCTGCCCATCAACAGCCTTCTGGTCCAGCGCAGCGACGGCACGATCCGTAGGTCTCGGATCGCGAAGACGTCGAGGTCGCGGTCGAAACTCGCCTCCGGGTTGGGATTCACCGGCAGGTCGCCGAAGAAGGTCCACGGCGCGGCATTCTGCACGATGGCCAGGAACACGTGATCCACATCGTCCTCGCCCGGGCGCTGGATTGTGATCGCCGGGCTGCGCCGATCCGTCCCGGCGAAGTACTCCCGAAGAGTCGTGCCGAAATACCGCGCGGGAGTCGCCTTCTTCCCGTGATGGCGCTTCTCCTCCATCGCTGCGATGATCTCCGCGTCCAGGCCCATACCCACGCTCATGGTCAGCCACCGATCATCCGCGATGGCCAGATTGATGGTGCGGAACCGATGGTCCTCCAACCCCGCGATCAGAACCGCGGTCGCCTCGACCGGGTCGCGCGGCAACCCCGACGACCTGGCCAGCACGTTGGCCGAACCACCGGGGACCGTCGCCAGCGCCGGGACAGCCGGGCCAGGCCCGTCGGTCAGCATCCCGTTGACGACTTCGTTGATCGTGCCGTCCCCGCCCAGGGTCACCACAACATCCAACTCATCGCGCAGCGCCTTCTCGCCGAGTTCGTGGGCGTGGCCGCGGTGGGTGGTGACGACCACGTCCATATGCCCCACCGAAGCCAAGGCATGGACGAGCACATCCCTCACCCGCTCGTTCGTGGAGGTGGCGTTGGGGTTGACTACGAGAAGACCGCGCACCCCCCGAGGCTAACGGGCACGTAGGCTGAACCCGTGGCACGCATCACCGCAACGACCGCCGAGCGCACCACCGCGGTGTGCGCGGGGATCCCAGCCGCGCTGCTGCTCGGCTATTCGATCAGCATCGCCGCGGTGGCCCTCACGCAGGGCATCGAAGGTCCCCAAGAAGTCTCATCACCGACCGGAGTGGCGGTGGAGGTTGTCACGTTCGCCCTGCTTGGCGTCGGAGTGGCGGTAGTGGCAATCGGCCGCTGGTCGGGGAGATCCTGGAGCAGCGTGCCCTTTGTTGTCATCCAGCTGCTTGCGCTGACTGTGGGGGTGCCCATGATGACGGGAGCCGGCGCGGGTGTGCCGGTCGGGGCGGTGGTCAGCGCCACCGCGCTGGCAGGCCTGGCGGCGCTGGCTGTTGCCACGGCCAAGCGCAGCGGCCGCACCGAAGCGGGCGCACACCGGGAACAGACCGCGCAGAACTGATTGCCGCTCGTTGGCCGACCGCAGGCGGGGGCGGAACCGGCCGCAACCCGCGTATTGCGGTGGCAATCGGGCGACAATCGGATAGAACGCACGGGCAGTGTGACGAACGCGACACCGCAGCGGGCGAACCGCCGATGATTAACCCTTGTCCACAGTCCGTCCACCTGTAACGCTTGGATCACTGGTCGATGATCAGTGAGCGAACAGGGTTCAAACTCCCACACTACAGCACCGGCTGAATGCGTCATCCGACGGGATCGGCCCCGCTTGTGAAGGGATTCACGAGCATCGCTCCGACACACTGAGGAGGACTCATGGACTGGCGCCATATCGCGGCGTGCCGGGACGAAGAGCCCGAGTTGTTCTTCCCGATCGGCAACACCGGTCCGGCATTGGCCCAGATCGAAGACGCCAAGCGAGTGTGCCAGTCGTGTGAGGCCCGCGAAGTGTGTCTCAACTGGGCGATCGAGACCGGTCAGGACGCCGGCGTCTGGGGCGGTCTGAGCGAAGACGAGCGTCGTTCGCTGAAGCGCCGCCGTGCCCGGGAGCGCGCTCGGCTGGCCTGAACCGGCCGCCCGGGGCAAGAGCCACCCGCACCTACAGCGGGCACACCACTCGGACCGCGGTTGTGGCCGTTCGCTGCGACTCGACATCCCACTCGTCGGGCAGGGCGGCGGGCCAAGGGTCATTCCCGCTGCTGGTGATCGCCAGGTTCCCGTGCAACTGGTCCCGGACCAGCGTCGCAACGATCTGCAGCCCGAGTCCCTCAACCGCCGCCGGGTCGAACCCTGCGCCGTTGTCGCTGACCGCCAGTTGGATCTCGCCCTCGGTCCTAAGCGCCCCCACCCACACCCGCGCCGCTCGGCTATGTTCCATCGCGTTCAGCAGGACCTCGGCAAGCACCATCGCCAGCGGCGTGGCCACCTCCGAGGGCAGCACCCCGAACGACCCCGAGACGGCGACATCGGGCACCGGATGGTCCTGCGCCGCGGCAGCATCCTTCGCCATGGTCAGGATCCGCCGGCAGATCTCGTCGAAATCGACTTGTTCGCCGGGGCTGCGGGCCAGCGACTCATGGACGAGCGCGATAGTGCCCACCCGTGCCACCGCGTCCAACAGCGCCGACCGCGGTTCGCCCGCCGGCAGCCGTCGGGCCTGCAGCCGCAGCAGCGCCCCGACCGTCTGCAGGTTGTTCTTCACCCGGTGGTGGATCTCGCGGATCGTCGCGTCCTTGGACACCAGCGCCCGTTCCTGGCTGCGCAGTTCGGTGACATCGCGCAGCAGCGCCACGGCACCGTCCCGTCGGCCATCTCCTCGCAGCGGTATGGCGCGCACGGTCATGATGGCCGATCCCGTGGCGAACTCGGCCTCGCCGATCGTGGCTCCGGCAGCGATCCGCACTGCCGCCTGATCCACGGGGCTGTGCTTGCGGCCGACCCTGCCGAGGAGTTCCGACAGCGGCGTGCCGACGACGGGATCCGAGACGCCGAGGCGCCGAAGGCACGTTCGGGCATTCGGGCTGGCGTAGCGCACCCTGCCGGTGTCGTCGAGGCGGAGCATGCCGTCGCCCACCCGGGGCGCCGCTGCACCCACGACCTCCGCAGAGCCGACCGGGAACTCGCCGGCGGCGACCATCGCCAGCAGGGAATCGCAGGCCGCCAGGTAGTTCTGCTCCATCTCGCCGATGCGCCGCTGGTCGATGGTGCTGTATCGGCCGAGGACGGCGATGACACCCTCGCCATCGCCTACCGGGATCGCCTCGATCGGATCGGTGAGACCGCCGAGGCCCGCCGGTGCGGCGTCGGGCCGGTTGCGGCTGCGGGCCCGCTCCCCTGATTGCAGCGCCCGTTCCATGCCGGTCGCCCGGGAACGGGGCACGAACACGCCTACCGGGTCGTCGGTGAAGAGCGTGGCCGAGGTGGAGGGGCGCACATGCGAGATGGCTATCCACCCGGCGGCGTCCCAGGTGCGTACGAACAGCACCAGGTCGGAGAAGCCCAGATCGGCGAGGAGAGACCACTCTTGCATGAGCAGCCGCAGGCGGTTGGTGGCCGGGGCGGCGAGCTCGGTCCTGGATCTGACGACGCTCTCCCAGGCAGGCACCTTCCGAGGATAGGCAACCGCGCGGTTTGCGTGTCGGTCAGCGCCGCGGTTCAGGTCCGCCGCAGGAGCGCGGTCACCAGGCGATCCAGCGCCGCCGGCGACTGCAGCAGGAACAGCGACGGCTCGACCAGTTCCAGTTCGGCGATCAGCGGTGCGCCGTCGTCGGCACGGATCAGGTCGACCCGCGCGTACAACAGATCGTCCCAAGTGTCGGCGAGTACCTGATGGCCCAACTCGCGCTCGTCCTTTGCGATCGGCAGCGCTTCCGACACCGACTCTTCGGCTTCGCCGAGGCGGGGATCCTTGCGGATCGCATGGGTGAACTCGCCGTCGATCCAGACCAGCGCCCGCTCGCCGTAGCCATCGACCGACGACAGGTACGGCTGCACCATCGCCTCCCGCCGCGAGACCAGCGACCGCCAGAACCCCTCACGCTGCGGCAGGTCCCGCAGCCGCACCCGCTCGGTCAGGTACGAACCCGCCCCCACGGCGGGTTTGGCCACAACATCGGGCCACCCGCGGGACGCCATCACCTGCGACAGCGTCAGCTCGGAGCCCTGTGGGACGAAGACCGTCGGCACCACCGGCAGACCCCGCTCAGCCAGGCCATGCAGATAGGCCTTGTGGCAGTTCCAGCGGATCACCGCCTCGGGGTTCAACAGTCTTGTCGCCGACGCCGTGCGCCGCACCCAGCCCAGGAAATCGTCCAGGTGGTCGATGTAGTTCCAGGTGGAACGGATGACCGCCAACTCGAAGGTGGCCCAGTCGATGTCCGGGTCGTCCCAGGCCGCCAGGTGGGCGTCGGCGCCCGCGGCGCGCAGCGCCGACATCAGCAGATCCTCATCGTGGTCCGGCTCGGGCAACTCAACGCAGGTGACCACCGCGATCCTGGGCTGGCTCATGGCTAGAGACTGGCACACCAGCGCGACCTCCGGCTTGTACGGTCGTTGCATGGCTTCCGACACCGAGACGATCAGCGGCCACGGCGGCGACCATGCAGTCGCCGCCGCCAGGGCATACGGGCAGGACGTGATGTGGACCCTGTCCGGCGCCCACGTCTTCCCGCTCTACGACGCAGCCGTGGGAGGCCGGGCGGGGGTGGACTCGGCAGCCGACACCCTCTCCGCGCAGCGTGGCGGGCCGATGCGCCTGATCGACGTCCGCCACGAAGCGACGGCCGCCTTCGCCGCAGAGGCCACCGGCAAACTCACGCGCGTACCCGGCCTAGCGGTCGTGACGGCCGGACCGGGGGTCACCAACACGGTCAGCGCCGTCGCCGGAGCGAGATTCAGCGGGTCGCCGATGGTGGTGCTCGGCGGCCGGGCGCCGGCGGGGCGCTGGGGGCGCGGGGCGCTGCAGGAGTTGGACCACCCGCCGCTGCTCGCTGCGATCACCAAGTCCGCCGCCACCATCGCGGCGACCGGGGATGTGGCCGCAGAGACCGCCCGGGCATTCCGCATCGCCGCCGAGCCGCACCGCGGACCGGTGTTTCTCGACGTCGGGATGGACGTGTTGTACTCCCACGCCACCGCAGCGGCGCCCCGCTACGATCCCCCGGTCCGGACGCCGCCCGATGAGGAGTCGGTCCGACGCATCGCCGGCCTGCTGGCGGCGGCGCAGCGGCCAGTCGTCGTGCTGGGCGGTGACGTGTGGGCCGACGACGCCGAGGCGGAGGCCCGGTTGCTGGTCGAAGCGTTGGATCTGCCCGTCATCGCCAACGGCATGGGCCGCGGTGTCCTGCCCCGCGGACACCGGTGCCTGGTGACCCGGGCGCGGTCGGCGGCGTTCAGCGGCGCCGACCTGGTGGTTGTTGTGGGCGCCCCACTGGACTTCCGGCTCGGCTACGGCACCTTCGGCGGTCAGGACGGGGCCGAACCCGCGGCGGTGGTCCACATCGGCGACGCCGCCGACCAACTCTCCCCCCACGCACCCCTGGCCGCTGGGGCGACCGGGTCGCTGGCGCACATTCTGACCGGAATCCACGACCACTACGGCAGCCGGCCGCAGCAGCGCGACCACTCCGGATGGACCGCCCGGCTGCTTCAGCTGCACCGGGCAGGCGTGGCTGCCGACGCGGCCGAGCTCGACAGCGACGCCGACCCGATCCACCCGGCCCGGATCTACGGCGAACTCCAGCGCCGGCTCACCGACGACACCGTCGTGATCGGCGACGGCGGCGACTTCGTGTCCTTCGCTGGCCGCTATCTGGAACCTGCCCGGCCGGGGAACTGGCTGGATCCCGGGCCGTACGGCTGCCTGGGGACCGGCCTGGGATACGCGATGGCGGCGAGGGTGGTCCGGCCCGACAGCCCGGTGGTGCTGCTGCTCGGCGACGGTGCGGCGGGCTTCTCCCTGATGGACATCGACTCGCTCGTGCGCCACAACCTGCCGGTGGTGATGATCGTGGGCAACAACAGCGCCTGGGCGCTGGAGAAGCACCCCATGCAGTTCCTGTACGGCTACGACGTCGTGGCCGACCTCGGCCAGACCCGCTACGACGACGTCTGCCGGGCCCTGGGCGGCGCAGGCGAGACCGTCACCGATCCCGACCAGATCGGGCCGGCGCTGGACCGGGCCCTGGCGGCAGGCGTGCCGTACCTGGTGAACGTCGCGACCGATACCGCTGTGGCCTACCCGCGCCGCACCACCGGGGTGTAGGGCGGCGGCCGCACCAAGTCTGTGGCGGTCGGCTGCGTCGATGTCCGTCGTAGGTGAGACTGGCGACATGAGCCTCAGCAAACACCTCTGCGCGATCCTCGGTGCCGGCCTGGCGGCAGGCCTGCTGGCCGGCAGTCCGGGCGTTGCCGCCGCCGCCGGCGACATCACCACGATCAAGGGCCATAAGGCCCCCGGCACACCTTCGAAGTACAACAAGGTCGGCATCCGCAAGCAGGGTCCCGCGAAGGCCGACAAGGTGCTGGTGCTGATTCCCGGCACCTCGGCCGGGGCGACGAATTTCCGAGTCATGGCGCGCGCGCTGTTGCAGCGACTGGACGGCTGGCAGGTCTGGTCGATCGAGCGGCGGGAGAACCTGCTGGAGGATCACTCGGTGCTGAGCGACTACGCCGCAGGCGAAGTCGACTCCGCAGACCTGGTCGACTACTACCTCGGCTGGCTGGTCAACCCCGACCAGCAGCCGCGATTCGAGCCCAAGACGGCGGAGGAGACCGCCTTCGCGCGTGAGTGGGGACTCGCGGTGGCGATGAAGGATGTGCGCCGCGTGGTGAAGAAGGCCGGCAAGCGGGACCGGTCGGTGGTGCTCGGCGGACACTCCCTCGGCGGCCGCATGGCAGCCGCGTACGCCTCATGGGACTTCGGCGGCAAGCCCGGGGCGAAGGATCTGGACGGCCTGGTGTTCATCGACGGCTCGGGCGCCAGCCGGGAGTTGCCGTCGGCCGAGGAAGCGCGGTCGCAGCTGGCCGAATTGCGGGCCGGGGAGCCGTTCCTCGACCTGTTGCGTTTGGGGCTGCCGTGGGCGTCGGGGGTCTTCAACGCCGTGGGCTCCACCACCGCGGTCAAGGATCCGGACAGCCCATCGGCGCTTGATCCGCTCCCCCTGGTGCCCGCCGACCTCAGACCACCGGTCCCGGCGACGAACCTCGCCGCCTACGGCTACAGCGTGGACGCCGACACGTCACCGGACTACCTGGCGCTGGTCCACAGCAACATCGGGGAGTTGGCGGCCAGCGGGGATCCGCGAGGCTGGCAGGACGGTGAGCTGGGCAGCGCCCGGCGGGCGGCCAAGGTGTTCGCCGAGACCGGATCGGTGGACGGCACGTCGTGGTACCACCCGCGGCGGTTGAGCCTGGATTCCCGCTCGGTGAACAACGGCCAGGCCAACCCGGCGCAGAAGGTCTTCGGCGTCAAGGCGACGCTGGGGTCCGAGGCTCGGGTACCGATGTACGGCTTCGACGCCGCTCTCGGCGGCGGCGCGGTGGGCAAAGCCACCCGGCAGCTCGCCATGTCGGCGGGGGTGCCGCGTCGGCAGGTGATGACGGTGGACCGCTCGAAGACCTACAGCCACATCGATCCGTTGAGCGCGGCAGCGGACCGCAACGTGTTCATCAAGACCGTGGCGAAGTTCCTCAAGCGCAAGGTCGCGTGAGCCGATGACGCCGGTGGGGGTCCGGCGGCGGCCTACCGGCGCAGCGCGGCCACCGTCTCGCCCACCAGTCGGCGGCCGTCGGGGGAGAACCAGGTGTCGAGCCACGCCTGCAGTTCGGCATCCTCGTGCGCACGCAGCTGGCCCAGCAAGGGCCGCAGGATCGCGTTCTTGACCTGGGCGGTTGCCGCGGGTGGACCGGAAAGGGCGCGGACCCGCTCCAGGGCCGAATCCAGCAGGTCCTCCGGACCGACGACGTCGTCGACCAGTTCCAGCGCCAGCGCATCGTCCGCGGTGAACAACTCAGCCGACATCGCGACCGGGGCCAGCGACCGGGCGGGCACCCTGGCCCGCAGGGGTTCGAGGACGATCGCCGGCAGCCCGATCCCCAGGGCGACCTCCTTCAAGCCGATCACGGCGGAGCCCGCCGCCATCACCCGGTAGTCGCACATGAGCGACAGGACACAACCGCCGGCGACTGCGTGGCCGTTGATCGCCGCCACCACCGGTCGCGGGTGGGTGAGTACGGTCTCCATCGCCTCGGCGAAACCCCGCATGAACTCCTGCAGGTCGTCGCGGTCCAGATCGATCAGGTGGGGAAGGTCCATGCCGGCGCTGAACGCTCGGCCGGAGCCGGTCAGCACCAGGCCGGCGCGGTCGAGCTCTGCCGCGCTGCCGACCGCCTCCTTCAACCCGGCGAGCCACTCCGGGGACTGGGCGTTCGCTTTGGGGCCGCCCATCCGCAGCACGGTGGTGTCGCCGTGGTCCTCAAGGTCGAAGAACATCAGGCACCGAACCTTTCCCGCTGTACAACTGCACGGGCGATGCTGCCCGCCAACAGAATCCTCCCATCGTCCTCGGTGAGCCGGACATCGAACACCACCCTGGATCCGGCCACCTCCCGGACCATCGCGTCGGCGACGACGTCGGCCCCGACCCATGTGGGCAGCAGATGGTCGATCTCCACCCGGGTTCCCACGGTGGTCTGCGCCGCAGCCAGTTGATCGGCAACGGCGGCACAACTCGCCGCCTCCACCCAGGCGATCGCCCGCGGTGTGGCAAGGACGGGCACATCGCCGCTGCCCAGCGAGACGGCCGTGTCTTCGGCGGCAACGGTGAACCGCAGTCCGGCGCGTGCGCCGACGTGGATGTCACTCATGGGCTGACGGTACCCTGGGGGTCCGCAGCTGAGGAGAGATCGTGAGCAAGAGGGCCAGGAAGCGCCGTTCCCGCAAGAAGAGCAACGCCAACGGAGGCAAGCGACCCAACTCCTGACGCCTGTTGCGAGCCCCGAGGGTGGTTCAGCGCTCCGGATCCATGGTGGCGTTGGACGAGGTGTAGCTGGTCTCGGCGTAGAACGTGCCGGTGGCCGTCGCCCCACCACCGCTCACCCGCACCTGGGTGATGCGTTCGATGATCCGGCGTCTCAGATTCTCCGGCGCCGGTGAGCATCCGCACGAGCGGGCTATGAGGTCTTGGACCTCGCGCTCCAGCCCGTACTGCCGCAGGCAGAAGCCGCAGGCATCCAAGTGTTGCTGGACCCGCTCGACCCCCTCGCTGTCGAGTTCTTGGTGCAAGTACTCGTAGACCTGGGACAGGACCTCGTCGCAGTCCACCCCATCGTCGGTGCAGGCCATCTCAGTCAACCTCCGCCGGTAGGGTCAGCAACCCGCGTTCGCGGCCGTAGTCGGCCAGCAGGCTGCGCAACTGTTTGCGGCCCCGGTGCAGCCGCGACATCACCGTGCCCACCGGGGTTTCCATGATCTCGGCGATCTCCTTGTAGGCGAATCCTTCGACATCGGCCAGGTACACCGCGAGCCGGAAGTCCTCGGGCAGTTCCAGCATGGCCTCGATGATGTCGGTGTCGGTGAGGCGGGCCATCGCCTCTTCCTCGGCACCGCGCAGACCCTCGGTCGGGTTCTGCAGCGGCGCGACCTGCCAGTCCTCGAACTCCCCGGTCGTGATCTGCTGCGGCTGCCGCTGCCTGCGCCGGTAGTGGTTGATGTAGGTGTTGGTCAGGATCCGGAACAGCCACGCCTTGATATTCGTGCCGTCGCGGTAGCTGCCGAACGCGGCGTAGGCCTTCACGAAGGCCTCTTGGACCAGATCCTCCGCGTCGGCGGGCTTGCGCGTCATCCGCAGCGCAGCGCCGTACAGCGGGTCCAAGAAGGGAAGGGCGTCGCGCTCGAACCGGGCCTTTCGCTGCGCCTCGGTCTCGGCCTCGGTCACGTCCTCGGTCACGTCGGGTGCGTCCTGGTGGGAGTCCATCACCGACAACACTACGGGTTCGCCCGCGGCCCCGCCTATCGTGAAGGGGGCCAGGGACAGCGCGCTGGGTGCGGGTGCGGCGGTGTTCACGGGCCTCCCTCTCACGGGGGCGCCGGTTGGCGCCGCCTAGCACCTTCAACGCGCCAACAGCGGCCCGGCATTCCCGTGGCGCTGCAGCACGGCACGACGAGCGGTTTCGGTGAGGATCAGGCCCACCTCCTCCGACGTCAGCGGAGCCTTGGCCGACACCCGGAAGGAATGGTCGGCCCACGGCACACCCACCACGAGAACCGTGCCGTCGAGCGCTGCCGCGGCGTCGGCGACCTCGACGGGGCCGCCGAACGGATCCCGGTCGCCCTGCAGGACCGTGACCGGAGCCTTCGCCGCTGCGGCGGCAAGCTCATCGGCGCGGCTGTTCTCGGGCTTGCCGGGCGGGTGCAGCGGGAAGGCGAGACACAGCACGGCGTCGGCCTTGACGTCCGCAGCAGTCCGGCAGGCGATGCGGCCACCGGAGCTGCGGCCGCCCACGACGAGGCGCCGCAGCGCTTCCCCGGATCGCCGCAGATCGTTGACTGCCTCCCGGAAGGCGGCATCCACGTTCGACTGGCCGGCGGCAACCCGCTTGCCCGCCACAGCCCACGGCTGTTCGATGACGATGGTTTCGATGCCGTGCCTGGGCAGTTCCCGCGCCAGCAGTTGCAGATCCCAGGCGTCCACGCCGCCGCCGGCGCCGTGACCGAGCACGAGTGTGCCGCGGGGGACACCGGTGTGCACCTCGTGGAAGTGCGCCCGGGCAACACCGACTGTCGTTTCGATCTCCTCGACACGGTCTGCGGACGCCACGGTCACATCCTTGCGTGTAGAAGCAGCAGTCGCTAGTCGCCCTTGAGCCGGGCCACCTGCGAGCCCACCTGCCGGGTGAGGAGCCGCAGGAAGTTGGCCGGCGCCAGCCGGAATGAGCGCCAGGCAACGCGGGCGGAGCGGGGGGCGACGACCAGCCCGTCGTTGCGGTCCACGCCGCGGCGGATATCGGCGATGAGCGAATCGAGGTCGTAGATGCCGCCGGGCAGCGAATCGGCCATCTCCCTGACATCCTGCGGCACATCGACCGGCGGCAGGTCCGCCGGCATCGGCTTGTCGAGGATGGGCGTGTCGGTGAATCCCGGGCACACCGCGGTGAAGCGCACATTGCGGCGCGCGTACTCCACCCGCAGCGACAGTGTTGCCCCCACCACTGCGTGTTTGGTCGCCGCGTAGGGCGCCAACCCGGGCGATGGCACGAGGCCCGCCAGGGACGCGGTGTTCACGATGTGGCCGTCACCCCGCCGCAGCATGTGCGGCAGGGCCGCCTGCACACCGTGGACGACACCGCGCAGGTTGACGTCGATCACACGGTCCCAGTGCGCGGTGTCCAACTCGTGGGTGTTGCCGCCGACGCCGATCCCGGCGTTGTTGTAGATGATGTCCACCCGGCCGTGCTCGGCGACGGTGCGGTCCACCAGTTCCCGGACGGCAGCGGCGTCACGGACGTCGAGCTCGGCGGCGGCAACAGTGCCCGGCGCGGTGCGCGACAGCTCGTCGGCGAGAAGCCCCAGTCCGACAGTGTCCAGGTCGGCGGCAACAACTGTGTCCCCGTCGATGGCGTGGGAGCGGCACAGGCCGGCGCCGATTCCGGAGGCACCCCCGGTGACGATCACGATGCGGCTCATGACCCCACACTGTCAGATCATCCGCGCGCGGAGGCGTCGATTTCGCCGTCCGACGCCAGGAGGCCGGCTATTCGGCGGGCAGGGGCACGACCAACTCCGGGCCGTTGTTGCGCACGCTGTTCACCTCGGTGCTCACGGGATCGGCTTGCAGCCAGTCCGGCGCCGCCGGGGTGAGCAGCGACACCGCGGCAGCGCCGTCGGTCTGCTGCGGATCGAGCCAGGCCGACCACTGCGGCGCGGCGACACACATCGGCATCCGGTCGTGGATCCGGCCGAGCCCGTCGGTGGCGTTGGTGGTGATCACGGTTGTGGTCCACAGCCATGCGCCTGGATCGTCCGGCGGCACGGATTTGTCGCGCCAGAACTCGAACAGCCCGGCCATGGCCAAGACGGAGCCGTCTGCCGGATGGATGAAGTAGGGCTGCTTCAGCGGCTTGCCGCCCTTGCCCCGGGGGGCGTCCGGATCGGTGGGCTGATACCACTCGTAGTAGCCGTCGGCCGGCAGCAGGCATCGCCGCTTGCTGACCGCCACCCGGTAGGAGGGCTTCTGGGTCAGCGTCTCCACCCGCGCGTTGATCATGCGGTTGCCGATCGCCGGATCCTTCGCCCAACTGGGCACGAGCCCCCATCGGGCGATGCCCAGCTCGCGAAGCTGGGGCCGATCCTCGGCTTGCCGACGATCCGCGACGATGTAGACCTCTTTGGTCGGGGCCACGTTGTAGTCGGCTGCCAGGTCCCGCTCCGGCACCCGTTCGACGTGGAACTCCTCGACGAGGGTCGCCTTGTCCCGGCTGGCCGCATATCGTCCGCACATCCGACAGCCTCCCGGGCTCCCCGTCAGTCCTGCGGCGGAGTGAAGGTCTTGGTGCGCTGCATTCCGGCGGCGCGGCCCTTGCCGGCGATGACCAGCGCCATCTTCCGGCTGGCCTCGTCGATCATCTCGTCGCCGAGCATCACAGCGCCGCGGGCACCACCCTCGGCCGAGGTGTAGTAGCCGTATGCGTCCAGGATCAGTTCGGCGTGGTCGTAGTCGTCCTGCCGTGGGCTGTAGACCTCGTTCGCGGCCTCGACCTGACCGGGGTGCAGCACCCATTTGCCGTCGAATCCGAGTGCGGCGCTGCGCTCGGCGACGCGGCGGTAGCCCTCCACATCGCGGATCTGCAGGTACGGGCCGTCGATTGCCTGCTTGTCGTAGGCCCGCGCCGCCATGAGGATGCGCGACAGGATGTAGTGGTAGGCATCGCCCTCGGTGTAGCCGGGGGGCTGCTCGCCCACAACCAGCGACTTCATGTTGATGCTGGCCATGAAGTCCGCCGGACCGAAGATGATGGTCTCCACCCGGGGCGACGCCTGGGCGATGTCATCGACGTTCACCAGGCCGAGCGCGTTCTCGATCTGCGCCTCAATGCCGATGCGCCCGACCTCGAAGCCCATCGTCTTCTCGATCTGGGTCAGAGTCATGTCCAGCCACTGGACCTGGGCGGCGGTCTGCACCTTGGGCAGCATGATGCAGTCCAGGCTCTGTCCCGCGTTCTCGACGATCTCCGTCACGTCCTGATAGGTCCACTGCGTGGTGAGGTCGTTGACGCGCACCACGCGGACCTTGTCGTCATAGCCGCCTTCGTTCAGCGCCGCCACCACGTTCTTGCGCGCCTCGGGCTTGGCGAGCGGGGCAACTGAGTCCTCCAGGTCCATGAAGATCTGGTCGGCGGGCAGGCCCTTGGCCTTCTCGAGCATCTTCGGACTCGAGCCCGGGACCGCCAGGTTGGAGCGGCGGGAACGCAGGGAACGGGTGGTGGTCTGTTCGCTCATGGGGGCACCTCTCACAGGACTCACGCGCGCAGTCTTCCTCGCGCAGACGACGATCAACGGTAACCGCCGGGCTCTGCACCCCCGGCAACCGCCCCCGCAGGACGGAATCCGATCTCCGGCCCGTTGCCGGGGCAACACCATGATCAGAAGCACTAGCCTGAAGGCGTACTAGGAGGTACCCATGCACGCACGCACCATCGAGGCCAAACTCGTCCCCGGGATGGCCGATGAAGCCCTTCGGATCTTCCATGAGGAGGTCGTCCCCGTCGTCAAGGCTCAGCCGGGATACGTCAGCACCGCGCTGTACCTGGACCGCGACAACAACGCGGCAATGACCGTCTCGGTGTGGGAGAGCGAGGAGGCGGAGGCCGCGACATCCACATCGAGCAGCTACTTGAAGAACGTGGTGGGCAAGCTGTCGCACTGCCTGGTCAACCGGGGCGTCAAGTCCTGGGACGTCGCCTACCACGACGGCTAGGCCGCCCCGCTGCGTGCGGAGCGGACGACTACCCCCAGCCCCACCACCAGCAGCACCAGGGCCGGCACCACTTCCGGGGCGGGCCACTGGCCCAACCAGGCCGCCGCCACAAGGATTGTGCAGGGCAGTTCGAACAGCAGCGCCAGACTCACGACCGTCGCCGACGTCGTGCGCAGCGCCGAATTGACCAGGGTGTGCCCCAACAGCTGTGCCAACACCGTCAGCGCCGCGATGAGCACCCAATCCCTCGTCGAGTACCCCGTCAGCGCCGCCCCCGTCACGAGGCACAGCGGCAGCAGCACGGCGGCCGCCACCGTATAGGCGACGAAGGTGTAGCCGGCCGTGCTCAGCCCTTGGCGGACACGCTCCCCCACGGTGACGTAGGCGGCCGCTAGCATCCCGCCGACGAGCGCGAGCGCGTTGCCGATGAGCGAACGGGGGTCCAAGGAGAAGTCGATCCCGGTCAGCGCCATGATGCCGGCGAATGCCACCCCGATCCCCAGCCACACTCCCCGCCCCACCCGGACCCCGGCAGCCCGCGCCAGCAGTGCCGACCACACCGGCAGCGTGGACACCAGCGCCGTCGCCGAAGCGATGGACGTGAACCGCAGCGATGGGATCCACGTGGCGAAATGCAGTGCCAGCAGCACGCCCGCCAGCAGCAGGGTCCCCCGGGCACGGCGATCGAGGGAGCCGAAGGCGCCCGGCCCGCCGCGCAGCGCCCACGCAGCCGTGGCGGCGGCTCCCAGCGCACACCGCCAGAAGGCGATGGCCAGGGCGGGGGCGGTGCAGGCGGCGATGATGGGCGCCGAGGTAGACACCGCCACCACCGCAACCGCGAGCACCGCCGCGTCTCGCGGTCCGGGCAGCCGCAGCCCGGTGCTGTTGTCCACGCCGCCATCCAACCCTTCCGGCGCCGCGCGCACGTCGACCGGGGGCCGCAGAACCCGCCCCCTTCCCCAGATTTGCGGTGTCGTGGGACTAGCCTGCCAACTGTGACCGGCCACACGACGCGCATCTTCGTGGCCCGCCTGTCCGGGGTGCCGGCATTCGACCCCAATGGCGACCAGGTTGGTCGGGTGCGGGACTTCGTCGTGACCCTGCTGACCGGCGACCGCCCGCCCCGGGTCCTCGGACTCCTCGTGGAGGTCCCGCCCCGCAGGAGGATCTTCCTGCCCATCGGTCGGGTGCGTTCGTTCGCCGCCAACCAAGTGGTGGTCGGCGGGCTGGTCAACCTGCGCCGCTTCGAGAAGCGGCCGGCGGAGACGCTGGTCATCGGGGAGCTGCTCGACCGTTCGGTCATCCTCAAGTCAGACGGCAAGACGGCCAGCGTCATCGATGTTGCCATCGAGCAGGACCGCTCGCGGGACTGGGATATCACCAAGCTGTATGTCAAGCAGGGCGGTGGATTCCGGCGCAGGGGCCATTCGTTCGTGGTGTCTTGGAATGATGTCGAGGGGCTGCGCGACAGCACGAGCCATCAGGGCGCCGACGCAGTGCTGGCCAACGTCGAGTCGCTGCGCCCGCAGGATCTGGCGCAGATGCTGCAGGATCTGCCGCTGGTGCGGCGGCTGGAGATCGCCGGGTCGCTGGACGACAGCCGGCTGGCCCTGGTGCTGGGTGAGCTCAACGAGGACGACGCCGCGGAGATCCTGTCCCAACTCGACGCCGAGCGCGCCGCGGACGTCTTGGAGGAGATGTCGCCCGACGACGCCACCGACCTGGTGGGGGAGCTGCCGCCGTCGCTGCAGGCGGCCCTGCTGCAGCGGATGGAGGACGAGGAAGCCGAGGACATCCGAGCGCTGTTGCGGTACGCGGAGGATTCCGCCGGGGGTCTGATGACGACCGAGCCGGTGATCCTGGGGCCGGACGCGACGATCGCTGAGGCGCTGGCGCACATCCGCAGCTACGAGATCCCTCCCTCGCTGGCGGCCCAGGTCTATGTGGTCCGACCGCCCTTGGAATCGCCGACGGGGCAGTATCTGGGTGCGGCCCACTTCCAGGCGCTGCTGCGGGAACCCCCGGCATCGTTGGTCTCCGCCGTGGTCGATTCCGAGTTGGAGCCGATCGGCCCGCAGACCCCCCTGGGTGATGTGGCCCGCTACTTCGCGACCTACAACCTTGTGGCCGTGCCGGTCGTGGATGACAGCGACCACCTGCTCGGAGCGGTGACCGTGGACGACCTCGTGGACCACATGCTGCCGGAGGATTGGCGCGACGAGGATGCCGAGGGCGGCCAGGGGGTGGCGCATGGTTGAGCGGCCGTTGCGACGCCGACCGGTGGAACGGCGCCTGGACGAACCGATGGACCGGGGGCCCGGCCTGCGGCTGGAGTACGACCCGGAGACGTTCGGCCGCTTCAGCGAGAAGGTGGCTCGATTCTTCGGGACCTGGCGCTTCATCCTATGGATGACGTTGCTCATCATCGCGTGGATCGTGCTCAACGTCGTGTTGACCGTGACCAGCCCAGAGGCGATGGACCCCTATCCGTTCATCTTCCTCACCTTGCTGCTGTCGCTGCAGGCGTCCTACGCGGCCCCGCTGATCCTGCTGGCCCAGAACCGGCAGGACGACCGCGACCGGGTGCAATGGGCCGAGGACCGCGACCGCTCCGAGCGGCTGGTCGCCGACACCGAGTACATCGTGCGCGAAGTGGCCACGCTGCGCCTGGCCCTCGGCGAGGCCGCCACCCGCGACTATGTGCGCAGCGAGTTGCGCGGCGTGCTGGAGGAGATCCGCGATCTGCTGGAAGAGGACCAGGTGCGCAAGAGGGAATCGAAGAAGACTTCCAAGAAGCGCAAGGGGGACCAGGGTGGGGAGTCGGCGGTCCCGGCAAACCCCGCTTAGCCTTGACCCATGACTCCTGTTGACCACGACGCGATCATGGCTGCCCTTGCGACGGTGGAGGATCCCGAGATCCGCCGTCCCATCACCGATCTGGGGATGGTCGACGACGTGCAGGTGGACGGCGGCCGCGTCCGGGTGCGGGTGCTGTTGACCGTCAGCGGCTGTCCCTTGAAGACCGAGATCATCGATCGCGTCACCCGGGCGGTGTCCGGGGTCGCCGGCGTGGCCGCCGCCGACGTGGAACTCGGGGTGATGACCGACGAGCAGCGCACCAAGATGCGCGAATCGCTGCGCGGACCCACCAAGGAGATCACGTTCAACCGACCCGGATCCCTCACCCGCATCTACGCGGTTGCGTCCGGGAAGGGCGGGGTCGGGAAGTCATCCATCACGGTCAACCTGGCCGCCGCGCTAGCCGCGCGGGGCCGCACCGTCGGCCTGTTGGACGCCGACATCTACGGCCACTCCGTGCCGAGGATGCTGGGGTTGACCAGGCCGCCGACAGTTGTGGACGGCATGCTGCTGCCACCCGACGCGCACGGTGTGCGGGCGATCTCGATGCTGCCGTTCAAACGGGGGGGATCCGCCGAGCCGGTGGCCTTCCGCGGGCCGATGCTGCACCGGGCCCTGGAGCAGTTCCTCACCGACGTCTGGTGGGGTGATCTTGATGTGCTGCTGTTGGACCTGCCACCGGGGACCGGTGACATCGCGATCTCAACGGCGCAGCTGCTGCCGGGAGCGGAGTTGCTGATCGTGACCACGCCCCAGCAGGCGGCAGCCGAGGTCGCCGTCCGTGCCGGGATGCTGGCGCAACAGACCCATCAGAAGATCGCCGGCGTGATCGAGAACATGAGTGCCTTCCCCTGCCCCCATTGCGGGGAACCGATCGACCTGTTCGGCTCCGGCGGCGGAGACACGGTCGCCGGAACCCTCAGCACCGCGTTGGGTACGCGCGTGCCGCTGCTGGGGCGGGTGCCGTTCGACACCCGGTTGCGGGAAGGCGGCGACGGGGGCCGACCGCTGGTGGTTTCGGAGCCGGATTCCCCAGCGGGAGCAGCAATCGCAGATATCGCCGACAACCTCGCGGGCCGACGGCGGGGGCTGGCGGGCCTGAGCCTGGGGGTCACCCCCGCCGGCCGCTGAGCCGGGCGCGGCGGCCTCAGACGTCCACCGAGCCACCGGGGTCGGAGTTGGCGTCGTCGGTGAAGATCTCGTCGACTCGTTGGGAGATGTCGGGCCATGCGAGTGGGGGCACCGCCTCACGCACCTGGAACTCTGCCCGCCGCCAGGTGGGTTCAATCGCATTGTTGCTGCCGAACAGGTCCTGCGGATCCTTCGCGCCCTTTGCCAGGTAGTCCACCCACGCCTGGTTGTGGGCCCGGTAGGCGGATTGGGCGGAAACCATGTCCGCATGCCAGGGCAGGAATGCCACGGCCCCGACGTCGAGGCCCGCCTCCGCCACTGCGTCGCTGCCCGCGGCTGAGATCGACCGCAACTCGGCGCCTGCCTTCTCGATCTGTTCCGGCGACGGATCGGGCGGCAGCTCGACCTCGATGATGCCATCCTGCGCCTGCGCCATCTGGGCCTCTGAGGCTTCGATGGCAGTGAGCAATTGGCTCATCTCGTAGTTGCGCGACGCCCAGTCGACGATCAACGCCGTTGCAGCCAGCAACATCAGCACGAGGCCGCCCCAGAACAGCAGCCTCGTGCCACGGGAAGATGCGGGCGCCGCGCCGCTCGCCGGGGCGGCAGCCCGGGCGGCGAAGGGCGGAGTTTCCACAGGCGGGTTCTCGAAGGGCGGGAGCCCTTGCCGCTGCTGGGCGGCAGGGCTGGGGAATGGCCCGTCGCCCGGGGGGCTGTTGCTGCTCATCCCCCAACTGTCGCTCACGGTCCTGGCCACCGCCGCAGGGGGGCTGACATGGTCGGGCTAGGCGGCACGGAAAGTGGCCAGGACGGCCAGGTCGGGATCCGCCGCCGGGTCGACGTTGGCCCTGCCGAGAAGCCGGTTGACGTTGCCCTCCTGATCGGCCTCAACCCAGGCGGCCCGATGCTCCAGGCCCAACTCCGGTATTCCGGGCAGGAAGAGGCAACCGGACGCGCTGTCCTCGTCGTCGGGCATCGTGGCCACCGTCTCCTGCGGCGGGTGCAGCACCATCAAGGCGTGCGCGCTGTGCAGCGAACCCGGAGCCGGAGCGTCTGGACCGAGCGCCCGACCGGCGCATTCGACGAATCCCACCACGTCCTGTGAGGGCAGTTCGGGCTTGTCGTCGCGGGTCGCGAAGATCTCCGAGGTCGGCACCGTTCCCGGCACGGCGGCAATGCGCACGGCGAGCACCAGCAGTTGCGCCCACTCCCGCATCGTGTCGGGCCAGCGGTTGTGCAGCAGGAATCCGGCCAGGGAAAGATCCGACCGGTGCAGGGGTGACAACTCAACCGGGTCCCGGCTCATCGGCACCTCCCGACGCATCGCTCCTACGGCGAATCGTGCTCCGCGCTTCCCTGGGATTCAACCGCATCTGTGTCAGCGGACGCCAATCAGAATGTGTCCTATATCACACAGGCCTGCCGAACTGTGATCCAGGTCACCCATTCGCGAGCGTCGCAGGATCCGTCGGGACTTTGGTCCCGAGCTTACGGGGCCTTTGCGGGATACCCGGGGGCGTACCGACGGGACGATGGACAGTGAGATGGGCGATCCCCATCGCAGGAACAACGGATGGAGTCACACAATGGCACAGAAGGTTCTGATTCTCGGCGGCAACTTCGCGGGGATCAACGCCGCACTGCACGTCAAGCACGCACTGGAGGACGATGTTGATGTCACGGTCATCTCCGCCAGCGATCGCTTCCTCTTCAACCCATCGCTGATCTGGCTGCCCTTCGGCAAACGCACGCCTGAGGACATCACGTTCCCCGTGGCCCCCACCTTCGACCAGCACGGTGTGGAGTTCATCCACGCCGCGGCGACGAAGATCGAGCCGGACATCCAGCAGGTCACCGCTGGAGGCAAGGACTACCGCTACGACTACCTGATCATCGCCACGGGCTACAAGAACAACATGCACATCGTGCCCGGCCTGGCCGAGGGCAACGCGGTGACCATCACGACGCTGGAAGACGCCATCAAGGCCGGCGAGGCGTGGCAGCGGTTCCTGAAGAATCCTGGTGATGTCGTGGTTGGTGCCACGCAGTCCTCCGGCTGCTTCGGCGCCGCCTACGAATACCTGTTCAACCTGTCCCACCAGCTGCGCAAAGCCGGACTGAAGGATCAGGTGAAACTGACGTACGTATCCAGTGAGCCCTTCCTCGGGCACTTCGGCATCGGCGGGCTGCCCCACGGCGAAAGCCTGCTGAAGATGTTCCTCAAGAAGGAGAAGATCGATGCCGTCATGAGCGTGGGCATGGAGTCGATCGACACCGACTCGGTGAAACTCGCCGACGGCCGGGAGCTGCCCTTCTCCTACGCGATGATCATCCCGCCGTTCTCCGGCCAGGATGTGGTCAAAGACTCGGTCCTGTCCGACGACAAGGGCTACGTCAAGGTGCGTGACACCTGGCAGAGCGACAAGTTCGACAACGTGTACGCCGCCGGCATATCAGCGGCGGTGGACGTCCCCTGGCAGACGCCGACGCCGACCGGGCTGCCCAAGACGGGCTTCCCGACCGAGGTCATGGCCCGGGTTGCGGCGGACAACGTCGTGCACCAGATCAAGGGTGAACCGGTCAGCGAGCACAAGGAGTTCGCCGACATGAAGGCGATCTGCGTCATGGACGCCGGCAACAACGGCGTGATGATCCTCGCGGACAAGATGCTGCCGCCCCGCAAGCACAGCGTCATGATCCCCGGCCCGCAGAACCATGCGTTCAAGGTGGCCTTCGAGAAGTACTTCATGTGGAAGATGAAGAACGGGCACGTCAAGCTTCCCTGATCCGTTGCAGGGCCTGCGCCTGCGGCGGCCTCAGTTGCCGCTGAGAGCCGCCGCAGGGCCGGCGAGGTCCCAGCCGCCGTCGGCGACGAATGTCTGACCGGTGATGTAGTCGCCCGCCTCCGAGACGAGGAACGCCACGAGTGCGGCGATCTCATCGGGCCGCTGCAGTCGCCCCACGGGGATCACGCGCGACACCTGATCGGGGTCCAGCCCGTACTTGGCCTCCCACGCCTCGGTGTGGACGATGCCGGGGGCCACGGCCGAAGTGCGGATGCCATATCGGCCCCACTCCTGGGCCCACGTCGCGGTCAGGCTCTCCACCCCGGCGCGGGCAGCGGAGGAATGGGACATCCCCGGCATGCCGCGGCGCGGAGTCATGGTGATGGACACAACTTTGCCGTAGCCGGCGGGGATCAGGCAGCGGGCCGCGATTCGTGTCGTCACCCGCCAGACCGCGTCGAGATTCAACCGGGTGACAGCACGGAAGCCGTTCTCCGTGATGGCCTGCGCCGGAGCGACGAACTGGCCGCCGGCGTTGTTGACCACGGTGTCGAGTCCGCCGAAGGCGGACACGGCAGCGTCTACCGCCTCCTCGACAGCGTCCGGCTCCCGCACGTCGGCGCTGTGCGCCACCGCGGTTCCGCCCAGCTCAGCGATGGCCGCGACGGTTTCGGTCAACGGCCCGGTCCGACGTCCGACGCAGAATACCGATGCCCCCAAGCCGCCGAGGCCCACTGCGATGGCCCTGCCGATCCCAGTTCCCGCCCCGCTCACCCACGCGGTCCTGCCGGTGAGGGAGCCGGGTGCGAGGACGTCCGTCGCGCTCATTCCCCACCGCCGGCAGCCGCCGGCTGCTGCTCCTGCCTGCGGTAGGCGGAGCGACGCCGCATCGTGTACCAGAGCCCGGGCGGGCCGAGGGCCGCGCCAGTAGCCGCCACCCAGATCCACCACTGCGAATCGGTCTCGGCCAGCCGGTCGCGCATCAACAGCAGAACGACCAGGGCGACGAGCCACAAGACCGTGCCGATCGCGACAGCCGTCACACCATCCACATCGAGGGGTTTGACGTCCTCGGGCAAGTCGCCGTCCTCAGCCATCCGATCTCCTCACTCGGGCAGGCTATCGGACCCCGGCCCGGGAGTGCGCCGCCTCAGGTCGAGGAAGTGCAACACCAGCCCCACACCCCCGAGCGCCACGCCCAGCGACAGCAACACAACCGTGACCAGATTGACGACCGCGAAAGGCAAGGGCGTCAGCAGCAGCAGGAACGCCCCGATCGCCGGCCCCGGCAGGCAGACCAGCGCGAACAGGCCCAGGGTGATCCCCAGCGAGCGCCAGCGCCTGCCGTGCGTGAGTGCTGTGCTGCGCCGCCACGAGGCGCGGACCCCCAGCCCTTCTGTCGCCGCCGCCCCCGGTGCCGCCGCCCAGCGCGCCGCCAGAATCAGCGACACCGGCAGCAGCACGACCACCGCGGCGCTAGCCGCGATCACCAGATACGTGGCGAGGTAGACCCGCCACGCGCGCGCCCCCGCAGCGGCCCCCGTCCCGGCTGTGACGCCGCCCGCCCCCGCCGCGGCGATCGCCGTCAGTACCCAAGCACCCACCGACACGCACACGACCGTGACAATCCCCACCCAGGAGACTTGCAGCGCGCCCACCATCGTCACGTCGTCCTGGCCGCCTGCTTGGACCGCCTGCTGCTGCACCCAGCCCACCAGGGTGAGCACCGCTGCGAGCCCCAGCGCAAGGCCGAGCAGCGGCAGGGGCTGCCTGCGGATCAAATGCCACGGGCCGACCAGGATCTGACCTGCCCTGCGCTCCGCATCTGCTTGGGGCGGGGATCCGCCCCAGCGGGTGGAATGCCAGATCAGCAGGCCAGCCCCGCCAGCCGCGACCACGAGCACAAGCAGCCATAGCGGCCGGTCGATCGCCGACGCCAGCAGCGACGATCCCGCGGCGGTCATCGAACAGAACGCCCCCTCCGCCGCCCCCGGAAGGGGCGGCAGCGCAACGGCGTCCGGACGGCCCTCCTGCACTGTCCAAGAGACCGGGTGCTGCCACTGCGTCTTCATATTCGGTCCGGTCGGGCCGTTGTTGAACGACAACTCCTTCTCGCCCCAACGGCCTTCGAAGGACAACCAGGCGGGCGGGTCGGCGTCGTCGAGGGACAGTACGCGCGGCCGCAGCAGTTCAGCCCCGATCCCGCCCCCGATGGAGGTGTTGTCGCAGCCGAAGCCGGCGGTGGAACTCTTTCCGAACCACTGCGATTGGGTGAAGTACGCCGCGTGCGACCCCTCGCCGGGGTAGACGGCGACATGAGAGCCCTCCCGGTGAACCTGGGGATCGTCCCACTCGGCCACCTGGGCGCCCTCGTGCTGGGCGAACGCGACCGTGCTCGGCGGCACCGTCAGCGCGGCTGTGGCGTTCGGAGCGTCGAAGGTGAGCTGGACCATCTCCCAGTCACCCTCGTGGCGGTCGTTCCAATCGTTGAAGACCCACCAGAACCAGTACTGGACCACGGTCATGCCGGGGTGGGCGGGGTCCGCCGCCACCCGGCCATAGACCGCGGCGCGGGTCTCGGCGCCGATCCGGTCGAACCACCTCTCGTAGTCGCACGCCGGGTCGAGCGGGTCGCCGGGGAAGTCCAGGTAATCGCCGTCGGGTCGGCCCTGCAGATCTTCCGCGCTCGGAGCTCGGACGACCTCGCGGCCGTCAGCGTCACGAAGCGCTACATCGGCACGGTCCAGCACAACATCCACCGGCACGGGCCGGTACGGCTCGCCGGGCCCGCACTCGGCAGGCTGCTCGCGCAGCACCACGACCGGGGCGTACTCGGCCAGAAGTTCCTCAGCATCGCCGGACGCGGCCGAAGCGGAGGCAGGAAGGGCTGCGAATACGGCGACCAGGACACCCGCGATCAGAGCCGGGACACGGCCGCTCACCGGAACAGGGCTCCGGCGACGACGATCGCGATCAGCAGCGCCAGCACTGCCACCGTCACCATCCGCCGGGTGCGAGGGTCCACAGCAAGGAGGCTACGTGATCGTGGTGGCGGCAACGGCGGCTACTTGCGCGATTCGAACTCCAACAGGACCACCTTCTCGCCCGGCTGGTACTCACTGTCGCTGACCATGTTCACTTTGGTGCTCTTCCCGGGCTCCAGCCCGGTGATCTCCGTGGTGGCGGTCGCGACGGGCTCACTGTCGATGTACACGTAGGCCCGCACCGTGCCGCTGAGCGGCTGCACGCCGACGTTCTCCAACTGTCCGCCAACGTTGAGCACCCCGTTGACCGAGAGGATCGAATAGGTGGTCAGCTCCACCTGGTCGGTCACGGTGTCGCTGGCTGCGGGCGCTGCGGGCGGGGCGCCCTTGCCGCCGGAGCCGCCCTTCTTCTTGTTCTTGGCCCCCCTCGACTCCGCCTCCCGATCGAGATCGGCCTGGGTCTTGTCCTGCTCGGCGGCGGCCTCGGCCTCGGCTTCTTCTGCGGCCTGGATCTCCGCGGCGCGCTGCTGCTCGGCGGTGATGACAAGCCCGGGACCCGTGCTGACCGACCAGAACCAGACGACCATGGCCGCCAGGGCGATCCCGGTGACGATCATCCCCGCGGTCAACACCTTGGGATGATGGGGAACCTGGTCCGGGCGGCGGTCCACGCTTCGGCTCCTCGGCTTGTCTTTGACGTCACTCACGGATACAGGTTAAGCGCTGCGCATCCGATCGGGCGCAGGCTCACCCATCTTGCCGTCCTCACCCCACCAGCCGCTCGACGACGTGGTCGATGCAGCGGGTCAGCGCGGTGACGTCGGCGGGGTCCACCGCCGGGTACATCGCGACCCGCAACTGGTTGCGCCCCAGCTTCCGGTAGGGCTCGGTGTCCACGACGCCGTTGGCCCGCAGAACCTTCGCAACGGCGGCGGCGTCCACAGAGTCATCGAAGTCGATGGTGCCCACCACCGGGGAACGCAACGCTGGATCGGTCACGAAGGGGGTCGTCACCGGGTTGGACTCGGCCCAGCCGTACAGACGTGTGGAGCTGTCGTCGGTGCGCTGCACGCACCACGGCAGCCCGCCCTGACTGTTGAACCAGTCGATCTGCTCGGCCATGAGGAAGATGGTCGCCAGGGCGGGTGTGTTGTAGGTCTGGTTCTTCATCGAGTTGTCGATCGCCGTGGTCAGGTCCAAGAAGGCGGGGATGTACCGCCCCGACGCCGAAACCGCCCGGGCGCGCTCCAACGCCGCCGGGGACATCAGCGCGAACCACAACCCCCCGTCAGAGGCGAAGCACTTCTGCGGCGCGAAGTAGTAGACGTCGAACGCAGCGGGGTCCACCGACAGCCCTCCCGCGGCCGAGGTGGCGTCGAAGAGCATGAGGGCGTCGGTGTCGGGCACCCGTCTCGGGGTGATGGCGACACCGGTGGATGTCTCGTTGTGCGGGGAGGCGTACGTGTCGACACCTTCCTCGTACTGGAAGTCGGGCGCCGAACCGGGCTCGGCGGTCAGCACCGTCGGGTCGCCGAGGAACGGTGCACTGCCGGCTGCCTTGGCGAACTTCGACCCGAACTCCCCGAAGGACAGGAACTGCGCCCGCTGCTCGATGAGGCCGAACACCGCCACTTCCCAGAAGGCCGTGGCACCGCCGTTCCCCACGACTACCTCGTAGCCGTCCGGGAGGTCGAACAGGTCTCGCAGCCCCTGCCGCACGCGCCCCACCTGCGACTTGACCGCCGACTGTCGGTGGCTGGTGCCGAGGTAGTCGGCTGCAGCGCGCTGCAGCGCATCGAGCTGTTGCGGCCTCACCTTGGAGGGGCCAGCACCGAACCGGCCGTCTCGCGGCAGCAGTTCGGCGGGGATGGCGATATCGAGGGACATCAGCAACCTTTCGACTGGGTGTGGCGCCGACGTCGGCCGACGCTGCGGCTTGATCCCACGGTATGCCAGGGCCGTTCCGCGGCGGCCACCGACTCCGGCCAACCTTGCGGCGCAGCGTCAGGCGTCGTTGTCGGTGGGGTTGCCCGATTCGGTGAACAGCAAAGAATCCCATCCGGGGACCCGTTCGGGCCGACGCGGGCGCGGGCCGACATACCGGGCCGACGGGCGGATCAGCCGGCCTGTCTTCTTCTGTTCCAGGATGTAGGCGCTCCACCCGGCGAGCCGGGCGCACGTGAACATCGACGTGAACAGGTCAGGCGGGACCTCCGCGAAGTCCAACACGATCGCGGCCCAGAACTCGACATTCGTCTCGAGGACCCGGTCGGGCCGCCGCTCCCGCAACTCCGCCAGAGCGGCTTGTTCCAAGGCCGCGGCAGCCTCGTACCGCGGGGCGCCCAACTCCCGCGCAGTACGGCGCAGCACCCGCGCACGGGGGTCCTCCGCCCGGTAGACGCGGTGGCCGAATCCCATCAGGCGCTCGCCCCGGTCGAGGACACCGCGGACGTAGCCCTGCGGGTCGCCGGTGTCCTCGATGGCCTTGATCATGCCCAGCACCCGCGAGGGGGCACCGCCGTGAAGCGGGCCGGACATCGCTCCCATGGCCCCGGAGATAGCCGCCGCCACATCGGCGCCGGTGGAGGCGATGACCCGACTGGTGAAGGTTGAGGCGTTCATGCCGTGCTCGGCCGCGGACACGAAGTAGGCGTCGACGGCTTTGACGTGGGCGGGGTCGGGTTCGCCGCGCCAGCGGATCATCATCCGCTCGACGATGGTGTGGGCTTTGTCGATCTCCGACTGCGGCACCATCGGCACGCCGATACCGCGAGCGGACTGCGCCACGAACGACATGGCCATCACCGAGACGTGCGCCAGGTTCTCGCGGGCGGTGTCGTCGTCGACGTCCAACAGCGGGCGCAACCCCCAACCGGGCGCCAGCATCGCGATCGCCGATTGGACATCCACCCGCACATCGCCGGAATGGACCGGGATGGGATAGGGCTCCGCGGGTGGCAGACCCGGGTTGAACTCGTTGTCCACCAGCAATCCCCACACGTTGGCGAAGGACACCCGGCCGACGAGATCTTCTATGTCGACGCCCCGATACCGCAGCGAGCCGCCGTCCCTGTCGGGTTCCGCGATCTCGGTTTCAAACGCGATCACGCCTTCCAGCCCTGGAACGAACTCCGACATCGGCACCTCCCGGTTGCTGATCCTGGTCCGATTCAACCCGATGAAGCCGCTGCCCGTGTCACTGACTCCCCCGAAAGCCCGCCCGAGGCAGCCATCAGGGCGACAGCCGCGCCGCGTTCCACGCCGCTGAATCGTCCAGCGATGCATCGGGGGCCGCCGCCCGAAGGATGATCCGATCATGCAGGCGGGACGGCTGCCCCTGCCAGAACTCCACCGCCGTGGGACGGATCAGATATCCGCCCCAATGGTCGGGCAGGGGGATGTCCGAATCGGGCGGGAACTCCCGTGCGACCCCTGCGACACGCTCGCGCAGCCATTCGCGCGACTCGATGACCTGGGACTGATGCGATGCCCACGCCCCGACCTGCGCCTCACGGGGTCTGCTGGCGAAATACTGGGCGCACTCTTCGCGCGGCAGCTCGGAGACAGTGCCGGCGAAGCGCACCTGCCGGTGCTGCGAGATCCAGGCGAACACCACCGCCGCACGCGCGTCGTACCGCAGTTCGACGGCCTTCGCGGAGCCGAGGTTGGTGAAGAAGCGGATCCCGTCCGCCGCCACCTCTTTGGCCAGCACAACCCGCACGCGGGGTCCTTCGGGGCCAACCGTCGCCAGACTCATGGCGTTGGGCTCCGGAACTCCCGCCGCGGCGGCCTCGCGGAACCACTTGTCGAACTGCTGCAGCGGCGTCGACTCCAGAGTGTTCTCCAACAGCCCTGGAACCTCGTACTGCACCCTTGCCCGCATCACCTCGGGTGCTACTGATTCGCCGTGGGGAGTCACCATCTGCGGGGATCTGACAAACCTGCCGAGAGCAATTCACTCACCAGATCATCTTCGCTGGCACCGGACATGCGCGAGACCTCGCGGATCTCGTCGCGGATCCCCCGGGGCACTTTCACGTTGAGCGCCACGCGCTTCGGCGAGTGCGCCAACATGACGTCCGATGTCGCCCTCCCGGCGCCGAGGAAGCGTTTGGACTTGACGGCGACGCCGCCTTGGGCCTTTGCGGGCTTCTTGCCCTTGTTCTTGGCCTTCTTCGCCTTCGTGGCCTTGGCCGCCTTCTTGGCCTTCTTGTTCTTCTTCGGACTTGCCGCGGGCGGTGGGTCTACTTCGACCGTCGCCGGTCGCAGTCCGGCTTGGATGGGGATCACCATGGCCGGATGGACGTCGGCGTCGGGGGCCCTGCGAAGCGCTGGGCGGGGTTGCGGCATGGTTCTATCCAACTCCTGCTACTGAAAGGGACACGGCCCGATCCTGAATCCTGGCCAGGAGCTGGTCCAGCACCCGGGCGACGGCGGCGCCGCCGCGGCCAGCCCGATGCAGCGGCACCCCGGCGCCCTGCGCGCGCTGGATCGCCGAACGCTCGGGGATGGGGGGCTCCAACAGCAAATGGGGGTAGGCGGCGCGCAACTCCGCGAGCCGGTAGTTCTGCTCCTTGGTGCTGGCGCGCAGGCGGTTGAGCACGATCCCGGCGGCGCGCAACTGCGGGTTGGTGGACGAGCGGACCACGGCGACCGATTCCAGAGCCTGCTGCGCCCCGTTCAGGGCGAAGTACCCGGCCTCGGTGACGACGAGCGCGTGGGTCGCGGCGACGAGGCCGTTGCGGGAGATCTCGCCCATCGACGGGGGGCAATCCAGCAGAACGAGGTCGTAGGTCTCCGCGACGCCTTGGAGGCTCCGCTGGAGGCGGTGCACCGAGTCGGGCGTGCCACCGGCGTTGCGGTGGGTGAGCGCGGCTTCGCTGGCGATCAGCGAAACATCCGACCCCCAGGAACTGGCCACCACCGCGTCGGCGGCGACCCCCCGGCGGGCGTCGGCCAGAACATCGCTGACGGTGAGTTCAGCGTTCCTGGGGTTGAGCCCGAGTGTCGCGTTGGCCTGTGGATCGAGATCCACGACCAGGGTCTTCAGGCCTGCCCGCTGGGCGGCACCGGCGAGCCCGAGCGTGACCGTCGTCTTTCCCACGCCGCCCTTCAGCGATAGCACTGCAAGGGCGAACATTGCACCATTGTGCCACTACAACACCGCCAGGAGCCGCATTCTCTTCACCCGATGGCAGAGTGTTGTTCACTCGGCGCTACCCTGCGGCCTTGATCCCGTCGTAGATGCGCAGCGCTTCGGAACGGGCCTCGGCGTGGTCGACGATGCGCCGTGCATAGCCGTGGGCGTATCCGTCCGGGTACCGCCAGGGCTCGTGAGCGGCTGCGGCGGGCAGGTGGCGCAGTTCGGGGACGAACGTGCGCACGTAGTCACCGTCGGGGTCGAACTTCAGCCCCTGCAGCACCGGGTTGAAGACGCGGAAGTAGGGGGCAGCGTCGGTTCCGGTACCGGCGGTCCACTGCCAGCCGAGGGCATTGTTGGCGACATCGGCGTCGAGCAGGTGCTCCAGGAACCATCGCGCGCCGCGGTTCCAGTGGATCAACAAGTCCTTGGTGAGGAACGACGCCACCACCATCCGTACCCGGTTGTGCATCCAGCCGGTGGCGGCCAGCTGCCTCATGCCCGCGTCCACGAACGGGTAGCCGGTCTGCCCGGCGGCCCAACTGGCGAACAGGTCGTCGGCCGCCTCGCCGGTGATCCACGGCATCCGGTCGAACCGGCGGTTGATGTTCTGGGAGGTGGCCGACGGGATGCGATGGAGGACGTCGGCGTAGAAGTCGCGCCAGCACAGCTGCCGCACGAACGCCGCGGCTGGCCCGCCGACACCGCCGACTCGGGCCACGACGGTGCGTGGATGCAGTTCGCCGAAGTGCAGGGCGGCTCCCAGCCTGCTGGTGGAATCCAGATCAGGCCGGTTGCGAGCCGCAGCGTAGGCGTCCAGCCCCGATTCGGCGAAGGAATCCAACTGGTCGGCCGCGTGCGCCTCACCACCCGGAACGTCAACCTCCGGCGGGGGTATCTCCTCGGTGGCGAGCGCCCCGCTGAACACCGTGTCCACGCCGTCCATAGGCGCCGGCGTCGCCCGGGCGGCCCACGCGCGGTAGTAGGGCGTGAAGACGGAGTAGCCCGAACCGCCGCCGGTCACGATCGAGCCGGGAGCGTGCAGATAGGCGGTGTCGGTGGCGGCCAACTCCGCTCCGGCGGCGCGCAGAGCCGCCGCGACCGCCGCATCGCGGCGCCGCCCGTACGGGCCGAAGTCCTCGCTGAACAGCACATGGTCCGCGCCCGCGCCGCGCGCTGCGTCGACGACGACCCGGGCGGGGTCGCCGGTTCGAACAACCAGCCCGGGCCCGCCGGCCCCGCGGATCTCGGCATCCAGCGACCGCAGCGACACCAACAACCGGCTGCGGCGCAGCGCCCCGGCCCCGCGCCACAACCGGGGGTCGATCACGAACAACGGGACGACGTCGTGGCCCTGGGCCGCAGCCAGCGCGCCGTGGTCGTGCAACCGCAGGTCCCGCCGGAACCACACGACCACGTTCATAGTCCACACGCTAGTGCCCTCGGACGGGGGAACAGCGCCCGCGGGGCTGCACCACACTCCGTCCCGGCAGTGCTATCCGTTCCGGCGGCGCTATCCGGCGAGCTCTTCGTCGAAGACGACCGCCACCTTGCCGCACTTGCCGCTGGCCATCAGCGCATAGGCATCGTCGGCCTGCTCGAGACTGAACCGGTGGGTCACGAGGCGGTCGGGGTGGATCTGCCAACGAACCAACTTCTCCACAAGTTCCTCCATGCGCCAGATGCTGGTGACCCACGAACCGTGGATGCTCTTCTGCTCGTGCAAGAGGTCGGGGCTTGGGGAGAACGACAGTGACCCCCCTTCGCCGACCAACGCGATCTTGCCCCACTTGCGGGTGGCCTGCACCGCGGTGAGCCTCGCCTTGTCGTTGCCGCTGCAGTCGATAGCCCGCTCCACACCATGGCCGCCGGTCAGTGCCCGGATCTGCGCAACGTTGTCCGGCCCGGACATCAGCGCATGGTCCACAATCCCGAGATCGCGGGCGAACTGCAGCCGGTCCTCGGCCACATCGGTGCCGATGAGCATGTTGGCCCCGAGCGCCTTGGCGAGCATGAGCGTAGCCAGGCCCACCGGCCCCAGACCTGTCACGAGCACGGCGTCGTTGCCGGAGATCCCGATCTTCTCGATGCCCTCGTATGACGTGCCGAAGCCGCAGGCGACCTGCGCGCCATCTGTGTAGGACAACTCGTCGGGCAGCAATACGAGGTCCTTCTCCTCGGCCAGGATGTACGGCGCCATGCCGCCGTCGCGCTGCCAGCCGTGCGCCGCCCGGTTGCTGCTGGTGCAGGAGATGAAGAAACCACGGCGACAGTCGTTGCAGATCCCGCAACCGGAGATGTGGTAGATGATCACCCGGTCCCCCGCCTTGAACCGCTTCATCCCGGGACCCTCGGCAACGATCTGGCCGCAGGGCTCGTGGCCGGCGATCACACCCTGGTAGCCCTCGGGGCCCTTGCCGAGGTGTTGGTGGTAGATCGCTCTGATGTCGCTGCCGCAGATCGTGGACGACTTCGTCTTCACCAGCACCTGCCCGTGGCCCGGCGTCGGCACCGGGACTTCGCGGAACTGCACGGTGCTATCCCCGGGGAGTACCGCCCCGGTCATCGTCTCCGGAATGTCTACGCCCATCGCTGCGCCCCAATCTTCGCGATCATGCTGGCACAACCGCAGCGGCAATGCCCCTCGTAGCGGCTGCCGCCGGCGGGCGCGGCAGCCGATTCCGCGCAAGGGCGCCCAGGGGGCCACAATGGATACCCGGCAGGGCATGGAGGAGGAATGATGAGTGATCTCATCGATACCACTGAAATGTATCTGCGCACCGTTTTCGAACTCGAGGAAGAGGGGACGCCACCGCTGCGGGCGCGGATCGCCGAACGGTTGTCCCAGAGCGGCCCGACCGTGTCGCAGACCGTGGCGAGGATGCAGCGCGACGGACTGTTGTCCCTGCGGGGGGACCGGCGGATAGTCCTCAGCGACTCTGGGCGTGCCATGGCGGCACGGGTGATGCGCAAGCACCGGCTGGCCGAGTGCCTGCTCGCCGATGTGTTGCGGCTGGACCCGGAACGAATCCACGCCGAAGCCTGTCGCTGGGAGCATGTCATGAGCGAGGACGTCGAGCGCCGCCTGCTGGATATCCTCGGCCATCCGCGCGTCTCCCCGTTCGGCAATCCCATCCCCGCGCTCGCCGAACTCGACGAACCGGCCGCCGACGTCGGACTGCCGCCGGATGCGCTGGACCTGGCAACGGCCGCGGGGGAGCAGATCCGCTACGTGACCGTGCAACGCATCGACGAGACGGCCCAGTCGCAGGAGGCGACCCTGCGCGAGTTGCGCCGCGTCGGGGTCCACGCGGGGGCAACAGTCAAGTGCCGCGCACGCAATGACCGGGTACTGGTCGGAAGCGCGGGGGAATACGCCGAGATCGAGACGAATGTCGCCACGCACATCCTGGTGGTACCCACGGGGCCACCGAGAGGAGAACAGTCAGATGCAGATTGAGGGATCCTGCCGACAGGATGTCGTGAACCGGCTTCGGCGGGTGCAGGGACAGGTGAACGGCATCATCACGATGATTGACGAGGGCCGCGAGTGCACTGACATCGTGACGCAGCTGGCTGCGGCCTCTCGGGCCCTGGACCGGGCCGGCCTGCGGATCATCAGCGACGGTCTGCAGCAGTGCGCCGCGGCGTCTGCTCGGGGCGACGAGCCGCCGATCAGCCCGGAGCAGCTGGAGAAGCTGTTCCTCAGCCTCGCCTGACCTGCGACAATCGGCCCATGTCCACCCTCGTGCGCACCTCCGATGCCGGCGCGGCCGATCCGATCTGTGCAGCCGCGATCGACCAGGCCTTGGCCGCGGTCATCGCCGACGCCGGCCCCGAGGCCGTCGCCGGCCATATCGAGGCCGTCGCCGAGGACGACCGCCTCGTCTCCCACCATTTCCGGTGCACGATGCCGGGCTACGAGGGGTGGCAGTGGCAGGTGACAGTCGTGCGGGCACCGCGCTCGCGGACCGTCACCATCAACGAGGTCTCGCTGAGGCCCGGGCCAGCCGCCATCGTCGCCCCGGAGTGGGTGCCGTGGACCGAACGCATCGAACAGGGCGACCTCTCCGCCGGCGCGCTGATCCCCACCGACCCCGACGAACCGAGGCTCGCCCCCGGGTGGTCGGGCAGCGACGACCTTGCCGGCGAGCTGGACCCCGGGCCCCTCCACCCGGTCAACTGGGAACCGTTCATCCAGCGCCCGCGAGTGCCGTCCGCATTCGGACGGGAATCCGCTGCCACCCGTTGGCACCGGGGCGAGCACGGCCCCGGCAACGCCACGACCCGATCGGCGCCGGGACAGTGCGGCGCCTGCGGCTGGATGCTGACCATCGGCGGTCCGCTGGGGCAGGCCTTCGGGCTGTGCACCAACCGGCTGTCCGACTCCGACGGACACGCAGTCTCGCTGGAGCACGGCTGCGGGGCACATTCCGAGGCGGTGCCGCGGATGGTGCGCGCCGGACGCCCGCTCGCGGCCCTTGACGAAATGGCCGTCGACGAGTTCGATCTGGGCCACTCCTGAGCGGGGCGCGTCCCCGAAACGGTGGGCTGGTGCCGCTCGGCGCGGAGGCAGCGATAACCTGAAGCACAACATCGGGAGGCTGAATGCGCTGGGCCAGGACCGTCGGTATGACCGGATCGGCTGTGGCGGTGGCCGCCATGGTGACCGCGTGCGAGAAGCCGCCGCCGTCGATCACGGTCTGGAGCGGTACCCACAGCGTTTCCGCCGAGGCATTGTGCTGGTCCTTCGAAGAGACGAGCCTGGGCGAGGGCCAATGCGCCGAGGACATCCTGCAGGGAAGCCGCACCGAAGGCCTTCCCTCCCTGCCCGCACAGCCGGGCAACACGCTGGGCATCAGCGTCGACCCAGTCGTGGCAGAGGCCGGGTGGCAGATCCGCGCCCAGGGGCAACCAGTCGTGCCGGAGACCCTGGAGACGAAGTACTACCGGGTGACGACGTCCACCCCCGGCCAGCCGGTGACCCTGCAGGTGGTAGCGGGGCGTGAGGCGCAGGTTCAGGGCGTCTGGCTGGTGGCCTTGGACGTGCAGCAGTAGGGCTGCCAGTCGGCCTCGACCGTACGCGTGCTCAGGCGTCGAGGTTCTCAGGCGTCGAGTTCGTCGGCGATCTTGCGCAGGATCACCGCAGTCCGCTTGCCCAGCCCATCCTCGGGGAAATGCCCTTGCCCCAACTGCTCGGCCATGTCGTCCAACTGCACCGCGGCGTCTTGGACTATCCGGGCCAGGTCCGCGGGGTTCCTGCGCTTCGCCCGCACGACAGACGGCGGAGCGTCCAGGATGGTCACCGACAGCGCCTGGCGACCCTTGCGGCCCTCGGCGACGCTGAAATCGACCTTTGTGCCGGGCTGAACCTCGCTGGTCCCGGCGGGCAGGGCAGAGATGTGGACGAAGACGTCGTCATCGTCATCAGTGCTGATGAAGCCGAAACCCTTTTCGGCGTTGAAGAACCTGACGCGACCGGTGGGCACGGCGACCTCCCTAGACGTGCACGGCGCTGCATGCGCTGTGCGAAGCCAAGGTTAGTCCACGATGGGCAGTCGCCACGACGAGCCTCGGCTGCTGGGGCCGATCAGATCTGCGGCCGACAGTTCCTCGTTCAACGAACCGCTGCGGAATCCACGGGGATCCACCGTGGCCGCGGTGAATCCAGCCGCGACCACAGCCGCGACCACAGCCGGTTGCGCGGTTGCGGCGGGAACGGCGGCGGTGTCGAGTTCGACACGAGCCTCGTCACCGAGGTCGCGCACCCTCACATTGACCACGTCGATGCCCGCGCGGTCCAGCGCGGCGCGTACCCCCGCCTCTGCCCGGTCCACCCGGGCCAGCCGCTGCGAGTCGACTCGCACCCCATAGGCGATTCGGCTGGCGAGGCACGCCGACTGCGGCTTGGCCCATGTCGGCAGGCCCCAGAGCCGCGAGGCCGCCCGCACATCGGCCTTGGTCATCCCTGCTGCCGCCAGCGGGGTGATGACACCGCGCTCGTCGGCCGCCTTCAATCCGGGGCGGTGCGGCTGGAGCACGTCGTCAGCGTTCGTGCCCGTGGCGACCGCTGAGTAGCCGCGTTGTGAGGCCAGGGCCACCAGCCGGTCGAGCAACTCCGATTTGCAGTGGTAGCAGCGGTCCGGCCCGTTGGCCGTATAGCCGTCGCGCTGCAGTTCCCCTGTCTGCACCCGTACGTGCTCCACCCCCAGCCCGGCCGCGAATTCCGCTGCCGCGGACCACTCCGCGGACGCGAGAGCCGGGCCGGCGGACGTCGCAGCAAGTGTCTTCGCACCGGATCGGGCCGCCGCGGCCAGCAGGAACGCCGAATCGGCGCCACCGCTGAACGCCACCACAACTGCGGCGTAGCCGCTGAGCAACCGGTCGAGCTCCCCGACCCGGTCCGCCAACCGCGGCGAGGCAGGGGCAGCGGTCACTTCTTGCCCTGGGCAGCGACCGCGGCGGCGGCGGCCGCCGCCGCCTCGGGGTCGAGGTACTCCCCGCCGGGCAAGGTCGGCTTGAGGTTGTGGTCCAGCCGGTACACCAGTGGGATCCCCGTGGGGATGTTCAGCCCGACGATGTCGGCACTGGAGATGTCGTCGAGGTGTTTGACCAGCGCACGCAGCGAGTTCCCGTGGGCGGTGACTTGCACTGTGCGGCCGTCGCGGAGGTCGGGGACGATCGCGTCGTACCAGTAGGGCAACATCCGGTCCACGACGTCGGCCAAACACTCGGCCGCTGGAAGCTGCTCCGGCGCCAGCCGGGAGTAGCGGGGATCGTGGGTCTGCGCCCACGGGTCTTCCGGGTCGATCGGTGGCGGCGGCACGTCGTAGGAGCGGCGCCACTTCATGAACTGCTCCTCGCCGTACTGCTCCAGGGTCTCGGCCTTGTTCTTCCCCTGCAGGGCGCCGTAGTGGCGTTCGTTCAAGCGCCAGTGCCGCCGCACCGGAATCCAGGACCGCTCGGCAGCGTGCAGGGCGATCTCCGCGGTCCGGATCGCGCGGCGCATGACCGATGTGTGCAGCACATCGGGGTGCAGGCCGGCCTCCGCCAGCATCTGCCCGCCCCGTTCCGCCTCGGCACGACCGGTGTCGGTGAGGTCCACATCCACCCAGCCGGTGAAGAGGTTCTTGGCATTCCACTCGCTCTGGCCGTGCCGCAGCAGGATCAGGGTCATCGTCTCGGTTGTCATATGCCTATCGTGCCCGACCACGAGGTTCGTATGTCAGGTTGAGGGGGGTTCAGTGTCGGCGGCAGGCTCCGCGACCGGTTCCGGTGCCAAGTGCCGGAAGGCCGCCAGGTTGGCGGTGGACTCACCGCGGCTGAGTCGCCAGCGCCACTCCCGCTCGATCGAGGAGCGGAACCCCTTCTCCAGGAGAGTGTTGAAGTCCCCGTCCGCATGTTTCAAGATCGTCCCGAGTACCCGGTCCAATCCTTCGGCGGACAGGGACTCCAGTGGGATCCGCGCCATCAGATACACGTCGCCGAGATGGTCCACGCAGTAGGACGCGGCCCCCATGCGGCTGTTGCGCTCCAGCAGCCACCGGTACACCCCGGCGGTGTTCTCATCAGGGTGGCGCACGACGAACGCGTTGAAACTCACCGAGTGGTCACCCACCCGGATCGACACAGTGGTCCGGAGTTTGTTCTCCCCCGGAAGGTCTATGACGAAGGTGGCCGGATCGGGGTGCTCCCACTCCAAGCCCGAGTCGATGAGGTGGTCGCGGATCTGCTCGGCTGCGGTCATCGGCTTCAGTTTGCCGTCTGGAGCAGCCCGACGCCATGTGTGGCCCGCGCACGGCGATAGACGTCGAGCGTGTGTGCCGCGGCGGACTCCCAACTGAAGCCGCGGGCATGTGCCACCGCTCCGGTGGACAACGCCGCGAGCCGGCGCGGCTGCGACAGCGCGGTGCTCAGCGTCTGTGCCCAGTCGGCCGGGTCATGCCCGGCGACCAGGATTCCGCTGCGCCCGTCGGCGACAGAGGTGACCAGCCCGCCCACCGCCGCGGCCACCACGGGGGTGCCGCATGCCTGCGCCTCCAGGGCGACCAGCCCGAAGGACTCTGAGTGGGATGGCACCACCACGAGGTCCGCGGCGCGGTAGTAGTCAGCCAGTTCCGCACGACCGACCGGTGGGGAGAACCGCACGATGTCGGCGATGCCCAGGTGCGCCGCCAACGCCGGCAGCTCGCCCGGCCGGGCCAACCCGGCTCCCGACAGGCCCCCGCAGACAACCACCTGCAACTGATCCCGCAGCTCTGGCTGATCAGCCACCATCCTGGCCGCCGCGCGGATCAGCAGGTCCGGCGCCTTCAGCGGCTGCAGCCGCCCCACGAACAGCAGCACCTGCTTGTCCCGGCGGATGCCGAGCCGGTCACGGGCGTCGCTTCGCCTGCCCGGCGCGAAAGCTAGGAGGTCAACCCCGGGCTGCACCACATCCACCTTGCCCGGGTCGGCACCGTAGCGACGGATCAAGTCAGCCTTCTCGGCCCCCGTGTTGGCGACGAGGCGGTCGGCAGCCGCCACGAGTTGTTCCTCCCCCAACTCCCGCATCAGCGGCTCGGGGTCGTCGGTTCCCGCCAGGCTGTGGTTCTTGACCTTGGCCATCGTGTGCATGGTGTGGATCAGCGGCACAGCCCAGCGTTCCGCAGCCAGCCACCCCGCCTGCCCGGACAGCCAGTAATGGCTGTGCACGATGTCGTAGAAACCGTCGGGCCGCGCCGAACCCGTGCCGAGCAGCCCCGACGTGAACGCACACACCTGCCCGGGGAGGTCTTCCTTCCGCAGTCCCTCGAAAGGTCCGGCCGGCAGCGCGTGTACCTGGACACCGGCGGCCATGGTTTCCACCCGCGGCTGGCGGCGGGAGGTGGCCCGGGTGAACACATCGACTGCCACGCCCGCGGCACCCAGCCGGCGGGCTGTTTCCGCGACGTAGACGTTGAGCCCGCCGGCATCCCCGGTGCCCGGCTGGTCCAGAGGTGACGTGTGCATGCTGATCATCGCCACCCGCCCGGCTCCGGGACTGTGTCGCATCAGTGGGCACCCCTTTCGTGCAACCGCCTGCAACATGTGCGGCTCCCAGATCATTCCCGGGGGACGACCGGCCCATCCCCGGGGATGTTCAGGATTCGTCCGCCGGGGCGGGCGCGGGATTCACGGTTGCCTGCCCAGGCCCTGACTCCACGGTGATGGCCTCGTACGGCTCGCCGGTCGCGATGTGGGCCATCCGCCGGGCCACCGTGACCGCGTGATCGGCATACCGCTCGTAATAGCGGGACAGCAGGGTGACGTCGATGGCCTCCTCAACCCCATGGGGCCACGACGAGGACAGCACTATCGTGAACAACTCTCGGTGCAGCCCGTCCATCTGGTCGTCGTAGTGGCCGATCTTGCTCATGTAGCCCAGATCGCGCGTCTTGATGAACAGACCCGTGGCGCTGGCCACGGCTTCCGCCAGTGCCCCCATCTGGGCGAAAGTGCCACGCAGCTCGTAGGGGATGCTCGACCTCGGGTAGCGCAGCCGAGTCTGTTTCGCCACGTGCTTGGCGAGATCGCCCATGCGCTCCAGCGACATGCTGATCCGGATGCCGGACATCACCACGCGCAGATCAACGGCAACGGGCTGCTGCCGAGCTGCCAGGTCGAAGCACTGCGAGTCGATCTCGGCGGCCATGGCATCGACCAGCGAATCCGATTCGATCACCGACTCCGCGGTCTGCAGGTCCGCGTCCAGCAACGCCTGTGTAGCCCGGTTGATCGCAGATCCAGCCATCCTGGTCATCTCGACCAGGCCGTCGGTGATGTGCTCCAGATCGTGGTGGAACTGCTCTCTCATCTTCCAGTCAACTCCGTCGCTATGGGACGCTGTTCATACTAGGCGTGCCCAGGCACCTCGTGGGCGTCGGCGATGAATGCCCGTCTGCAGCCGGGACAACAACGGCGGGCACGCAGGCCGCCTGCCGGGTAGCACCACGATCCGCTGCTTGCGCCTCGGTGGCGAGCGGTTGCAGGCTCCGCCATAGAGTGCCTGTGCGACTGGGAAGGCGAGGGCAGCACCATCAGCATCCAGCGGGAGACCGCAGCAGAGCCAGCGGGCCGCGACACAACGGTCCCGCGCTCCGACGAGGCGCCGGCGGGCGCCGCGACCGCCGACGGCGGCGGGGGCGCAACCACCGATCCGACGCGCCCAGCCGACCGGCCGCCGTCGGCGGAGACTCTGGCCCTGCTGCGCGCACTGCCCGGTTCGTTCATCGTCGTCGACTCCGGCGACCGCCTGCAGTGGGCATCGCAGGCAGTCATCGACCGAAGGCTGGTGCGAGGAGACAAGATCGCCTTCCGGTCGGTTGCCGAGTGTGCGGCGGAGGCGCGGCTGCGCCACGAGGCCACGGTCACGGGGGTTTCGATACCGAGGCCGCCACTTCGTCTGGGCGACTGGGACCTGCGGGTACGTGCAGTCCCGCTGGGCGCGGGCTGGGTGCTGCTGTCGATCGACGACCTCACCGAGGAGAACCGGGTGGCGGCGGTGCGGCGGGACTTCATCGCCAACGTCAGCCACGAGCTCAAGACACCGGTGGGGGCGGTATCCCTGCTCTCGGAAGCACTCGTGGCGGCTCGGGACGACCCTGAGGCGGTGCGCCACTTCGCCGAGAAGATGCAGATGGAAACTGAGCGGCTCACCACCCTCATCCAGGATGTGATCGACCTGTCCCGCCTCCAGGGCGACGACCCCAGCGCACACGCGACGGTGTTCCCGGTCGGCCCGTTGGTGGCCGACGCCGTGGAGTTCGTCCGCGGCGCCGCCGACGCGAAGTCGATCGCCATCGTCGTCTCCCCCGAGTCTTCGGCCGAGGTATTCGGCGACGCTGCCCAACTCGAGACGGCGGTCCGCAACGTGCTGGCCAACGCGATCGCGTACAGCCAGGCCCACACCCAGGTGGCGGTCACTGTCCGCTCCCAGGGGCTGATAGTGGAGATCGCCGTCCGGGACCAGGGAATCGGAATCCCGGCGGACGAGTTGGACCGGATCTTCGAGCGCTTCTACCGCGTCGATGCCGCACGGTCCAGGATGACCGGCGGAACGGGGCTGGGACTGTCGATCGTGCGAAATGTGTGCCGGAATCACGGGGGTGACGTCCAGGTGTGGTCGGCTCCCGGGGAAGGCTCCACGTTCACGCTGCAGCTTCCGCGCTACACACCTGAGGTGGCCGACGAGTTGCGGGACCAAGAGTCTGAGGAGGGGTCTGCATGACAAGGATCATGGTCGTCGAGGATGAGGAGTCGATCCGCGATGCGGTGGGGTTCATGCTCCGCAAGGAGGGCTTCGACGTGGTCGCCGCGGCCGACGGGCACACGGCTCTGGACAGCTTCGGCAGGGAGGGCGCCGATCTGATCCTGCTCGATCTGATGCTGCCGGGGATATCCGGAACCGAGGTGTGCCGCACGATCCGCCAATCGTCCCAGGTGCCGATCATCATGCTCACGGCCAAGGACTCGGAGGTGGACAAGGTGGTCGGCCTGGAGCTCGGCGCCGACGACTACGTGACAAAACCCTTCTCCACCAGGGAGCTGACCGCGCGCATAAAAGCCGTGCTGCGCCGGGGCGCCCCCGGTGAGTCCGCAGCCAATTCGGACACGATCATCGCCGCCGGCCCGGTCCGCATAGACATCGACCGGCATGTGGTGACGGTTGACGGCGAGGAGGTCAACCTGCCGCTCAAGGAGTTCGACCTGCTGTCCCTGTTGGTGCGCAACGTGGGCAGGGTGCTGACCCGCGGCCAGTTGATCGACCGGGTGTGGGGGTCTGACTACGTCGGCGACACCAAGACCCTTGACGTTCACATCAAGCGGTTGCGCTCCAAAGTGGAGCCAGACCCGGGCAACCCGAGGTACCTGCTGACTGTTCGGGGGCTCGGCTACAAATTCGACGACTGAACGATCCCCGGCAGCTATTCCGCGGCGGGAGTGGAACCTTCCCCGCTGACCGATTCCTCCTCGCCGCCGGGCTGCTCGCCCGCGGCTTCTTCTCCAGCGGCCTCCTCGCCGGCGGCTTCTTCTCCAGCGGCGGCTTCTTCTCCAGCGGCACCTTCTCCGCCGGCGGCTTCTTCCTCGGCGATCTCCTTCGTACCCTCGGGGGCGGCATCGAAGTAGAAGCCCGTGGGAGGGACCAGGAGTGCGCCGAAGTCAGCCTGTGCCGCTGACGTGAAGACGAGGCTCACCGACACATAGGTGCCCGTTTCTGCGTCCAGGTCTGTGAAGTCGGCCTGGGCGTCGGACCCGGTCCTGACCGCCACCGCCGACATCGGCGGAACCGGGATCGGCTCGGGCAAGAGTTTGGCCGGTGCGCCGTCGGCGCTGACGGCCGTCAACTCGTCGGGCTCCTCCGTCGGGTTGTACACCGTTGCGAGCAGCGCGGCCTTGCCGGAGTCGGGATCACCGGCAACCAGCGTCGCATTCTTGATCTGCATGCCCGCCACCGCGACGGAGGCCCCGTTGCCGGAGTCGCCCTGCGTCAATGTGGCGGCATCTTGCGTGATGTAGCAGCCGGTGAGCAGCGGCATTCCCAATGCCGCGACGGCCGCAGCCCTGATAACCGAAAACGCCACTGTGGCCTCCCCTTCGATGTCGCACGACAGCGTAGCCAACCGGGCACCCGCGGACTACTCGGTGGGGCCTCGCGCCGTCCGATGGGGCCCCCGCCGTCCAAGAGGCTCGCGCCGATTCTCAGCCGCCCACTGCGATACGGCTCAGGACACAGACGACGGCGACGCCGGCCATGATGGCCGCGGCGGCCCCGGTGCCGGGGGCTGCCGGGTCCCGGCCGACCGCCTCAGCCCACCGCGTGGACGCCAGCAGCGACCGGCGGCGGGCGGCCAACTCCCGCAGGAATGCGTCGCGATCGGCGTCGAGTTCGCGCGCGTCGTCGGGAACCGCGAAGTTGTCCATACCGCCATTGTCGCCGTCGCCACCGGCCCGTGGCACACCGGGCGGCACCCTGTGGGAGCCCCCCGGGACGATCTTCGCGGAATGGGTCGCCGATACCGCCGTGTTATCCTGGGAACCCGCGAAAGGGGTCTCTACACAATGACTTTCAAGGTCGGCGACACTGTCGTTTATCCCCATCACGGGGCTGCACTGATTGACGCCATCGAAAGCAAATCCGTGAATGGGCGGGCCCGGGATATCCTCGTCCTACGCGTGCAGCAAGGCGATCTGATCGTGCGGGTTCCCGCGGAGAACGTCGACCTGGTCGGGGTGCGCGATGTGGTCAGCTCCGAGGGCCTGGACCGGGTCTTCGAAGTCCTGCGGCAGCCCTACGTCGAAGAGCCCACGAACTGGTCGCGCCGATACAAGGCCAACTTGGAGAAGCTCGCTTCTGGCGACGTGGTCAAGGTCGCCGAAGTGATCAGGGATCTGTGGCGCCGTGACCAGGACCGCGGCCTATCGGCCGGGGAGAAGCGGATGCTGAGCAAAGCCCGGGCCGTGCTGGTCAGCGAGTTGGCGCTCGCGGAGAAGACCAACGAGGACAAGGCGGAAGCCCTCCTCGACGAGGTCCTGGCGTCCTGAAACCCCTCGGTCCACACTTGCTGGCGGATGCTGCATGAGTGTCGGCTGCGTCATCCCGGCAGCGGGGCGCGGCGAGCGTATGGGCGGCGGTACCCCCAAGGCGCTGCGAACTCTCGCGGGGGCCACCATCCTGGAACATGCGGTACGGGCCATCGCGCAGTCCAGGTCTGTGACGGACATCGTGATCGCCGCACCGGAGGACGGGGCTGCAGCCATCTCCGCCGCGATGCATTCGCTGCGGCTGGACCAGCACGTCGCAGTCGTCGCCGGTGGCGGCACCCGTACCGAATCAGTAGCGCGCGCCGTCGAGGCACTCCCCCCGTCCTGCACGACCATCCTCATCCATGACGCCGCCCGGCCGCTGGTGCCCCCGGAGGTCATCGACCGGGTCATCGCATCCGTCGCAGCCGGAGCGCCCGCCGTGGTGCCGGTGATACCCGTTGTGGACACCGTCAAGCAGGTCGATGAAGCGGGGCGGGTCGTGCGCACCGTGGACCGGTCACAGTTGCGTGCCGCGCAGACCCCCCAGGGATTCGCCGCCGACGTCCTGCGTGCAGCTCTGGCGCAGGACCCGGCCGCAGCCACCGACGACACCGGTCTGGTGGAGCGATTGGGCGTTCCGGTGATCGTGGTCCCCGGTGACGAGGAAGCCATGAAGGTGACCCGCCCGATCGATCTGCTCGTCGCCGAAGCCATCGTGCGCAGGAGGTCTGGGCGTGTTCACTGACTTGCGGGTAGGAATCGGCGTGGACGTCCACCGTTTCGATGGGGACCGCCCACTGTTCGTGGCCACGCTGGAATGGCCCGGCGAACCCGGGCTGTCGGGGCACAGCGATGCGGACGTGGCGGCCCACGCGGCGTGCGACGCGCTCTTCGCCGCCGCCGGCCAGGGGGATCTCGGCTCCAACTTCGGCACCGACGACCCCGAGTGGGCCGGCGCGAGCGGCGCTCGACTGCTGGCCGAGACGGCGGCGCGACTGCGCGCCGCGGGCCACTCCCCGCAGAACGTATCGGTCCAGGTCATCGGCAACCGGCCGAAATTGTCGCCGCGGCGGGACGAGGCCTGCGCCGCCATGTCGCGCGCCGCCGGCTGCCACGTCCATGTCAGCGCCACAACCACCGACGGTCTGGGACTCACCGGCCGCGGGGAGGGTTTGGCGGCCATCGCCACCGCCCTGGTCGCCATCCGCTCCTCCTGAGCCACCCGGTGGCCAGGGTGTCGCTAGCCTTGACGGGTGACGCTGCAGATCCATGACACCGCCTCGCGCCGAATGCGAGAGTTCGTCCCCGTGACTCCGGGCAAGGCGTCCATCTACGTCTGCGGCGCGACAGTGCAGTCAGACCCGCACATCGGCCACATGCGCTCGGCGATCGCCTTCGACATCCTGCGCCGCTGGCTCACCCACGGCGGCTACGACGTCACGCTGATCCGCAACGTCACCGACATCGACGACAAGATCCTGCGCAAATCCGCCGAGGCGGGCGCACCGTGGTGGGCGTGGGCGTACTTGCACGAACAGCGCTTCGACGACGCCTACACCCTGCTCGGGGTGCTGCCGCCGACCTACGAGCCGCGGGCGACCGGCCATGTGCCCGAGATGATCGTGCTGATGCAGCGGCTGATCGACGCCGGGCATGCATACGCCACCGACGGCGGCGATGTGTATTTCGATGTGGGTTCCTGGTCCGAGTACGGGGCGCTGAGCCGGCAGCGGCTCGACGAGATGAAACCCGCGGGTGACACCGGCACCGGCACCAAGCGCGATCCGCGGGATTTCGCGCTGTGGAAGGGCGCCAAACCGGGGGAGCCGTCGTGGCCGACCCCGTGGGGCGCAGGACGCCCCGGCTGGCACCTGGAATGCTCCGCGATGGCGGTGAAGTACTGCGGAACCGAGTTCGACATCCACGGCGGCGGCTTGGACCTCGTGTTCCCGCACCACGAGAACGAACTGGCCCAGTCACGGGCGGCGGGCGATCCGTTTGCGCGCTACTGGATGCACAACAGCTGGCTGACCCTGGCCGGGGAGAAGATGAGCAAGTCGCTCGGCAACTCGATGCTGGTCGGCGAGTTGGTCAAGCGGGTCCGCCCCGTCGAGTTGCGCTACTACATGGGCTCGGCCCATTACCGATCGACGCTGGAGTTCTCGCCGCAGTCGCTGGATGAGGCGGCCGCGGGGTTCCGCCGCATCGAGTCGTTCGCACGTCGGGCGGGCGACCGGTGCGGCCAGGTCGACCCGGGCGCGTACACGGTCCCGCAACAGTTCGCGGCTGCTATGGATGACGACCTCGGCGTTCCCGCTGCCCTGGCCGTGCTGCACGAGACGGTGACCGCGGGCAACGAGGCACTCGCTGCCGGGGGGGAAGCAGCCGAGCAGTTCGGCGCGGTGCGACTGATGGCGGGGATCCTGGGGGTGGACCCGCTGGACGAGATCTGGCGCGAGTCCCGGGACAGTCGGGGCGAGCGGGCCCTGGAACAACTGGTGCCGCGCCTGCTGGCCCAGCGCAATGACGCGCGTGTCGCCCGCGACTTCGCCACCGCCGACGCTATCCGCGACACACTGCACGAGATCGGCCTCGCCATCGAGGACGGTCCCACCGGTTCCACATGGACCTTCACCGAGACCAGGGGCTGATATGGCCGGCAATTCCTCGCGCCGCGGCGCGGTGCGCAAATCGAAGAAGGGCGCCCTCGTCGGCTCCGGCGGTCAGCGCAAGCAGGGGCTTTCGGGCAAGGGCCCGACTCCCAAGGCCAAGGACCGGCCGGGTCACCCCGCCGCCCGCAGGCCCCAGCGCCGGTCCCGCCCCGACGGCAAGGAGCGCCGCGAAGTCATCCTGGGCCGCAACGCCGTCGACGAGGCCCTCGCCGCCGGTGTGCCCGCGGTGGAGCTGGCGGTGGGCGATTTCCTCACCGACGACTCCCGCACGATCCGCGCCAAGGCCGCCGCCGCGCAGGCAGGGGTGCCGCTGTCCGTGCGCAACAAGCTTGAGCTGGACCGTCTTGCCGACGGCCTCCCGCACCAGGGGATAGCGCTGCTGGTGGCCCCGTACGAATACGCGGAGCTGCACGATGTGATCGCGAACGCCCCCCTCGGGGAGAGCCACCATCGAATCATCGTGGTGCTCGACCACCTGCAGGATGGCCGAAACCTCGGTGCGATTGCCCGGTCGGCGGCGGCATTCGGCGTATCCGGCCTGGTAGTGCCGAACAGGCGCGCCGCGGGTGTGAGCGCTGCGGGATGGCGGTCGTCGGCCGGAGCGCTGTCCCGGGTGCCGGTGAGCCGCGTGGTGAACCTGGCCCGCTCCCTCGCCTCGGTGAAGAAGGCCGGGTTCCTGGTGGTGGGGTTGGCCGCCGCCGGGGGCACTCCCCTGGCCCGGATGGACGCGGATCTGTTGGATCAACCGGTGGCCCTCGTGGTCGGCAGCGAGGCCGCGGGGCTATCGAGGCTCGTTTCGGAGAACTGCGATGTGCTGGCGACCATCCCGATCGCGGATACCACCGAATCCCTCAACGCATCGGTGGCAACAGCCATCGCGCTGGACCGGCTTCGCAACCCCTGAGCCGCTGAACCCATCAACTGCCGAAACGATGAACCGCCGCCCGCGTTGAGATCCACCTCCGGCGGCGTTGATCCGGGAGACCCCGTGGCCCAGAAGGCATTCCCCGTATCGGCCGGTCGTTGGCGACCCGGACTCAAGCGGCCGAGAGCCCGGGTCGTGTCCGGAGACGATCGCGCGCGACTACACTCTTCCCATCGCCGGCGTGGCGCAATTGGCAGCGCACCTGTCTTGTAAACAGGTGGTTCCCGGTTCGAGTCCGGGCGTCGGCTCCACATTCTGAGCACGAATCTGTCCCGAATCGGCCTCCTCGGATACCCCGCCAGGGATGCGGCTCGTAACTAACTTGTAGCTACGGCGTCCCGGGCAGGCCGTTTCGAGTCCACATTCGAAGCCCCTGACGGCCCGCTATGCCATGCAGCAGGGCCACCAACAGGTCGATGCGTTCCTGATCAAGGGGAAGGACTCGGTAGCCGCGTGCGGTCTTGGGCTTGCCTATCCCACCGCGTGGCACGCGCCCCTTGTTGACGCTCAACTCCCCGGTCCGGTCATTGAAGTCGCTCCAGCGGAGTCCCAGGAGCTCGGATCGACGAAGGCCCGCGAGCGTCAGCATCCAGCATGCCTCCCACGGATCACCTTGGATGGCCTTTCGCAACTTCTCGAGTTCGGCCGTCGTGAGCGCGTCTCGCTCCCTAGCCGGCCGCCCCATGGGCGCAACCTCAAGTGCAGGGTTGAAGCGGACCACGCCCTTGCGAAGGGCAAGGTCGAACACGGCTCGCACGGTCGTGAGCATCTTGGCGCTGGTCCGTCGTGCCAGACCGTCGTCCCGCATGATTCGGACGACGTCCTGGATCATCTCGTCGGTGACGTCTTGGATACGGGCCTTGGCGAACGCAGCCTTCGGTCGGATCAGGTCAATCTTGTAGCCGTAGAGGGTGTTCTCTCGACAGCCTTCGTCCCGTTTCCTGGACAGCCAGATCCCGGCCCACTCCTCAAAGGACCAGCTCGTGAAGTTCAGCGAACTGGCCAAGAGCCTGTCGAACGGATCGATCACGATCAATGCGGGACCTGAACCCGACAGCGGTAGGCCGGACACCTCGGCCGAGGCGATCGCGATGGTGCGCGACGACCGAGCGGACCTCGGGGTCGTCTCCGCACGCACCTTCGACACACTGGGAGTGACCTCGTTCCAGGCCCTGCAGGCCCCCTACTTGGTCACGTCGAACGAACTCCTGGACAAGGTCCTGGCCGATCCGGTCGCTGGGGAAATGCTCGACGGGACCAAGGAACTCGGACTTGTGGGCCTCGGGCTCGCTTTCGACTTCCTGGCCTATCCGGGCGGGTTCGGCGGGCCGCTGCTCTCACCCGAGGATTACCGGGGGGAGGCATTCCAGGTGCGGCCGAGCAGGGCCAACGACCTCCTGACCCAGGCCCTGGGGGCCACCTCCGACCCGCGGAACGGGGGGGCCCTGGCGGCGAATGAGCCGGCGTTCGCGCGCGCCAACGTGATCGTGGCCAACGAGAAGGTGTGCGCGGGCCTGTCCGCGGCCCAGCAGCAGGCGCTGCGGGACGCAGCCTCCCAGACCCGCGAGTGGATGGCTGCCAGGCACAGCGATCCAGCTGAGATGGCTGCGGCCTACTGCTCCCAGGGTTTCGGCGACATCGTGGTCGCGACGCCTGACGACATGGCTGCGATGAAGGCAGCGACCGCGCCTGTCGTGCAAGCGATGCAGCGGGAGACGACGACTCATGAGGTGATCGCCCGGATCCGCGAGTTGGCCAAGAGCGTCACACCACCAGCCACCCCGGTCGCCTGCGCGGCGAAGCAGGCAACCGTGCCCGTGCCCGAGATCACCCTCAAGGGCGACCAGGGCGCAATCGACGGCGTGTGGCGCATTGAGGCCGACAAGCAGGTGCTACTCGACGGGGGGGTCTCGGCCATCGACGCACCGAGGAGGCACCGCACCTGGACCCGAAGACCTGGTACGGCTTCCCGTCCTACGCCCGTGACGGCAAGGTCGTCGTCTTCTTCCAGCCGGCCTCCAAGTTCGACACCCGCTACGGCACCGTGGGGTTCAACGAGGACGCCCAGCTCGACGACGGTGTCTTCTGGCCCACCGCGTACGCAGTCCTCGCTGTCACCGCCGAGGTAGAGAACGCCCTTCGGGCACTGGTGCGCACGGCCAGCCGCTGACCACCCGGGCGGCCTCACACCATGACGCTCCCAGCCCGGGATCATCGCCCGACCTGCTCGGTCGACCCGCCAACGCAGGTGAGGCCTTCCGCCGCGTGTTGACGCGCTCACGCCGCGGGGGTGGGCTCGAGGAGCAAGCCGGGGCCATTCGAGGGTCTCGTTCCAGACCGATCAGCAGAGGTGCACGGCTGCCGCGAGGACCCGTGGGTCGGGCCAGTCCTCGCAGTACTGGTAGCGGTACGCCAGCCGGATGATGCCGCCACCGTCGACCACGAACTCCCCGGGCATCTGCCATGGGGAGTCCACGGATGCGCGATCCGTGCCGTGGCGCTGCTCCGAGAGGCGCTCACCTGCCTCGGGCTCGCAGCGCAGGAAGTCCTCGGGGGCGTCGAACAGGACCTGGGCTGTCGATCCCTCGAGCAGGTCGTACGCGGCGTAGGCCGACCGGTCCGGGTCGCACAGCATCGGACAGGGAAGTCCCACCTGATCGATGTACCGGGCCGTTCGCTCCGGCTCGCCCATCCCGATGGCCACCACGGCGGCGCCGGAGTCGACGAACGACGCGTACTCGTGCTGGAGCCGCGCTGCCCGGTCGATGCCACATGAGCACCCGAAATGCCGCCAGAACAGCAGCACCGCCGGGCCGTCGGCCCAGAAGCTGGACAGGCGTCGCAGGGACCCGGAATGGTCGGCCAATTCGGCATCGGGTGCCGCGTCACCGGGCTGGAGCGGGATCCGCTCCCACCGCGTGCGCCTGGGCCCGGCGTGCCAGTCATCGAGCCACTCGCGCTCCGCTGCAGCGATTGCCTCAGCCAGTCCCTCAGTCATGTGGGAACCTCCCGGTGGTGTCTTCTGGGCCAGCTTCGGATCGCCGGATCAGCTATGAGGAGCTGAGTCTCCCAACATCGCGGCCGGGTTGCTGCGTGAGATCGACCGTCCGCATCGTCCGGGAGCTGCGATCGTCACCGCCCTCACCGGACACGACCTCGGCCCTCATGACCTGTGCGTCTATCCGCCGCCTGTGGACACGGTTGCGACGAGTGTGGTCATGGTCGCACCAGCCTCGATACCGCAGCCAAGGACTCACAGAGCCGCAGGGGCCGTGCGCCTGAAGCAGTCAAGCATCTGTCCCCAAGTCCTCCAGGGACCCGAACGGACTGGCACCACTCCAATCCGGTGCTTATCGATGAAGGCCCCGGTGCGAAGGGCGCCGGCTCGTGCTCAGCAGGGCGATCACGGAGGGGGCGCCTCCCGTGATGGGTCAACCCACCCATGCGGCCGGAACCAGTTGGGCATCCTGCCCGACGCGGTGAGCGCTGCACTCCTCCTAGCGTCGGAGCATCATCCGACGACAGGAGGAACCATGTTCACCGAACACATCGAGACCGTGATTATCGGGGCCGGTCAGGCCGGCCTGTCCACGGCGTACCACTTGACGAAGCAGGGCCGCGCCTGCGTCGTCTTGGACAGCAACGCCCGGATCGGCGACAACTGGCGCCGGCACTGGGACACCTTGCGGCTCTACAGCCCGGCGAAGTACGACGGGCTGCCCGGGATGTCCTTCCCGGCCGACC
>JAQAZZ010000067.1:0-4285 GCA_032127075.1 Micrococcales bacterium | reverse complement strand
CGGCCGTGTCGTGGCACCTCATCGCAGCGGGTGCCATCGCTCGGCATCTTGCACATGAACGTCACGCGGGTCTTGGCCGTGGTGGTGGTCTCCTCCGCGGCGGCCGGCGCGGCGGCAGCGATTCCGCCGCCCGCAATGGCCAGGCCAGCGACTGTGGCGACGAGGCTGCTCTTGGTGATGCTGTTGCTCATATGATCTCCCTCTCTGCGGTCCCTTTGGGGCGTTTCCACGGGCTGTTCCCCGCATGACCAATACCTGCCCAACAGCGGCCCTCCGCAAACCTCAAGACCACACCAGAATCGGGAGTCGGAACCTTGGGCCCCAACAGCAGGCCAGCTCGGGGCCATATGGCCAGGGAAGCGGAGTCCGGAGCTCGGGCGCCGGCGTCAGGCGCTCGGGTCGGCGTCAGGCGCTCGGGTCGGCGAGGAAGTCCGCCACCCAACCGTTGGCGGGGGTCGCCAAGAGCCGCTCCGCAGTGTCGATCTGCTCGATCCGACCCGACCGCATCACCCCCACACGACCGGACATGGCGAATGCCTCGTCGCGGTCGTGGGTGACCAGCAGCGCCGTGGCGCCAGCCTGTTCCAGCGCCGCGGACACGGTCCGGTTCAACTCGCGGCGCAGCACGCGGTCCAGCGAACTCATGGGCTCGTCCAGCATCACCAGGCGGGGCTCGGGCGCCAGTGTGCGCGCCAGGGCCACCCGCTGCTGCTGGCCGCGGGACAACTCCTGCACCGCGGAATCGGCGCGATCGGCCAGCCCGACCAGTTCCAGCATCTCCCCCACCCGCCGGTTCAGCCGCTGGCGGTCCCAACCCGCGATCCGCAGGCCGAAGCCGACGTTGCCCGCCACATCGAGGTGCGGGAACAACGCATGGTCGGCGAACATCAGACCCACCCGCCGTCGGTGTGTCGGCACGCCGGCCATGTCTTCGCCATCGATCCGCACCGATCCGGCGTCCAACGGCACGAGCCCGGCGATGGCCCGCAGCAGGGTGGACTTTCCACAGCCGCTAGGCCCCAGGATCGCCACCATTTCGCCGGAGCCGACGTCGAGGTCGACGCCGTCCAGCGCAGTGCGCTGCCCGTAGCGGACCACGGCACCACGTACCGCCACATCAGACATGGCGCTCCCCCGGCAGCCGCCACCGGTCGGTGGCCAGCACAACAGCCGCCGTGAGAACGATCAACACGGCGGCCAGGGCCATCGCCTGCCCCTGGTTGCTCGATCCCGGCGTACCCAGCAGCCGATAGATGGCCACCGGGACCGTCGGCCGATCACCCCTGGCCACAAATACCGTCGCCCCGAACTCGCCCAGCGACACCGCCAGGGAGAAGCCCAGAGCGACCAGCCCGGCCCGGCCGACCAGGGGCAGTTCCACGTGCCGCAGCACCTGGCGCGGCGAAGCGCCCAACAGGGCAGCCGCCTCGAGGATCTGCGGACTGATCGCGCGCAGCGCCGGAACCAACGCCCGCACGACGAATGGGATCGCCACCAGCGCCTGCGCCACCGGGACCATGAACAGCGATCCACGCCAGTCCAGCGGCGGCGAGTCGAAGGCAAGCAGGATGCCCAAGCCCAGTGTCACGGCGGACACGCCCAACGGCAGCAGCCAGACCCCTTCCCACACGCTCGTACCGCGGCGCGCCAGGGCCAGCGACATCAGGCCGCCGACGAAGACCGCGATCAACGCCGCGAGGACGGCGTAGAGCAGCGAGTTCCCGACGGCTTCCGCCGGAGCGATGCTGAGCACGGTGGTGGAATCCGTCGCGGCCAGCGCGGTGAAGTTCCCCCAGCCCCAACCGTCAGCCGTGGCTAGCGCCCTGACACCGACCATGACCGGCGGTCCGGCGAAGACCGCGAAGGCGGCCACGACGAACACAGTCACGGCTACCCCCTCCCCGCGCGATGCTGGCCGTCGTCGGGACGCCACCGAGCCGCCACCGGCGGCGATGCGCCGCGAGAGGCCCGTCTGCGCCACCAGGATCGCGACAACCGCGATGATCTGCAGCACCGACAGTGCAGCCGCGGCTGGCACGTTGAACAGGAACAAGGCCTGCCGCTGGATCTCCACCTCCATCGTCGCCTGGCCCGGCCCGGCGAGCAGCAGCACAACTCCGAACGACGTGAAGGTGAACAGGAACACGATTGAGCCCGCCGCCAGGATTGCGGGCCGCAGCCGAGGCAGGGTCACCGTCCAGAAGGTCCGTCCGGGCGACGCCCCCAGCACCGCCGCCGCATCCTCCACCTGACGATCCAGCTGGCTCCAGTAGGAGCCGACCATCCGCAGGACCACCGCGAGGTTGAAGTAGACATGAGCCGCGAGGATCGCCCCCAGGCCACGATCGGAACCTGCCGGCAGCAACCACGCCAGCGGGCCGTCGTCGGCCAGCGTCGCCCCGATCGCGGTGGCCACCACCACTGTGGGCATGACGAACGCCACTACGGACAACGCCTCGATCAACGCCCTGCCCCGGAACCGGAACCTCCCCAGAACCCATGCCCCGGGCAGCGCCACCAGGACAGTGAGCAGCGTCGACAGCAACGCCTGCCACAGCGTGAACCCGATGACACCGGCCACCCGGCCTGTGCCCAGCGCCGACCAAGCCTGCCCCAGCGAACCCTCGCCGGCGAAAGCCGTGGCGATCAGCGTGAGGACCGGGTAGGCGAAGAACAGCAGCAGGAACCCCGCGGGAACGGCGAACGCGCCCAGGCGCAGGGCCCCTGATCTCACGGCTGGACCACGTCGGTCCACTGCTGCACCCAATCGTCCCGGTTGGCGTCCACCTGCTCCGGCGGCAGCGACAGCGGATCGGCGGGCACCGGCGCGTGATCGCGGAACTCGGCCGGCAGTTCCGCGTCGGGCAGCGCCGGGTAGACGAAGTTGTTCAGGGGTAGATCATCCTGATAGGTCCTGCCGATCATGAAATCGACCAACTGCCGGGCGCCGGCCGGGTTGTCCGCGTTGGCCAGCACACCGGCGTATTCGACCTGGCGGAAGCAGGACTCGAGCATGACCCCGGTGGGGGCGGCCTTGGGCGGCTTGTCCGCGAAGACAACCTCCGCCGCCGGCGATGTTGCGTAGCTGACCACCAGCGGGCGCTTGCCCTCGCCGCTGCCCCCGGAGAATCGCCGGTAGTACGCGTTGTCCCAACTGTTCTCCACCAGCACGTCGTTGGCCACGAGCCGCTGCCAGTAGTCGCCGAAACCATCGGGTGAGTACCGGGCGACGGTGGCGAGCAGGAACGCGAGTCCGGGAGTCGAGGTCGCGGGATTCTCGACGACCAGCAGCCCGCGGTATCGGGGGTCGGCGAGATCGTCGAGGGACTCCGGCGGCGCCAGCCCGCGCTGCCGCAGCCCGGCTTTGTCGAAGTTGATGCAGACGTCGCCGGTGTCGATCGGGGTCACAGCACCTTCGGTGCCATCGGTGAGTTCTTCCGGGATGCTGTCGATGGCGTCGGGCTCATAGGGCTCGAAGAGGCCGTTGGTGATCGCGCGGGACAGCAGGTTGTTGTCCACGCCGAACAGGACATCTCCCTCGGGGGCGTCTTTGGTGAGGATCGCCCGGTTCACCACCTGCGCGCCGTCTCCGGATCGGATGAGCTCCACCTCAACACCGGTCTCGGCGGTGAACTCCGCCAGCGTCTGGTCGGAGATCTGGTAGGAGTCGTAAGTCACCAGCGTGACACTGCCGGTGTTCGACGCATCCGAGGTTTGTTCGGCGGCTGACCCGTCGGGTTGCTGTTGGGAGCAAGAGGACAGGACAACAGCGCTCACCGCGGCGGCTGCGGCCAAAACGAGGCGTACGGAATACATGGATGCAGACACTTTCCCTCCGCTGGCATAATCCAGATCAGGTGCGGCGGGTCGACCACGCCGGCGGGGTGCCATGTGGTCATCTCAGTCCGGTCGGCCCGGACTCCCCGAGTGCCCATTCAGAATACGCAGTCCGCAGCGCGCCGCTCCACGCCCGTGCCCCGGACCCCGCCCTCCGCATCGCCCACACCCAGCGACAGCCTGCGAAGCGACAGCGACCGAACGCAACGGGTGGCCCCTCGGCGTGGGCCCTCGCAAGACAACGGGTCGACCTCGACGAGGTGGAACGGAACAGCCCACCGCGTGGATCCGCTATAGGAGCGACTGGGGCGAGCACCGCCAAGCGCCCGGCACAAACACCCGGCGGGCTGATCAGCCCGCGCCGGTGCTCACACCGGGGATGCCGGCATGGTGGCCTGACCGGAGACTCGTTCGATTGAGGCTCCGAGCACCTGCAGATCCTCCAGGA
>JAQAZZ010000066.1:0-5006 GCA_032127075.1 Micrococcales bacterium | reverse complement strand
GGAATCCAGAATCCGCTCGAAACCGAGGTGGTCGGCAATCCGGCCCTCGAATTCGGCCAGACGGCCGGAGTCGCCGCCGAGCAAGTCGAGCATGTCCTGCGCTGTGCCCATCGGACCCTTGATCCCGCGCAGCGGGTACCGCTGGATGAGTTCGTCGAGCCGGACGTACGCGACGAGCAACTCGTCGGCGGCAGACGCGAACCGCTTGCCCAGCGTGGTCATCTGCGCAGCAACATTGTGGGAGCGGCCCGCCATGGGCAGTTCGGCGTACTGCACCGCCAGGTCAGTGAGCATGACCAGGGAGGCAACCGTCTTGTCCCTGGTGATGAGCAGGGACTCCCGCACCTGCATCTGCTCGACGTTCTCCGTGAGGTCGCGGCTCGTCATCCCCTTGTGGATGTGCTCGTGACCGGCGAGCGCGTTGAACTCCTCTATGCGGGCCTTCACGTCGTGCTTGGTGACACGTTCCCGGTTGGCGATGGACGTCAGGTCGACATCCTCGACGTGCGCGGCGTAGTCGTCTATGACGCCGGGCGGGACATCCACGCCCAGGCGGGATTGCGCGGCCAGCACCGCCAGCCAGAGCCGCCGCTCCAGGACGACCTTGCGCTGCGGAGACCACAGCGCGGCAATGGGTTCGGCGGCGTAGCGCGCCGCCAGGACGTTGGTGACATACGCGGATTGCATCCACCCATCATCCTCTGCAGTCTTCTACCGCCGGCGCATGGCCTCGGTTCCTGGTCCTCGTGGTCGATCCCCCCGGCCGGAGGGGGCAACGGGGTTGGGGGCGGGCCCAGCGGGCGAGTGGGCGGAGCGAGTCAGTTCTTCGTCCGGAACCGCTTTGTTGCCGCTGGCCCGGTCCCGGCGGGGGTCACCGCCGCCACCTGGATGCGGTACTTCTTTCCGGGCTTCAGCTTGCCCACTGCCAGGCGGGTCTTGGTGGTGTCCTGCCACTTGCGGAACTTTCCCCCCCCCGGCTTGGACGCCCGCACCCGATACCCCGCGATCTCAGCCCCACCGTTCTGCGTGGGCGGCCTCCACTTCACCACCGACTTGCGCTTGCCCTTGACCTTGACCCGCAGTCGCGCCACTTTGCCCGGCGGCGTCGCGGCCGGCACGTCCGGCACATTCGCCGTTGGCGCCCCGGGCTGGGGCCCCGGGGCCGACGGCTGGGTCGCCACGGCGGGCGCTGACGTGGATGGCACGGGCCCGGGCGGCGGACTCGACGCCGAAGGCGACGGGAAGGTCGGGGGGAGCGGCCGGCTGGGCACCGAGAGGCTCACCGTGGCAGATGGCGCCCCGGCCCCTAGCCGATTCAGGGCCCGGACCTGGATGTCGTAGGTTCTTCCGCGCGGAAGGTCGTAGATGATCATGGTGAGTTTTTGCGTGCCCTGTTGATCCGAGCCGGGACCGGACGGGGGCGGTGGTGGCAAGCGGAGCACGTCCGGAACGGACCACGCTCCGCCGTTGACCCTGTACTCGGCCGACGTCAGTTCTGAGCCGCCGTTGTCACCGGGAGTGACATCCAAGATCGTCGACTGGCTCCACTGCGCGCTCACCGACGTGGGCGCGGCGGGCACTGACGGGATGAACTTCGGCTCCTCCTCCATTTCCGTCGCGAGCAGTGCCTTGTCCACCTCCGCGCAGTCAGCGACGGTGATGTCGAACTGCCCGACCAGGGTGGCGCACGACTGGCGCAACGTCTGGGCGTACTGCCTGTAGTCGGCCGTCGACGTCATGATGTTCTGCGCCCCGTAGACGATCCGCGCCGCTCTGTTGATGCCGATCCCCCGAACGGTCTGTCCGTTGAAGGCACCTCCATCGGTGATTAGGTAGCCGAACTTGTTGCCGACACCTGAGTTCGTATGTACCCACCCGAAGTCAGGGGGGCTGGTTTCGCCAGGACGGACCTCGACCCAGAAGCGGGACCCAGTCACATCGGGTTGTCTGTACGCCGGCGGATCCTTCAACGATCTCAGCTCACCCTGTAATGCATCCTCTCCTATGATCCACTTGACCGATGACGTGTCGTTGCCGCGCCCATTGGTGAGATCCACGAACTCCCCGAGGACGTCGCTCAGCGACTCATTGATCGCCCCCGACTCGTAGAAGTAGACCAGATTTGATGAGTACTGGGTGACCCCGTGGGTCAGCTCATGGCCGACGATGTCGTCGGCGCCCGCCTCGCCCTCCCCGAACACCATCTGGCTCCCGTCCCAGTACGCGTTGTCGTACGGACAAGGGGTGTTCCGCAGCGGCGGCTCGCAGTAGCGCACTGTCGCCCGGAGCGGCAGGCCTTGGCCATCCAGCGAGTCGCGACCGAGGTAGTTGCTGTAAAACGTGTACGTGTCAGCCAGGTAGGTGAAGGCGTCGTCCACGTCGCGGATCCCGATCTCGGAATCTCCCTCGGTCCGGACGGGATTCGTGCAGGGAACCTCAATGGGCTGGTTCCCTGCATCACAGACCCCGCGGGACAGTCGGTGGGGAGTCTGGTTGGTGTTGAACAAGACGGCGCCATCGCGCGCGTCCACAAACACCAAGTGGCGCACGCCCGCGGACTCGGGACCCGACACATCGAAGCGCCAGACGAGGCGTGCCCCGGGCGAATCTGGGGCCCCCACGATGGCCGGGTCATAGAACCACAGTTCCGCGGGACCGGAGGACAGGTCAGACTCGGACAGGCCTGATGCCGCACCCACGGCTGTGCGAGCGATCTCCAGCGCGTCTGACCCTTTCACCACGGGGTGGCGTGGGGGCGGTACGGAGTGCGTCGATTCCAAGTTGACCGCACGAACGCGATGGCTACCGTCCAAATCGACGACCACCTCGCCGCCGAACAGGGGGATCCCGTGGATCACCTGCTGGAACCGGACCGTCTTCCCGGAGGACCGGGTTCCCGGGGTCACCTCAGCCAGGCGCAGTTTGGAACCGGCCGGAATCCCCGCCGAAACCTTGGTTCCCAGCGCGGCCCGCGCAACCTGGGCAACTGACATCCCCTCGTCCGACTCGGGTGGCGGCCCCGCCGGTCGACGGGGCTTCGTGCCGATGAACACTTCCACCGAACCTGAACCGTCAGCGCCACTGATATGTTCCGGTCCAGACGAATCCGCCGACCTATCGCCCTCGGCGGTCGCCGGGCCCGACAACGGCACCAACAGCCCCCCCATCATGACCAGTGCAACAGTCGCTGCGGAACCCCTTCGGCCGATCATTGCTGGCACCTCCGGCCCCCATCGTATGGCCGGGGCCCGAGGCGATGCCACCGGAAGTCGTGCCAGTCCTCCCGTGCACCCGCGCCGCCGGATCGAGGTGTATGCGCCCCGTGAGCGGTGGGTCCGGCCACCGGGCGGTGCGGGCGTCGGCGTGCGATGCGGTGCGGAGGCGGCAGGGTTGGCGCCACCGCGGGCGGTCGAGGTGTATTCGTCAGCGCGCCCACCCCCTCTCGTCGGGGGTGGGCGCGCTGGCTGGTGTGGCGATGCGGACTACCTCCAGGCGACCGCCTTGCCCTCGTACTCCACCTTGCTGAGGTCGGTGTAGCGCGGGTACCACGCCTCGGGTGTGGCGGGGTCGCCGCCCGTGCAGGGCAGGTAGTCGCCCTTCGCCGACGCGGCATGGGCGTCAGCCGGGTCGACCAGGCACAGGGAGTCCGTGCCGGTCACCTTGCTGAACAGCGTCTGGTCGAAAAGGTCGCCGGTTGCGGATCCTGCCGGGTCGTTGGCGTACTTGCGTTCCTGGGCGCCGTTGTCGGTGCCCACCGAACGCACACACCCGGCGCTCTTGCCGCCGGTGACCACGGCCACGATGCACTGGCCCTCAGCCGCCTGACCCAACCAGTTCGGGTGCAGCGAGTCCTGGAAATCACCAGGGCACTGCGTCTTCCCGCCCAGGTCCGAGCGTTGCCGGCAGATGCTGGGGAACGGCTGGCCCGAGAAGATGTTGTTCACGAACTGCGCCCGCTGACCCGCCGGACCCACATCGGTGTTGCTCGAGACGATGCCGCCTGAGGGGGGACGGGTGAAGTCAGTGGCAAGCACCTCGTTGGGGCTGAGGATGTCCTTGTCACCGCTTCGGTCCACCTCGGTTCCGTCGTTGAACTTCGTCCCGAGTTCCCGGCCGTTGAAGAGCTGGGTCATATCCACTCCCACCGACCACGCGCCGGAAGGATCGGAGTCCTTCAACGCACCCAGCACAGCCTCGTTCAGCCCCACGATCACCTCTTGGGCGGCCCAGTCCTGGTCGTAGCCGAACATCAATGCGCCGTAGGCGAGCGCGTCCGCGATGGGCTGCTTCGTGAACGCCCACTGCTGCTGCACCGCCCCGCCGAGCCGCTGAGTCGCCGGGTCCAGCAGGTCCTGGTCCGCTGTGCCGTCTCCGTTGGTGTCGATACTATCGCTCACCGGCCCGAAGATGTTCCTCGCCACCGTCTCGTTGACCGGGTTCTTCGCCAGGAAACCGTCGAAGAGCGGGTCCACACCCGGAGTCGTGGTCGGGGGGATGACCCCGCCCGTCCAGTACTTGGGGTTGTTCTTTTTCCGCAGGACGCTCTCGAACCGGGCCACCGTGGGCTGGCCCGGGTTGAACTCCGGGCCGTAGATCAGCGACTGCTCCTCCCAGGTCTTGGTGAAACTCTGCCTCGGGAAGTAGGTCTTGTCCGACGACGGGATCAGGCTCGGGTAGTTTGTCTGCACATACCGGGCATCGGGAGCAGCCCGGTGCAGCGCCTGGATCGACGCGGCGATGGACTTCCTCACCGTCACCAGCTTCTTCGCCGTGGCCTCCCGCTGCCTCTCGCTGCACAGGAACACCGGGTCGAAGAACGGGTTGTCAGAGACGACCTTGCCGTTGACCCGCTCCACGCGGTCGATGATCGAGGTGAGATTCTCGATAAGCGCCGCCGGATCCAGGGATCCGCCGCCGCCGGTGAGCAGCCCGGGGGCCAACGCGTTCACCGGGGCGTTGAAGCACTGAATCGCCAGATCGGAGAACCCGAGATCGTTGGCGCCGAC
>JAQAZZ010000065.1:0-22646 GCA_032127075.1 Micrococcales bacterium | reverse complement strand
CGATGTTGAGACCGGGGAGCTGCTGCCCGTGGTCACGATCGTGACCGACAACGGGGGCCCGTTCCGGTCCTTCCGGTTCGAGGGGCTCATCGCGCTGCACCCCGAGTTGCACCACGTCCGAACCCGGGTTCGCACCCCGGGCCAGAATGGCTCACGCGAGCGCGGGTTCGGCACCTTGAAGTACGAGCGGCTGTTCATCGACGAGATCGAGGACGCCGTCATGCTGGCCGACCACGCCGAGGAATACCGCGTGTTCCAGCGGGAAGCCGCCCGGATCGGTCTGAAGAGGATCCGACTGCACGACCTACGCCACACGTGGGCAACGCTCGCGCTGAAGGCGGGTGTGCATCCGCGGGTCGTCCAGGAACGACTGGGGCACACAACAATTGCCATCACGCTGCAGACCTACAGCCACGTCGTACCCGTGATGCACGACGAGGCAGCCCTCACCGTTTCCAACGTGATCAGCGCGGCCAAGGCCCCCGGAACGGTGCCCTTGCGCAAAGTGCGGTAGATGATCGGTAGATGAAGGCCCCTCTGAAGGCCAGATCTACGCTCAGAAAGAGTGTCCGAGGGGGGATTTGAGCCCCCACGCCCTTATTCGGGCACTAGCACCTCAAGCTAGCGCGTCTGCCTATTCCGCCACCCGGACAGGTGTGCTCCTCAGCGGGGTTCAGGATACCAAGCATCAGGACAGGCCACGACAACACGAGCTTCCCGCGACCCGCCGAAGCGGTCCAGTTGCGGAGGATGAGTGGCTCAAGGGGACGGGCTGGGCGAGGATGATGTCGTGACGCACGATCTCGAACCCGCCGCCGCCGCTATCCCCGAGGCGGAGGCCGATGCAGTGTCGCTGCTTCGGGAGCTGATCCGCATCGACACCACCAACACCGGGGATCCGGACACGACGGTGGGGGAGGCCGTCGCCGCGGAGTTCGTGGCTTCGGCGCTGCAGGAGGTCGGCTACTCCCCGGAGCGGTTCGAGACCACTTCCGGCACCCGGCAGGGAGTCCACCTGCGGATCCCGGGCCGTGATCCCGCACGGGGTGCGCTGCTGCTGCACGGCCACCTGGACGTTGTGGCGGCAATGGCGGAGGAATGGTCGGTGCATCCCTTCGCGGCCGAGGAGAGCGACGGGCTCATCTGGGGCCGTGGTGCGGTGGACATGAAGGACATGGACGCGATGATCCTCGCCACGGTGCGCGGTTGGGCGCGCAGCGGCCATGTGCCGCCGCGGGACATCAGCGTGATCTTCACCCCCGACGAGGAGGCGGGCGGTCGGCACGGTGCGCATTGGATCGTCGACAACCGCCCGGACATGCTGGCAGGGGTCACCGAGGCGGTCGGTGAGGTGGGCGGCTTCTCCATGACGATCCGCGACGATCTGCGGCTCTATCTGATCCAGACCGCGGAGAAGGGCATCGCGTGGCTGAACCTCCGGGCCAAGGGGCTCGCGGGCCACGGTTCGATGCTCAACGACCGCAACTCGTTGACCCGACTGGCCGAATCGGTCACCCGGATCGGCAACCACCGTTTCCCGAACAGGCTGACCCCCACCACGCGCGCGTTCCTGGCGGAGTTGTCCGACGCGGTGGGCGGCAAGGTAGACCCGGACGACACCGAGCGGTTCCTGCAGGTGCTCGGGCCGCTGGCACGGGTGGTCGGGGCAACTATGTCGCACACCGCCAACCCGACCAGGCTGGACGCCGGGTTCAAGGTCAACGTCATCCCCACCCACGCTGAGGCCAGCATCGACGGCCGGTTCCTGCCCGGCGGGGAAGAGGAGTTCATCGAGGAGATCGACCGGCTGCTCGCCGACGACGTCGTCCGGGAATTCATCCACCACGACATCGCGCTGGAGACATCGTTCGACGGACCCACCATCGATGCCATGGCCGCCGCGCTGCGCGCGGAGGATCCGGGGGCCCGGCCGGTGCCCTACATGCTCAGCGGCGGCACGGACGCGAAGGCATGGTCGCGCCTCGGCGTGCGCTGCTACGGCTTCGCGCCGCTGCGGCTGCCGCCGGACCTCGACTTCGCCGCGATGTTCCACGGCGTGGACGAACGTGTCCCCGTGGATGCCGTCCAATTCGGCGTGCGGGTCCTGAACCGATTCCTCGACGGCGTCTGACCCGCAGGCGCCGGCTCACTGCTCCAGCGGATCGCCCAGTGCCCAGTCGTCCACCTGCGGCATGTCCTCGAGGTGCTCCACGATATGCCGCTCGTGTTTGGCCAACTGCTCCTCGCACCAGGCTTTGAGTTCGGTCGAACCGGGCACGGTGCGCCGACAGTTGTTGATGGCGTCGATGACGAGGTCGTACCGGCTGGCCTTGTTTCGCACGACCATGTCGAACGGTGTCGTTGTGGTCCCCTCCTCCCGGAAGCCGCGCACATGGAAACGGTCGGTGTCGGGCCGGCCGTGCACCAACTGATGGATCGCGCCGGGGTAGCCGTGGAACGAGAAGATGACATCGACGTGGTCGGTGAACATCTCGCGGAAGTACAGGTCGCTCATCCCGTGCGGATGGTCCTTCTCCCGCGGCAGTTTCATCAGGTCCACGACGTTGACCACCCGGACCCGCATGTTGGGCAGCTTCTTGTTGAGGATCTCCGCCGCGGCGACGGTCTCCATGGTCACGACGTCGCCGGCGCAGGCCAGCACGATGTCGGGATCGCTGCTGCCCTCGTCGTTGCCCGCCCACTGCCAGATGGAAGCCCCTTTCGTGCAGTGCTCGATGGCGGAGTCCATGTCGAGGAACTGCAGTTGCGGCTGCTTGTCGATCACGATGAGGTTGACGTAGTCGGAGCTGCGGAAGCAGTGGTCGGCGACGCTGAGCAGACAGTTGGCGTCCGGCGGCAGGTAGACGCGGGAAACCGTCCCACGTTTGGTGATCACGTTCTGGATCAGCCCGGGGCCCTGATGGCTGAAGCCGTTGTGGTCGTTGCGCCAGCAGGTGGACGTCAACAAGATGTTGAGGCTGGGAACCGGCGTGCGCCAGTCGAGATGGTGTGCCTCTTCGAGCCATTTGGCGTGCTGGATGGTCATCGAGGCGCTGACCATGGCGAAAGCCTCATAGGTGGCGAAGAGGCCGTGGCGGCCGGTGAGGTTGTAGGCCTCCAGCCAGCCGTGGCAGTTGTGTTCGCTGAGCACCTCCATCACCCGGCCGGAGTGGGACAGCTTCACGTCCTCGGGGATGATCTGCTCCATGAAGCCGCGGTCGGAGACGTCGAACACCGCACCGATCCGGTTGGAGTTCGTCTCATCGGGGCAGAAGACCCGGAAGTTCGTGGGGTTGTCCAGGTAGAGGTCGCGCATCATCGCCCCGAGTTGGCGGGGGCTCTCCGCGCGCTCCGCAGCCGGTCTCGTCACCGGGATGGCGTACCGCCGGAAGTCCTTGATGTTCAGCGGCTCGCTCACCAGCCCGGCGTTGGTGTCCGGTACGGCGCTCATGCGTAGATCGCCTTCCGGGTTGTTCGCCACCACCGTGGCCGTGGGGGCGCCGTGATCGTCGAACAACTCCTCGGGGCGGTAGGACTTCATCCAGGCCTCCAGGATCGCCAGGTGCTCCTGGTCGCCCTTGACGCCCGACAGGGGCACCTGGTGGGCCCGCCACGATCCGGTCACGTGAACACCGTCGACGGTCTCCGGCCCGGTCCAGCCCTTCGGGCTGCGCAGAATGATCATCGGCCAACGGGGGCGCTGCTTCATCCCATTCGCTCGCGCGTCGTCCTGGATCGCCTTGATCCGGTCCAGCGCCGAGTCCAGCGCCGCGGCGAACCGGTGGTGCATGCCGGGAAGGTCCTCGCCGGTGACCTCGATGACCTCGTACCCGTGGCCCTCGAGCAGGGAGCGGACCTCCTCGGGTCTCTTGCGCGCCAGAACCGTCGGCCCGGCGATCTTGTAGCCGTTGAGGTGCAGGATCGGCAGAACGGCGCCGTCGCGTTCCGGGTTGATGAACGACAACCCCTTCCACGAGCCCTCGAGTGGACCGGTTTCGGCCTCACCGTCGCCCACGACGGCCAGAGCCAGCAGTTCCGGGTTGTCCATGACCGCGCCATAGGCGTGGATCAGCGCGTAGCCGAGTTCGCCGCCTTCGTGGATCGATCCCGGCGTGGTGACGCTCACGTGGCTCGGGATGCCGCCGGGGGCTGAGAACCGCCGGAACAGCGTCTCCATCCCCGCGGCGTCCCGGGGCGTGTCGGGGTAGGCATCGGTCCACGTCCCCTCCAGCCAGGAAGCGGCGGTCAGCGAAGGGCCGCCATGGCCGGGGCCGGTGAAGAAGATGGTCTTCTGGTCGCGCTCCCGGATGGCCCGGGACATGTGGGCGTAGATGAAGCCCAATCCGGCGGACGTGCCCCAGTGGCCCAGGAGCCTCGGTTTGATGTCCTCGGACGCGATCGGCCGCCTGACGAGCACGTTGCCCTTCAGATAGATCTGGCCGACCGTCATGAACATGTTCGCCCGCCACCAAGCGTCGATGGTCGACGCCTCGCTGGGGGACAGGTAGTCGGATTCCTCGTGCCCGGTTCCCTGCTCGAAGACACTTGCCATGTGCCACTCCTAGGTTCGGCGTGGCACCAGCGTTGCGTAGACCTGCTACCGCTGCAACTGGTTCCAGCCGTGCTCCGGGTAGCCGAGGTCGGGCGCTGACACCTCATCGAGGGCGCTGCGGATCTCGACCGGAAGCTCGAGGTCCTCCGAATCCACAACGGTGCGCAACTGTCCGACGGTGCGCGCTCCCGTGATGGGCGCGACGACGCCGGGCCGGTCGCGGACCCAGGCCATCGCCACCTCCAGGGGGGCGGCATCCAGACCTTCGGCTGCCGTGCACACCGCATCCACGATGCGCCGTGACCGGTCGTCGAGGTACTCGGAGACAAACGCGCCGAAGTGCTGGGAGGCGGCGCGGGAGTCGCTGGGAGTCCCGTAGCGGTATTTGCCGGTCAGCACGCCCCGCCCGAGCGGTGACCACGCGGTGATACCCAGGCCCATGGCTGCAGCCGCGGGGACAACTTCCCGCTCGATGCCGCGCTGGACCAGGGAGTACTCCATCTGGGCGGCGACCAGGCCGGTCCGGTCGGGCAGGGCCTGCTGCCATGTCGCGGCACGGGCCAACTGCCAGCCGGAATAGTTGGAGATGCCGACGTAGCGGACCTTGCCGGAACGCACCGCGTCGTCGGCGGCTGCCAGCGTCTCGGCCAGCGGCGTCGCAGGATCCCAAGCGTGCAGGTACCAGACATCGATGTAGTCGGTGCCCAATCGACGCAGCGAACCCTCGAGGGAGCGCAGCAGGTGCGCCCGCGACGCATCGAACCGCCGCGATGTCCGGGGCCGGCTGACCGACTTGGTGGCCACCACCATCTGATCGCGGCTGTGGGTCTCGTCCAGCATCATGCCGACAAGTTCCTCGCTGGCGCCCTCGGCATAGACGTCCGCGGTGTCCACGAAGTTGCCGCCGGAGTCGAGGAACGTCTTCCACTGGTCCCGGGCCTCGTGCTCATCGGTGTCGCGGCCCCAGGTCATGGTGCCCAGCGCCATCCGCGACACCCACAAGCCGGACTCACCCAACGGTCGCTGCTGCATGGCAAGAAAGTACCCCCTGCCCCGCCGGCCGCCGGCGGCGCAACGCCGACACCCGCCACAGCGGAGGTCAGCGACGTTGCGCGTATCCTCGCATCTACCTGCAGGAAGGTGGCAATGATGCGCTTGGGGATCAACCTCGGCTACTGGGGCATGGGCAACGACGCCGACAACCTCGAACTCGCCCGACAGGCCGATCGCCTGGGCTATTCCGTGGTGTGGGCCGCGGAGGCCTACGGCTCCGACGCCGCAACGGTGCTGGCATGGATCGCCGCCCAGACCGAGCAGATCGACATCGGCTCCGCTGTGTTCCAGATCCCCGGCCGCAGCCCGGCGAACACGGCCATGACCGCGGCGACGCTGGACACCCTGTCCGGCGGCCGTTTCCGGCTCGGCTTGGGCGTGTCCGGCCCGCAGGTGTCGGAAGGATGGCACGGTGTCCGGTTCGCCAAGCCGTTGAAGAGGACCAGGGAATACGCCGAGATCGTGGGCAAGGCGCTGCGCCGTGAGCGGCTCAGCTTCGATGGGGAGTTCTTCACCCTGCCGCTGCCGGACGGTCCCGGCAAAGCGCTCACGCTGACCGTGCACCCCGTGCGGGAGTCCATCCCGATGTACCTGGCGGCCATCGGGCCGAAGAACCTGGAACTCGCCGGGGAACTCTTCGACGGCTGGCTGGCGATCTTCTACTCCCCGGAGTACGCCCCGGAACTGATCGGCAGCATCCGGGCCGGGCGGGAGAAGGCCGGCAAGACCATGTCGGGTTTCGACGTCGTGCCGACCGTGCCGGTGGTCATCGGCGACGATCTGGAAGCCTGCGCCGCGCCGTTGCGCGCATACGCCTCGCTCTACATCGGGGGGATGGGCAGCCGGGATCGCAACTTCTACAACCAGCTGGCCACGAGGATGGGCTACGGCGAAGCGGCGCAGGAGGTGCAGGAGAAGTATCTGGCCCGCGACTACGTGGGCGCCGGTGAGGCGGTCCCGTTCGAGTTCATCGACCGCACTTCACTCATCGGCCCGCGGGAGCGCATCCGGGAGAGGCTGTCCGCCTACGCGGAATCCGGCGTGACGACGCTGACCGTGGCCACCTACGCCGGTTCGCTGGCGGACCGGATCGCCACGGTCGCGGCGATGAAGGAGATCCTCGACGAGTCCGGGCTGGCCGACTGATGTCCTGGTTCGAGGCCATAGTCCTCGGACTGGTCCAGGGGCTCACCGAGTTCCTACCCATCTCCTCCAGCGCGCACCTGCTGATCGTCTCGCAGCTGTTCGGCTGGGAGGATCCGGGGGCGGCCTTCACGGCGGTGTCGCAGATCGGCACCGAGACCGCGGTGATCCTGTATTTCCGCCGCGACATCTGGCGCATCATCAGCACCTGGACCCGCTCGCTGTTCACCCCGTCGCTGCGCAGCCACATCGACGCCCGCATGGGCTGGTACGTCATCGCGGGCACCATCCCCATCGGCGTGCTGGGTTTCGCGTTCCAAGACCAGATCGAGACGGTGGCGAGGAACCTGTGGCTCGTGGCGATCATGTTGATCGTCTTCGGCCTCATCCTCGGCGCAGCGGACCGCTGGGGAGCCCGGCGCAAGCCGATCACGGACCTCACCGTGCGCGACGGCCTGCTTTTCGGCTTCGGACAGGCGTTGGCGCTGATCCCCGGCGTGTCCCGGTCGGGTGCCTCCATCTCGGCGGGCCTGGCCATGGGATACCAGCGCGAGGCTGCCACCCGGTACGCCTTCCTGCTGGCCATCCCGGCGGTGCTGGCGTCGGGGTTCTACGAGGCGCTGAAGATCGGCAGCGGCCCCGCCCCCGACTGGCCGCCGACCATAGTGGCCACGGTCATCGCCTTCTTCGTGGGCTATGCGGTGATCGCCTGGCTGATCCGCTACATCTCGACGAACTCCTTCCTCCCGTTTGTGGTCTACCGCCTGGCGCTGGGCGGTCTGATCATCGTGTTGCTGTCCATGGGAGTGCTCACGACGGGGTGACCGCACACGGCGATCGGCCTAGGCTGTACCCGTGACGACGGTCCTGCTCCTGCGCCACGGGCAGTCCACGGCCAACGCCGACGGGATCCTGGCCGGTTGGACGCCGGGGGTGGAGTTGGACGACCTGGGCCGCGAGCAGGCCGCCGACGTGGCTCAGCGGCTCAAGGAAGTGCGGATCAGCGCGATCCTGACCAGCCCGCTGGAACGGTGCCGTCAGACCGCGGAAACAGTCAAGGCGCTGCGGCGGCGCGATCTGCCGCTGCACACCGAGGTGGGGCTGGCGGAGTGCCGCTACGGCGACTGGACCGGCCAAGCGTTGGAGATCCTGGCCAAAGAGCCCCTGTGGGAGACCATCCAGAACCATCCCAGCGGGGTGACGTTCCCCGGAGGTGAATCGCTGGCCGGGATGCAGTCACGCGCCATCGCGGCGGTCCGCAACTGGAACCGCAGACTCGGCCAAGCCGCGACCTACGTGGCCGTCACCCACGGCGACGTCATCAAATCGCTGCTGGCTGACGCCCTGGGCATGCACCTGGACCTCTTCCAGCGCCTCAGGGTGGACCCCTGCTCGATCTCGGCGATCCACTACACGCCCGAGCGCACCTACGTGGCCCGCATCAACGATGTGGGCGGGGACCTGTCCATGTTCTCGCCGAGACGGGTCAACCCCGCCGACGGCCCCCGGCACGGCGTGGTCGGCGGCGAAGTGCGGGACTAGGGTCGGGTCATGCGGCGACAGATATTCCTCCACGATCATCCGGACCGCTTCATCGTGGGCACGGTGGGTGAGCCCGGCCAGCGGGTCTTCTTCATCCAGGCACGCAGCGGCCGCCGGCTCAACTCGGTCGTCCTGGAGAAGGAGCAGGCGCGGCTGTTGGGCGAGCGGATCGGGTCGCTGCTCGACGACATGATCGCCAAGGGGCATCTGGATCCGGTCGTGGGCGGACCAGCGGCCGGTGTGGTCGACGACGGGCCGCTGGACACGCCCATCGAGGAGGACTTCCGGGCCGGTGTCCTGGGGCTCGGCTGGAACTCCGAGAGCGGCTCGCTGACGCTGGAGGCGTTCGCTGCCGGGCCCGACGACACCGACGCCCCCGACCTGGAGTCCGACAGCGACGAAGGACCAGACACCCTGCGGGTGCGGCTGAGCCCGGCCGCCGCGCGTGCCTTCGCCCGGCGGGCGCTGGCGACGGTTGCTGCGGGAAGGCCGGCGTGCCCCTTCTGCCAGCTGCCGCTCGAACCCGAGGGCCACATCTGCCCCCGAGCCAACGGGTACCGCAGGTGACGTGATCGACCGTGAAGCGGTGCCGCCGCCGGACTCGTGGACCATCCACGGCCGGATCGCCGATGCCTCCAATGCCACCCTGCTGGTGGAGGTCTCTGCGCGGTTGCGCGTGTACAAGCCCATGACCGGGGAGACGCCCCTGTGGGACTTCCCCCGGGACACCCTCGGCCAGCGGGAGGTCGCGGTGGCGGCTATCGACGAACTGCTGGGGTGGGGGCTGGTGCCGCCGACGGCCTGGTCCGACGGCCCGCAAGGCCCGGGGATGCTGCAGCGCTGGATCGACCACGACCCCGACAACTGCCCGGTGGCCCTGTTCCCGGCCGAGTCGGTCAGCGAGGGCTGGATAGCGGTGGCGAGCGGACATGCCGCTGACGGACGCCCCCTCGTGCTGGCCCATGAGGACAGCGAGCAACTCAGACGCGTTGCGGTCTTCGACGCGGTGATCAACAACGCCGACCGGAAGGGCGGCCACCTGCTGCGCGACGCCGACGGGCGAACCTGGGGTATCGACCACGGCATCTGCCTGCACGAGGAGCCCAAACTGCGCACAGTGCTGTGGGGCTTCGCCGAACAGCGGATCCCGGCGGGCATCCTCACCGATCTGGCTGATCTGGCGCGGCGGCTGCCGGACCTGGATCTCGGTGCCGGCATCAGCAGCCAAGAACACAGAGCCCTCGCCGGGCGGATCGAGCAGTTGCTGGCAACCTGCGTCTTCCCCCAACCCAGGCAGGGTGGGCCCACGCTGCCCTGGCCGCCGATATGACCCGCTGTGCGGCGGTCGCTACAGTCGCAGAGTGCGATCTTGGGCGAGTCCGCGATTGCCGCATCTCGCCGGTACCGGTCCGCAGCTGCGGCTGTTCGACACCGCCGGCCGCGAACTTCGATCCACTTCGCCGGGGGAGTGCGCGGCGATGTACGTGTGCGGGATAACCCCGTACGACGCCACCCACATCGGACACGCCGCCACCTATGTCGCTTTCGACCTGGTCAACCGGGTGTGGCGTGATCGCGGGCACCAGGTGCACTACGTGCAGAACGTCACGGACGTGGACGACCCGCTGCTGGAGCGGGCCGTCGAAAACGGGTTGGACTGGCGCACACTCGCAGAAGACGAGACGCAGGCCTTCCGCGCCGACATGGCGGCGTTGCGCGTCATCGCGCCGGGCCACTACATCGGCGCAGTGGAATCGGTCCCGGCGATAGTCGAATCGATCACTCGGCTGCAGAAGCGGGGGGCGGTCTATCCAGTTGAGGACGATCTGTACTTCGACATCGGCGCAGACCCGCGCTTCGGCCAGGTGGCGCAGCTGCCGCGGGCAACGATGATGTCGCAGTCCGGCGAGCGCGGCGGCGATCCGCAGCGCCCGGGGAAGCGGGATCCGTTGGACCCGCTGCTGTGGCAGGCAGCCCGCCCGGGCGAACCGTCGTGGCACACGGAACTGGGCGCTGGCCGGCCCGGGTGGCACATCGAGTGCACGGCCATCGCCGAGGAGTACCTGGGAATGCCGCTGGACGTCCAGGGCGGCGGATCGGATCTCGCCTTCCCCCACCATGAGATGTGCGCGTCGCTCGGGCAGGTGGACGAGGGTTCGTGGCCGTTCGCCCGCCACTACGTCCATGCGGGCATGGTGGCCTACGAAGGCCACAAGATGAGCAAGTCCCGCGGCAACCTCGTGCTCGTGCGGGAGCTTCGAGCCGCGGGCCATGACCCCATGGCAATCCGGCTGGCGCTGCTGGCGCACCACTACCGCAGCGACTGGGAGTGGACCCGGGCGGACCTGGACATCGCAGCGGCCAGGCTCGACCGGTGGCGCCGCGCCGCGGGGGGGCTGGCCGGTCCGGGGGCTTCGGCGGTCGTGGCACGCATGCGGGAGACCCTCGCCGACGACCTGGACGCACCCGGGGCGCTTGCGGCAGTCGACCGCTGGGCCGACGAGGCGTTGAGCCGGGGCGGGTCGGACCGCAGCGCCGCTGACGCGGTGCGCGTGGCTGTGGACGCCCTGCTCGGCGTTCAGCTGCGTGGGTAGCACCCGCTCACAAGTGGCGCAGTTCCTCGGCCCATCCGTCGGCGCGGGCGAGTACTGAGGCGTCGTCCAGGGTTGTGCAGGTTCCGTCAGCAACCACGCGCCTGCCCGCCACCCACACGTTGCGGACCTGGTCCCGCCCGAGGGCGTACACCAGATGCGACGCGGGGTCGTACAGCGGGCGGCTGCCCGCCGACGACAGGTCCACCGCCACGATGTCGGCCTGCTTGCCGGGAACCAGCGACCCCACCGACTCCGCCAGACCCAGAGCGCGGGCGCCTGACAGGGTGGCCATCCGCAGGGCGGCGTGCGCCGGTACTACCGCGGGGTCGGCAGCCACCGCCTTGGCCAACAGGGCCGCGGTGCGCATCTCCTGCCACAGATCCAGCCGGTTGTTGCTGGCGGCGCCGTCGGTGCCGAGCGCGACAGTGACCCCCGCCGCGAGCATGCGCCCGACCGGCGCGAACCCGCTGGCCAGTTTCATGTTCGACGACGGGCAATGCACCACAGCCGAACCCGTCTCGGCGAGCAGCTCGATGTCGGCATCGTCGACGTGGATGCCGTGAGCGCCGAAGAAGCCGGGCCCGAGGGCACCGGCCCGGCCCAGCCGCTGCACCCCCGTCCGGGAGAAATCGGCGAGCTCCGCGGTCACCTCGGCGGCAGTCTCGTGCAGATGGGTGTGGAAGCCGAGGCCATAATCGGCGCTCAGCGACCTGATTCGATCCATCGATTCCGGTGTGGTGCTGTACGTGGCGTGCGGCGCCAGGGAGAACGACACGAGCGGGTGGCGCTGCCACGACTCCCGGGCGGCGAGGCCGCGCTGCAGGTATTCGTCCTCGGTACGGGCGTAGCGGGTCGGCACCGTGATGTACACCAGACCCGCGTTGATGCGCATGCCGGCACCGACAGCCGCGGCGATGGCCTCCTCGACGTGGAAGTACATGTCAGCGAACGCCGTCACCCCGCCGAGCAGCATCTCCAGGCATGCCAGCCGGGTGCCGTCGGCGACGAAATCGGCGTCCACCACCTTCGCCTCGGCGGGCCAGATCCGGGTCTCCAGCCATTCCTTGAGGACCATGTCGTCGGCGAATCCGCGCAGCAGGCTCATCGCCGCGTGGGTGTGGGCGTTGACCAGGCCCGGCAGCAGGATCTGATCGCGCAGGTCCACCGCGGGCAGGTCGGGGTACGCCCGGGCGGCTGTGTCGGTGGGAGACACCGCGTCGATCCGGCCGTCGCGCACGACGACGCTGTGCCACGGCAACTCCGAGCCGTAGGGTTCGATGGGGATCACCCAGCGGGCGTCCAGCCGGAATCCGGGGGAATCCGCGGGGATCGATTCGGGCAGCGTCATTCCTTCTTCTCGTCGTGGCCGCCGAACTGCTTGCGCATCGCCGACTGCACCCGGTTGGCGAACAGATCTTCGTTGCGGGACGCGAACCGCGAGTACAGCGCCATGGTGAGCACCGGGGCAGGGGTGGATGTGTCGATGGCGGCCTCGCTGGTCCAGCGCCCTTCGCCCGAGTCGGACACCCTGCCGCTGAACTCCGCCAGCGTCGGTGACTCCCGCAGGGCTTGCGCGGTGAGGTCCAGCAGCCAGGAGCCCACCACTGAGCCGCGGCGCCACACTTCGGCGACAGCCGGGATGTCGATCTTGTAGCGGTAGTGCTCCGGATGCTCCAGCGGCGCGGTCTCCGCGTCCTGGTCGCGCTGCTGTTCGCCGGCGTCGGCATGGTCGAGGATGTTCAACCCCTCGGCGTAGGCGGCCATGAGGGCGTATTCGATGCCGTTGTGGACCATCTTCACGAAATGGCCCGCGCCGCTGGGGCCGCAGTGCAGCCAACCCCGTTCCTCGGGTGCCAGGTCGCCGTCCCGGCCGGGGGTTCGGGCGACGTCGCCGACGCCGGGGGCGATGCTGTCCCACAACGGCGCCATGCGGCCCACTGCGTCGGTGTCGCCGCCGATCATGAGGCAGTAGCCGCGATCCAGCCCCCACACGCCGCCGCTCGTGCCGCAGTCGAGGTAGTGCACGCCTTGTGGGCGGAGGTGGGTCGAGCGTCGGATGTCGTCGGTGTACTTGGAGTTGCCCCCGTCGACCAAGATGTCGTCGGGCTCGAGCAGTCCGCCGAGATCCGCCACGACCCCTTCGGTGATGGTGCCAGCCGGGACCATCACCCAGGTGTTGCGGGGGCGGTCGAGTTTCGCGACGAAGTCCGCCAGCGAGTCCGCGCCGACCGCACCGTCGGACACCAGGGCGGCGACCGAATCGGGATCGGTGTCGAAGACAACACAGCGATGGCCGTCGCGCAGCAGCCGCCGGACGATATTCGCCCCCATCCGCCCCAGACCCACCATGCCCAACTGCATCGGATTGTCCGTTCCCACAGTGCCTCCCGCCCTTCGCCGAGCGTTTCCCGGTTTGTCTGGCATCCCCTGAACGCTAGTGGAAGAGTGATGCCGACGCGCCACCATGGCTGGCGAAGAGGCGGGACCACTCGTGGGAGGGCAGGGCATGTCTGAAGGCTCGGAATCGGCGTGGGATGAACTGGAGACGCTCGCGACCACGGTGGGGGAAGCCCACGTGCGCGACCTGCTGGGTGATGATCCGCAGCGCGCCCAGCGGATGCTCGCCGAGGGCGCCGGGGTGGTGCTGGACTACTCCCGGCAGCGTGTCGACGACGAGGTGATGGCATCGCTGCTGCGCCTCGCCGAGGAACGTGGCGTCGCCCGGCAGCGCGACCGGATGTACGCCGGCGAGAGGATCAACACCACCGAGGACCGTTCCGTGCTGCACATCGCCCTGCGGCTGCCCCGGGACGCCGAACTGGTGGTCGATGGACGCGACGTGGTCGCCGAAGTGCACGCAGTCCTCGACCGCATGGCTTCCTTCGCCGACCGGGTCCGCTCCGGGGAATGGGTAGGACACACCGGTAGGCGGATCCGCAACGTCGTCAACATCGGCATCGGCGGCTCCGACCTGGGCCCGGTGATGGCCTACCAGGCGCTGAAGTCCTACTCCGACCGCGACATGGTGTTCCGGTTCGTGTCCAACGTCGACGGCAACGACATCGCCGAGGCGGTGCGCGACCTCGACCCGGCCGAGACGCTGGTCATCGTGTGCAGCAAGACGTTCACGACGCTGGAGACGATCACCAACGCCACCGCGGCCCGGGAGTGGCTGAAGGTGGGGTTGGGCGACGACGCCGACGTCGCCAAACACTTCGTCGCGGTGTCCACCAACGCCGAGAAGGTAGCGGAATTCGGCATCGACACCAACAACATGTTCGAGTTCTGGGAGTGGGTCGGCGGCCGCTATTCCATGGATTCGGCCATCGGGCTGTCCACGATGATCGCGGTGGGTCCGGACGGCTTCCGCGACATGCTGGCGGGCGCTCACGCGATGGACGAGCACTTCCGCACGGCCGACCCGGCGGCGAACCTGCCGATGATCATGGGGCTGCTGACGGTGTGGAACACCGACTTCGTCGGATGCCCGACCGTCGCGGTGCTGCCGTACGACCAGTACCTCGCCCGGTTCCCCGCATACCTGCAGCAGATGACGATGGAATCCAACGGCAAGCGCGTCGAGCTGGACGGCACCGACGTGGGGAGCGCCACCGGCCCGATCTACTGGGGGGAACCCGGTACCAACGGGCAGCACTCCTTCTTCCAGCTGATCCACCAGGGCACGGGCACGGTCGCCTGCGACGTGCTGTTCTTCGACGAGCCGATCAACGAGGTCGGCTACCAGCACGATCTGCTCATCGCCAACGCACTGGCCCAGGCCGCGGTGTTCTCCTTGGGCCGAACCGAGGACGAGGTGCGCGGCGACGGTGTGGCGGAGGATCTGGTCGCCCACAAAGTGATGCCGGGCAACCGGCCGTGCAGCGTGATCACGGTGCAGCGGCTCACCCCGTTCGCGCTGGGGGCGCTGGTTGCCCTGTACGAGCACGCCGTCTTCACCGCGGGAGCGGTCTGGCGGATCAACCCCTTCGACCAGTGGGGTGTGGAGTTGGGCAAGGTGATGGCGATGGGGCTGGTTCCGCAGTTGATCGACGGTGCCGCGCCGCCGGCCGCCCAGGACGCCGCGACGACTGCGTCGGTGGCTCGATACCGGGCATCCCGGGATCGATGATCGAGCGGCCGGCCGTTCAGTAGACCCCTGGGACCATGCGCCACCTCACCGCCGCGCAGTAGGCCGCGTACCCGCTGAAGGCGGTGGCCAGCATACGTTCCTCCACGCGGCACTTCAGCGCCCACAGCAGCGCCAGCGCCGCTGTGGGCAGGACCACCCACCAGGTGGCGGCGACCGCAGCCCCCAGGCACAGCAGCAGTCCGCCGGAGTAGATGGGATGACGCACCCAGCGGTAGGGGCCCTCGCGCACCACCCCCTCACCCACCGGGCGCGGCCAGGGGACCAGCGCCGATCCCAGCGCGGCTGCCGCCCAGATCATGGCAGCCGCTCCCGCGACGGCCACCACGCCGCCCAGCGCCAACCGGGGCAACTCCGGCGGTGAGTCCCGGTACCCCCACCATGCGGTGACGACGATGATGCCCAGCAGCACGAACTGTCCGGCCACCCAGCCGCCCCCGCGGCGGCCGAGATCGGGCAGTTCCACGACTGCGACCCTACGCACCGCGCACGCCCTATGCTGTCTGTCATGCCGGAAATGCCCCTGTTAGAAGCCCTGCGCCAACGTGTCATCGTCGCCGATGGCGCGATGGGGACCATGCTGCAAGCGGCGGGGCTCACCCTGGCCGACTTCGAGAACCTCGAAGGCTGCAACGAGATCCTCAACGTCACGCGGCCGGACGTCGTGGCCGACATCCACCGTGCCTACTTCGACGTGGGTGTCGACTGTGTGGAAACGAACACCTTCGGCGCCAACTGGGCCAACCTCGCCGAATACGACATCGCCGATCGCATCTACGAACTCGCCGAGGCGGGGGCGCGAGTCGCCCGCGACGTTGCCGACTCCTATGAGGCCGACGGCCGAGACCGCTACGTGCTCGGGTCGGTGGGGCCGGGCACCAAGCTGCCGTCTCTGGGCCACACCGATTTCCGCACCCTGCGAGATGCCTACTTCGAGGAGGCGGCGGGACTGATCGACGGCGGTGCCGATGCCATCCTCATCGAAACCGCCCAGGACCTGCTGCAGGCCAAGGCCGCGATCGTCGGCGCCCGCAGGGCGTTGGCCGACCGGGCATCGCAGGTGCCGATCATCGCCCAGGTCACGGTGGAGACCACCGGCACCATGCTGCTGGGATCCGAGATCGGCGCGGCGCTGACCGCGTTGCAGGACATGGGCATCGCCGCCATCGGGCTGAACTGCGCCACCGGGCCCACGGAGATGAGCGAACATCTGCGCTACCTCGCCCGCAACGCGGGACTGCTGCTCAGCTGCATGCCCAACGCCGGCCTCCCGGAGCTGACCCCCGACGGGGCGCAATACCCCTTGACGCCGGTGCAGCTGGCCGACGCCCACGAACGCTTCGTCACCGACTACGGCCTGTCCCTCGTCGGCGGCTGCTGCGGCACCACCCCGGAGCATCTGCAGGCGGTTGTGGATCGCGTGGGCGGACGGCCGGTCGCCCACCGCGAGGTGGAATCCGAGCCCAGCGTGGCGTCCTTGTACCAGCCGGTGCCACTGGAGCAGGACACCACCTACTTGTCCATCGGGGAGCGGACGAACGCCAACGGCTCCAAGGCCTTCCGCGAGGCGATGCTCGCTGGCAACCTCGACGACTGCGTCGACATCGCCCGCGCACAGATCGCCGACGGCGCCCACCTGCTCGACCTGTGCGTGGACTACGTCGGCCGCGACGGGGTTGCGGACATGGCCACGTTCGCCGGTCTGCTGGCCACCGCATCCACCCTGCCGATAGTGCTGGATTCCACGGAACCGGCCGTGTTGGAGGCGGGGCTGGAGAAGCTGGGCGGCCGCAGCTTGATCAACTCGGTGAACTACGAAGACGGCGACGGCCCCGATTCGCGGTTCAGCAAGATCATGCCGCTGGTCAAGGAGCATGGCGCTGCGGTGATCGGCCTGACCATCGACGAGGAAGGCCAGGCACGCACCGCCGAATGGAAGGTCCGGGTGGCCGACCGGCTGATCGGGGATCTGACGTCCAACTGGGGGATGCACCCCGGCGATATCGTCATCGACTGCCTCACCTTCCCGATCGCGACGGGGCAGGAAGAGACTCGCCGCGACGGAATCGAGACCATCGAGGCGATCCGCGAGGTGAAGCGCCGCCACCCGCAGGTGAAGACCACGCTCGGGCTGTCCAACGTGTCGTTCGGCCTGTCACCCGCGGCCCGGCAGGTGCTCAACTCGGTGTTCCTGAACGAGTGTGTGGCGGCCGGCCTGGACTCGGCCATCGTGCATGCATCGAAGATCCTGCCGATGAGCCGCATCCCGGACGCGCAGCGGGAAGCAGCCCTGGACCTGGTCTACGATCGCCGCCGCTACGACGACTCCGGAGAGTTGTTGTTCGACCCGGTGGCGAACTATCTGCAGGTGTTCGAAGGTGTCAGCGCCCAAGCCGGCGCCGAGTGGGCCGCGGCGCTCGCGGCTCTGCCGCTGGACGAGCGGCTGGAGCGCCGGATCGTCGATGCGGAGAAGAACGGGCTTGCCGACGACCTCGACGAAGCGCTGCAGTCCCGCAGCGCATTGGACATCGTCAACCGGTCGCTGCTGGCCGGGATGCGCACGGTGGGGGAGTTGTTCGGCTCCGGCCAGATGCAGTTGCCGTTCGTGCTGGCCAGCGCGGAAGTCATGAAGACCGCGGTCGCGCACCTCGAACCGCACATGGAGAAGACCGACGATGCGGGCAAGGGCACTATCGTGCTGGCGACCGTCAAGGGCGATGTGCACGACATCGGCAAGAACCTCGTCGACATCATCTTGACCAACAACGGCTACCAGGTGGTGAACATCGGCATCAAACAGCCGATCAACGCCATCATCGACGCCGCCGAGCAGAACAACGCCGACGCCATCGGCATGTCCGGCCTGCTGGTGAAGTCCACGGTGATCATGAAGGAGAACCTGGCGGAACTGAATACGCGCGACCTGGCGCAGCGCTGGCCGATCCTGTTGGGGGGCGCCGCGCTCACCCGCTCGTTCGTGGAGCACGACCTCGCCGAGGTGTTCCCCGGCGACGTCAGATACGCCAAGGATGCTTTCGAAGGTCTCGCGCTGATGGACACCGTCATGGCGATCAAACGCGGCGAGAGCGGGGCCGTGCTGCCGGAACTGCGCAAGCGGCGGGTAGCGCGCACCGGCGGGGGTCCGGCCCGCACCGAGGCGGCCGATCTGCCCGAGCGATCCGATGTGGCGGCGGACAACCCGGTGCCCACCCCGCCGTTCTGGGGCACACGGATCGTCCGCGGCGTTGCCATGGCCGACATCGTGGCGTTCCTCGACGAGCGCGCCACCTTCCTCGGCCAGTGGGGGCTGAAGCCGCTGCGAGGCAGTGATCAGACCTTCGCCGACATCGCGGAGGAGGAAGGCCGGCCGCGGCTGCGGATGTGGCTGGACCGGATCAAGACCGAGGGCCTGCTCGAACCCGCCGTGGTGTACGGCTACTACCCGGCGCAGAGCCAGGGCAATGAACTCATCGTGTTCGACGCCGAGGACCATGACCGTGAGATCGTGCGGTTCGCCTTCCCCCGGCAGCGCCGCGGCAGGCACCTGTGCCTCGCCGACTTCTTCCGATCCGTCGACTCCGGGGTCAAAGACGTTGTTGCGTTCCACGTGGTCACCATGGGGGCCGTGGCTTCGGAATCCACCGCCCGGCTGTTCGAGGCGGATTCCTACCGCGAGTACCTGGAACTGCACGGGCTCAGCGTGCAGCTGACCGAGGCGCTGGCGGAACTGTGGCATGCCCGGATCCGCGGCGAGCTGGGTTTCGACGCACAGGACGACGCCGATGTGAACACCCTCATCGGCAAGCAGGGCTACCGCGGCTCGCGGTACTCCTTCGGCTACCCGGCATGTCCGGATGTCGAGCAGCAGGTGGGCCTCATGCAGCTGCTCCGGCCCGAACGCATCGGTGTGGAACTGTCCGAGGAGTACCAACTGCACCCGGAGCAGTCCACCTCGGCGATGATCGTGCACCATCCGGAGGCCAAGTACTTCAACGCCACCTGACCTGTGGAATCCGCCGAAGTCCCCTTCGACGCCGTCTTGTACGACATGGACGGCTCCCTTGTGGACACCGAGCCCACCTGGCAGCGTGCGGAGGAGCAGCTCATGGCGGGTTTCGGTGTCAAATGGACTGCCGCCGATCAGGCACACAGCCTCGGCGGTCCCACCGACCGGGTCGCGGCCTACATGGCCGACCTGGTCGCGGGCGCGGGACAGCCCCGACCCGACCCCGGGCGGCTGGCGGAGCATTTCCTGTCCACGATGCTGGCGCAGTTGCGCGCCCACCCGCCGCAGCAGCAGCCGGGTGTGGCCCGGCTGCTGCGGGAGGTGCGCAGCAGCGGCGTCCCCACCGCACTGGTCACATCCTCGTCACGGCCGCTGATGGATGCCGTGCTGGACACGATCGGGCGGGAGTGGTTCGACGTCACCGTCAACGCCGACGATGTGGTGCGGCACAAACCCGATCCGCTTCCCTATCTGCATGCCGCACGGCTGCTGGGCGTGGATCCCCGGCGGTCGGTGGCCATCGAGGACTCCCCGCCGGGCGCAACGTCCGCCAACGGGGCGGGGTGTTTTGTCATCGCGGTGCAGCACCTGGCAGAAATCCCGGCGCACGAGCGCCGGATAGTCCTCGCCACACTCGCCGGAGTCGACGTCGAGTGGCTCGCAGCACGGTTCCCACCGCCTGATCCCAGCCCGGGCGCTCACTGATCGCCGTCGCCGCCCTTCGCGGTCGAGGCGGACTCGCTGGGCTCGATGCCTTCGGTGCCGCCCTCCGCGCGCACAACGAGCAGGGCGACGGCGTTGTCCCAGCGCGATATCAGACAACTGTCGGTCCGCGCGAACTGTGCCGCCACCTCCCTGCCGCGCCACGTGCCGGACACCGACGCGGTCTGCGGACCGCCATAGACCTGCGCGCAGACCGCGTCCGCCGGCGGCGGCGCGAACGGGTCTTCACCCCATTCAGCGGCGAGTTGCAGGAACTGGCAGGCAGATTCGGGGCGGGGGTGGGTGCCACCCGCGGGGTCGCACTGCACCGTGAAGGTCTGCTCCGCCTCGCCGTCGGACACCGTGACCGTCAGATCGGTGCTCACATCGGCTGACGGCAGGGCGGGGGATTCCGCCTCGCCGTCGTCGGCCGCACAGCCCGCCAGGGCCGCGGCGGCGGCCAGTGCGACGGCGGCGGCGCCTCGGCGCATCGTGCAGGTCACCGGAACAGACTAGGCCGTGGCCGGCCCCGACCCCTCCGGCAGCGGCGGCGGCGTGCCGCCCCATGCCGGGCACAGGTCGCGGAAGTTGCACCATTCGCACAGCTTCGACGGGCTGGCCTCCCATCGGCCGGACTGCATCGCCCGGTCGATAGCGCTCCAGATGGCTTGGATCTTGCGCTCGGTGGCGCGCAGCTCCGATTCGGTGGGGTCCACGGCGATCCGTTCGCCGCTGCCGAGGTAGAGCAGTTCCAGCCGCTTGGGCGGCTCGCCGAGCAGATGCAGCAAGATGACGCCGTAGAAACGCATCTGGAACAGCGCTTTGGCCTCCCAGCCGGCCCCGGGTGCGCGGCCCGTCTTGTAGTCCACCACCCGCACGGCCCCGTTCGCAGCCCGATCCAGCCGGTCGATGATGCCGCGCAGCACCAGCCCGGTCGGCAGTTCCACGCTGACCGCTTTCTCCCGCTCCGCCGGCTGGAGCCTGCTGGGATCCTCCAGGGTGAAATAGCGGGACACGAACTCCTCGCAGCCGGTGAGGAATCCGGACTCCGCTTCGGGGTCCGGTTGCGATGCCGTGCCGTCGGCGAGCCACACCTGCCAGGAATCGTCCGGGCCGAAGAGCAGCCCGGGCAACTGCGGCTGCTCGCCAACGAGGTCGGTCCACACCTGCGGGAGCAACGCGATGGCCCGATCGGCATCCCGCTGGGCCGATGGGATGTCGAAGAGCCGTTCCAGCACCGAGTGCACCACGGTGCCCCGCACCGCTTGCGGACCCGGCGGCTCGGGCAGCCCGTCGATGGATCGGAACCGGTAGAGCAGGGGGCAGGTGAGGAAGTCGCCCGCCCGCGACGGCGACAACGACGCCGTCGGCCGCTTCGCAAGGGCGGATCCGGTCGAATCGGCAGGAGCGGCCGCGGACTGGGTCATGCCCCCCACGGTACGTGGCGGCTCCGACGAACCGGCGGCACCGGCGCGGCGGTTCCCGCCTACGATGAATGGGTGTCCACAGCCAACCCCGCCGCTGCGGGCCAAGCCGGCGGTTGGCGTTTCGGCGTCGGCGGATTCCGGGTGCATGTGCCCTGGAACGCACTGATCGGGATCGCGGTCATCGCGCTGCTGTGGTTCCCGGAGTTCACGTCGGCGCGGACCACGCTCGGCCAGGCGGCGATGGCGGTGGTCTTCGGGGTGCTGCTGATGCTGTCGGTGCTGCTGCACGAACTCGCCCATGCGCTGATCGCCCGGTCCTACGGATACCGCGTCGACGGGATCACGCTGTGGGCAATGGGGGGCTTCACCACGTACCGCACGCCCCGCGATCACGGCCCGGGCCGGGAAGCGGTGATAGCCGGCGCCGGACCCGCCGCGACCCTGGCGGTTGCTGCCGTCTCCTGGGCGGCCGCCAACGCGGCAGGTCCCGGGGTGGCGCAGGATCTCCTGGTCGCACTCACCTCGGCGAACCTGCTGGTCGGAGTGTTCAACCTGCTGCCCGGCAGTCCGCTGGACGGCGGGGCGATCGTGAAGTCGGCGGTGTGGGCGGTGACGGGCTCCCAGCGGCGGGGGCAGGTGGTGGCCGGGTGGTCGGGTCGGATCCTCGCCGTCGTTGTGATGGCCGCCCCCTTCGGCCTTGCGGTGGCCATCGGGTCCCAGCCGTCTTTTCCGCTGGTCGCAGTGGGCCTCGTGCTCGGGCTGCTGCTGTGGACCGGCGCATCGGCATCGCTGCGGACCGCCGATGCCGGCGAGAGGCTGCGCAGCATCCCGGCGCGAAGCATTGCCCGTCCCATGGCCGTGCTGCCCGAGACCGCCACCGTCGCCGATGCTCTTGCACTGGCGCAGCCGGAGAACTTCGTAGTGATCGTGGGCGGCGCCCGCACCATGACGGGCGTGTTGTCGCCGGCGGCAGCACAAGCCGTCCCCCCGCCGAAACGCGCAAGCATCCCGGCGCTGTCCGCCTGTGCCACCATCGACCAGCCCCCGGCGGTGGCTGCGGACGCCGACGCCCTGGAAGTTCTCGAAGCCTGCCAGGCCGCCGGATCCCGCTTCGTCCTCCTCATGGATCACTCCGATGCCCCCGTCGGGCTGATCGACACCGACGCGGTCTTCGTGACGGAGGGGCCGTGAGCAGCCGGGAGTTCGCCGAGGGCGATCTTGTGCAACTCACCGACAACCGCGGCCGCCACCACACCATCTCGTTGGTGGCGGGCGCACGGTTCCACTCCCACAAGGGGGCGGTGAGCCACGACGAACTCATCGGCAGTCCGGAGGGAGTTGTGGTGCATTCCGGCGGGGGAATGGGCTACCTCGCCCTGCGGCCCATCCTGGAGGACTATGTCCTTTCGATGGGCCGCAAGGCGGCGATCATCTACCCCAAGGATGCCTTCGCGATCGTGGGGCTGGCCGGCATCGAGCC
>JAQAZZ010000064.1:0-17182 GCA_032127075.1 Micrococcales bacterium | reverse complement strand
TGGGGAATGGGGGTCCATCCGCACCCACTGCTACGCCACAGATGGTTGCGGGCGGGCTTTCGGCGGTGGCGATCGCCGCGGGTCGAACACACACCTGCGCCATCGGGGCTGACGCCAGGATGCGCTGCTGGGGATCCGGCGACTCCGGGCAGTTGGGGATGGGCGCTTGGACCGACTACGCGGAGACCCCGGCGCTGGTCACCGGTGGCAACCTCTTCAAACAGCCGTAGCGGCGATCGGCCCCTGCTCGGGTGTGGCCAGAAAGCGTCAACTGCGGGTGGTGCCCGCCCGGACTGTCCTCCCGGTTCCCCAGCGCCTCGAATCGCGCGCCGACCGCCGAGGGTAGGGGCCCCCTGTGCAGGCTGGTCTTATGTGAGCCGGGCGACCCATTGCTCCGGGTCTGACACGGCGATGTACCAGGTCTCGGCGGGGGTGGTCACTACCAGGACCGGCTTCGCGACATCGTGATCAGGCAGAGCCCGGGTGGTAGTGGCGCCGACGACGGCAATGCGTTCCAGCACGGTGATCCGGCCCGAATCGGCGGTGAACACCAGTTGGCTCGGTGTGAGCCGCAGCACCCCCGGCCCGCGATCCGAGCCGTAGGCGATGGCCGCACGTTCCTCGATGTCTGCCTGGAGTCCCAACGGGGTCGTAGCGGCGATTCCACCCGGCCGGGATCCCGGGCTGATTGCGCGGCTCCGATAGCGCTGCAGGCCGTAGACGATACCCGCGACGAGAATCCCCAGCAGCGCCAGATAGACGATGGCCCTCACACCTCCGACGGTACGGGTCCGGAGCGGAACGCGCCGAATCGGCGCGTTGACCGGCCCACTGCCATGCCGGACTGGCGAGCCACCGCCAGGCCCGCAGAGCCGGTCGGCACTCAAGCCCGACCACAGAAGTCGACGATGGTGTCGGCGAGCACTTCGGCGCAGAGTGCGACCTGATCGAGGTCGATGCACTCGTCGGCGGCATGTGCCAAGGTGCTGTCCCCCGGCCCGTAGAGCACGGTCGGGATACCGCCGATGCCCACGAGGAGCCGAAGGTCGGAGCCGAAGGGGGCGCCGTAGGTGCGCGGCGCAAGGCTGGTGCGTTCGGTGTGGGCCGCCCGCAGGGCAGTCACTACAGGGGCACTGGGATCGGTCGCCGCAGCCGCGAACTGGCCTCCCCACCACTCGACCGCAACCGGATTGTCTCGTAGCCAGCGATCGGAGGAGCACGCATCCGCCACCGCATCCTCGAGGCTGGCACGGGCTTCATCGACAGACTCGCCCAGCGCGACTCCCAGCCTGCCTTCGGCCAGGAGCAGGTCGGGGACCGAGGACGCCCAGTCACCGGCGCGCACCACACCTATCGACAACGGGTAGGCGACCGGCCAGCCCGCCATTCGCGGGTCCACGGTCGCGTTGCGCCGGCGCTCCAATTCGTGCAGCGTCTGCAAGACGCCGACGAACTTGTCGAGGGCGCTGACACCGTCGGTTCGCCGCGAGGCGTGGGCAGCACGCCCACGGACCCGCAGCCGGAACGTCAACGCACCCGCGTTGGCGGGTATGAGGTCCAAGCCCGTCGGCTCGCAGATGATGCAGGCATCGGCCGTGAACCCGCTGGCAAGAAGAGCGAACGTGCCGAGGCCGCCGTCCTCTTCGCCGCTCACCGGGGCCAGCACCACATCGCCTCCCAACGTCACGCCGGCGTCGCGCACCGCACGGACGGCCTCCCACGCCGCAACGATGCCGCCTTTCATGTCGCAGGCACCCCGCCCGTACATCCGCATCGCACCGTTGTGCTCCACGACGCTCGGATTGAAGGGATCGTCGCGCCACGCCCCCCGGTCCCCCGGTGGAACCACATCGGTGTGCCCGTTCAGCAGCAGGGTCGGACCGGCGCCGCCGCCTGGCCACCGAGCGGTCACACCGAGCGCTGCGGACCGCGGCACCTCCATACCGGGGAAGCCGGGGGTGCGTTCCATCTCGGCTACGTCGATGGCCCACTGTGTCACCGCCAAGCCCTCGCGCCGCCACGCCGCCGCCAGGTGGGCTTGCACGTCGACCTCCGCCGCAGACCCGCCCACCGAAGGAAACGCCAGAAGTGCCGCCAAGTCGGCTCGGATACGACCGGGGTCAACGGGCCATCGACGCAACATTCCCCGATTGTGGCCGCCGGCCGCTGCTGACGCCGCAGTTTGCACTTGCCGTGGCGGGGACCGCTGCCGCTGGCCTCCCCGGACAAGCCGCCCGGCGAGTCGCAGATCACACCGAGAAACCGGCCTTCGTGTTTGCCCTGCGCCACCCCGGGCAGAACATCAGCGTCAACTCAAGACATGCCACGAAGGTTGATGTCTGGCCCCCGCGGGGTAGGGGCCAGGCACAACCTTCAGGTCTGTTGCGGCGCTGGTCAGTGCTCAGCCGCGACCTCAGCGCCGCCCGCTAGTGACGTAGTCCACGATGGCGTCCCGGTCCATCCCCTCGAGTCCGCAGCGCTGGAGGGTCCGGCGGTCGTCGGCGAAGTCGGTGCCCAGCAGCGCTCCGGTCAAGTTGATCACCGACTCCATGAGGACCGGAGCCAGCCCAACCTGACGCCCCAACTGGGAGAAGATCGTGAGTCCGACGGGGACATCTTCGGTGAGGTAGCGGCTGTCGATCTGCGACGGTCCCTTGATTCCGTTGAGCACCGATACGCCTCGGATGACCGACCAGAAGGTGTCTCCCGCCGGCCCGTAGCCCATGACCGAATACGTGTCTTTGAGGCTGAGGACGTCCACCCCGAAGGCCTCGCCGAGGCTCTGCCGCTCGGCGTCGATGGCCTCGATCGCCTGGCAGACGTGGGGTGTCATGCCTTCCTCGTAGTAGTAGAACTCGCCATGGCTGTACTCGATGCGACTCGCAGATAGCAGCACGCCGAGGCAGTGCAGCGTGGGGTTGGGGTTGTTCAGCCCAGCCGCGAGCACATTGGGCATCACATCCAGACCTGGGTAGAGATCAGCCACGATCGGAGCGACCCGGTCGGTGCGGTCTGCGGGGAACGTCCCCATCGACACGATCCGGCGGCGGCCGTAGACGGTCACATCGAGAGGCCCGGTGATCCGGGTCGCGTACGGCAGTGCGGCGATCTCCGACACCGTGACATCGGCGGTCACCCCCTGATCGCGGAGGCTCTGCGTGAATTCCAGCGACCCCAGCGATCCAGGCATGAGCACAACATTCATACCGTCGGCGAGCAGCGGGCCGAGCATCCGCGCATAGGCGAGATGGAAGTTGGTGGGGACCACCACGAGGATCACTTCCGCGCCCGCGATGGCCTCCGCAAGATCCAGCTCGACCCGCACCGGGGCCACACCGGTGATCTCCCCGTGGGCATGGATCTGCCCAGCCTCACCAATCGCGTTGAGGCCTGCGGCGAACTGCGGCACCTCGTACAGGGTCACGTCGTGCCCGCTGATACCGAACTCGGCGGCGGCGGTCCTGCCGCCGTTGCCGCTGCCCAGCACTGTCACCCGTCGATGTGCCATGGTTGCCCCTTCGCGAAGCCGATCAAGATCGCAGCCTAGTGCGGTATGCCGGGGGACGCCCGTCACACGTCCGGAGCGGAGGGGCCCGTCGAAACCGGAAGTCGACGGCCTCACCCCGGATCGGCGCGGCATCCTCCAGCGAGATGGGTCAGGAGCGGTGGGAGCGCGACCCCGTGGCGCCTATGTGCAATTCTGAGACACCGGAACGACACAACTGCGGGAGGGCGAATGGCGGATGTCCGTCGGCACATCCCACCCGTTTCGCTGTCGTGGGACGACGAGGCCCCTGGCCAGAGGTGGCGCTGCGTCCCGGGCACTCTGGTGTTCGCAGATATTTCCGGGTTCACCGCACTGACCGAGCGGATGGCAACCCGCGGCCGTATCGGTGCCGAGGAGATCGTTGAGATCCTCAACCGCATTTTCGGCGGGATGCTCACCACGGCCGCTGCCCGTGGTGGTGAGTTGCTCAAGTTCGGGGGCGACGCGTTGCTGTTCCTGTTTCGAGGCCCCGACCACGTGCAGCAGTCCTGCGACGCCGCGGTGGAGATGAGGGCCTCGCTGCGCACCGCCCGGGAGATCCCGACCGCCGTCGGAAGGGTGGCGCTTTCCATGTCGGTGGGAATCCATTCCGGGGATGTCGACCTGTTCCTCGTGGGCGAACCGACACGGGAGCTGCTCATCCTCGGCCCCGCCGCCACCGCCGTGGCGTCGGTGGAGAAAGCTGCCCAAGCGGGACAGATCCTGCTTGGTCCGCACGCGGCTGCCACCCTGCACCGACGAGACACCAGGCCGGGTCCGAATGGGCTGGCGATCCTACGGCGCCGCACCCCCCGCACCGAAGCACCCGGTCCGGTCCCCATCCCCCAGGTGGATCCCGACCGGCTGGCCTCACTCCTCCCCCACACGCTGGCCTTCCACTTGGCAGGCGAGGTGCCTGAACCCGAGCACCGCACCGCATGCATGGCCTTCATCCGGTTCTCCGGCACCGACGCACTGCTGGCGCAGCGGGGGCCGCAGGCGGTGGCCGAGGCCGCACACGCCACAGTCACGGAAGTCAACCGGGCAATGGAGGTCGAGGACGTCACCCTCCTGACCACGGACCTGGATAGCGACGGCGGCAAGTTCTTCCTCGGCGCCGGGCTGCTGCGTGGTACGGAGGACGACGAGGGCCGCATGCTGCGTGCTGTTCGCGGCGTGATGGATTCCCGTGCCCCGCTGCCGCTGCAGGCCGGCGTGAACCGCGGACATGTCTTTGCCGCCGAGATCGGCGCACCCGCGCGCGCCTCGTACACCGGCATGGGCGATACCACCAACACCGCCGCCCGAATCATGGCCAAAGCCCCGGTCGGTCACCTCTACGCCCACCCGGCGGTCGTGGATCGTTCCCGGACCCTGTTCGCCGCAACGCCCGCCGGACCATTCACCATGAAGGGCAAGGCGGAGAAGCTGCTGGTCTACGACGTCGGCGAGGAGACCGGCAGCCGCAGGACCGGCGTCGACGCCCGGCTGCCGTTCCTGGGCCGTGATGCCGAGTTCGCGGCGGTGCAGTCGACGACGGCGTCCGCCCTCGCCGGACACGGTGGGACGGTGACCATCAGCGGCCCCACCGGCATCGGCAAGAGCCGGTTGGCGCATGAAGTCATCGACAGCACTGCCGGGGCCGAGGTTCTGACCGTCCACGCCGAGCCATATGGCATCTCCAGCGCCTACCGGGTCTTCCGCGATCCGCTGCGTGATCTGCTCGAGATCGAACGGTCCGATCCCCTTCAGATGGGAGTCCAACTCACCCGTCGCCTCGAGGAACACGCTCCCGACTTGCTGCCCCGGGCGCCGCTGCTGGCCACGGTCATCGGTGCGGAAGTTGCCGAGACGGACTTCTCGAGAACCATCGATGCCCAGTTCCGCCCGAAGCGGCTCGCGGACACGGTCGTGGACCTCCTCGGCCGTTGGGTTCCGGGGCCGCTGGTGATTCTGGCCGACGGCATGCAATGGGCGGACGCGGCTTCTGGTTCGCTCATGGACAACATCGCCCGCGCGGCACCCCAGCGGCCCTGGGCATTCCTGGTGGTCCGACGCGACGAGGACACCGGCTTCACCCCCACCACAGGCAGCAAGGTGGAGTTGCATGCGCTGGACCGCCCCACGATCGAAAGTCTGATCGACTACGCGACCGAGGCGACCCCGCTACGGCCACATGAGGTGGCCGCCATCGCCGAACGCGCTCAGGGCAATCCGCTGTTCGTGGAGGAGGTCACCAGGGTGATCCGCCCCGGCGGTTCCCTGGATTCCCTGCCGGACTCCGTGCAATCAGCCCTCAGCGCCCAGATCGACCAGTTGGACCCCCATGCCCGCCGGATCCTGCGCTACTGCTCGGTCCTGGGTCGCAGTTTCCGCCGTGAGGTCGCGGTGGAGACGCTGGCACAGTCCGGACTGAACGTGGATGGATCCACAGTGTCCGTCCTGCGGGACTTCCTCGAAGAGGACGGCCCTGGCCGGTTCCGATTCCGCAACAACCTGGTCCGCGACACCGCGTACGAGGCTCTCGCCTACCGCGTGCGGGCACGGGTGCACGCCGCCGCCGCGGCCGCCACGGAAAGGTTCAGCACGGACCTCGACGCCGACTCGGCAACACTGTCACTGCACTACTCACGCGCCGGTGACAACGCGCGGGCCTGGCGTTTCGCGCGCCGAGCAGGGGCCGTGGGCCGCAAGGCCTACGCGAACGCCGACGCCGCCGCACTCTACGAGCGCGCACTCGAGGCGGGCCGGCGGCTCCCAGAGGTGACCGACGCCCAACGGGCAGAACTGTGGGCGGTCCTCGGTGAGGTCCGTGAGCTGGCGGGTCTGCTGGATGGGTCCGTTGCGGCGTACCGCCGGGCTGGCGAGTTGACTGCCGACCCGGTGGAACGTGCCGATGTGGTCGCGCGCCGGGCCCGGGTGCAGGAGAGGGAAGGCCGTCAGGCCACTGCGCTGCGGGTCGTGGGTCATGCGCGTCGCCTGCTTCAGAACCACGATGGTGCGGACGCCAGGAGGATCCAGGTTCGGCTCGACACGCTCACCGCCCTGATCCGCCTGGGCCAGGAGCGGCCAGCGGAGGCCCGTGAGTGGGCGCTCCGCGCGGTCGAAGGGGCTCGCAGCACCGACGACCCCGAGACGCTCGTGCAGGCGCTGATGGCGATCGACCACGCGGACCTCTTCATGGGCCGGCCGGTGTCCGGCGAGCCAACCCGTGAAGCGCTGCGGATCTGCCGGGAACACAACTTCCTGCCGCGGGAGTCGATCGCTTGGGGCAATCTGGGCGTCGCGGCGTTCTATGCCGGCCGGTGGGACGAAGCGGCGGACTGCTACACCAAGAGCAGGGACACGGCGGTGCGGGCCGGCAACGACTTCGGGGCGGCGGAGACCGATCTCAACCTCGGCGAGATCCTCATCGGACAGGGCAGGATCGATGATGCACAGGGCGTGTTGACCCAGGCGGTGAAGGTGCTTCAGGCCTCGGGCATCAGCGTCGAGGCCGACTACGGCCGACTGCAGTTGGCGCGGGTGAGCCTCGCCCGCGGCGACTTCGCCGAAGCGGCGGCGACCGCCGCCGATGTTGCTGCACGTTCGCAGGAGGACCAGCCCATCACGGCACTTGAAGCCAGCCTGGTGCAGGCCCAGGCACTGACCATGTCGGGCCGGCCCGACGAGGCGCTCACGATCATCACCGAGGCGGAAACCAAGGCTGGCGACGATGCCGCTCCGCTGAAGGCCCGGTTGCACCTCGAGCGCGCTCGAGCGCTGCTGGACCTGGGTCTGCCCGACGACAGCGGAGAGCAAGTCGTCGCGGGACTGGCTGCGGCCGAGGACACCGAACTGCCCTACGAACGGGCCCTCCTGCTGCGGATCAGCGCCCGGAAGGCCATTCAGGAGGGCGACGAGGCGCGCGCCGCCACGGCCCAATCGCAGGCCGACCAGATCATGGCGAGGCTCGGCGCCCAGGTCTGAGATAACCGGGCGCCGAGCCTCGTTCCAGCGGCGATGTCCGCCTGTGCTACTTGCGCATCCGAGCGTCGCCCAACAGGTAGATCTGCTCATGCACGATGAGGGTGTCATCGGCTCCGCCCGTGGAGGTGGAACCGTCGTCAACCACCGTGGACTGGGACCCCAGGCAAGCGAACTGCTTTCCGGCCAAGGTCGAGTCGAGGTCCACGACCGCATCGTTGGCCAGCGGGTCTGCGACGCCGGTCAGGGTGTCACCGTCGTACAGCGGATCGGGGCACCAGCCGAGGACGATGTCCGATCGGGGATCACTGGTTTCGAAGTCGATCGTGGTCTGCGGGATCGACGGCGGAACATAGGTCGGATCGGATGTGCGCCGGTAATCGCCGGCGTCCAATGTCCACACCATGTCGAGCACGAACTGTGCACTCAACTCCTGGTCCAGTGGTTTGAGGAATCGAGCGGACGACGCGCCGTTCTCCAGGGTGTAGGGGATGAGGGTGCAGACTTCATCCGGGTTGGCGTTGTCCAAGCGGGTCACGGTTATCTCCGGCGCCGTCGCGGTACCGGCCTCAGTCTCGGTGCTGGCTCCGCAGATCAGTTCGCCGTCGGCATCGTAGGACAGTCCGAAGAAAGTGCTGCGCTGCGGAAGGAAGTCCGCAGTGGTGTCCACCCCGCCCGGGACGCCGGTTTCGGCGCCGCCCTGCAGCGCGAAGGATCCGTCGAGGGATGTCAGCTCCAACTGGTCGAAGAACACGCCGTCGTCATCGACTACGTTCTGTCCCGCGAACCATTCTTCCGGGGCGCTGATGGGCCAGTAGCAGTTGTCCCGCGTCTGGACGTCGGGCCCGGAATCCGAACCCGGGAGGCACTGGAAGACAGCCGGGTCGCCGGAGTCCGCAGGATCGACAGTCGAACCGCTTTGAAGCTCGAATGTGCCCTGCTCGACACCGTCCAGCGTCGCTACAGCCTGGATCCGCGAGTTCTGCTTGAGATCGACTTCGAGCACTGCGGACGAGAGCGCCACCGGAAGACCCGGTCCGTCGAAACTGTCGCCGAGCCGCAGGGTCAGAACCTCGTCGGTGTCCACCCTGGAGCAGGAGGTGCCCCCGTTCTTCTCGGGAACTCCCAGGGAACCGCCGGCCAAGGAAGCCCCTTTCTGCCTGCCCCCGGCGTCCTCGCCAGCGAACTCGATGAGGGAACCGTCGCTGCCCAAGCCGCACCTCGGCAGCGGTCCGAACTCCGCGTCCGTGGCCGTGGGAGTCGTGGTGGCGGGGAAGGCCGCGTTCCGGTAGAACGCCAACTGCGGTGCGGAGCCGGTCTGCAGCGTGACCCAGTTGTGTGTGGGCGGCACTTCCTCGGCTTCGGCGCCGACGGCGGGTACTAGCGCAGCCGCCAGCCCAGCCACGAGGGCAGCGGCTGATACCGCCACCGCTGAGGTTCTGAGGTTGACCATCATGTACTCCTCCGCGGCCTGGCCGCTGTTGGTGATTCGTTAGAAGCCCTCTAGGGCTGCGATCTCGAGAGTTGATGTGCGCAGGGGCTCTGAATGCCCCCGCGCTACCGCAAGGGTAAACTGCGAAGCCACCATCGGTAAATACTGCTGCAAATCGGCGAATGCCGCCCGGGAAAGCGATTCGGCGAATTCCTCCGGGGAAAGGACGTAGCAGATCGTGGGTGCACCCCCCTCCACAGTCGTGCAACTATCCCAGGCAGATGTTTCGGCCGTGTTTCCAGTCGGTTTCCTGACGTGCGGCGGCCACGTTCGGCAACAGCTGTCCGCAACCGGCCACATGTGGCCGAACGACAACAGTCTCCCCGGAGACTGGCCGCCAGGACACACAACGCCGGCGCGGATGCCGGCGCCCGGGACCGGCCGCCGACGTCAGAACGGTTGCCCGGACTCAGACGGCGTGGGGATCCCCGCCGCCATCAGCCACCGTCGCACCTGGCTGGTGTTGTCGGTCGTGATGGCCCATGCGCCGTCGTCCAGGCAGACGTCGATGGCCCGGGGGTCGTTGGCGGTCCAGACCATCCAGTTCAGCGGGGTCTCGGCGATCCGCCTCGGCAGGTCCGGCGGATAGGCGAACAGCGTGTCGATACCGTCGAGGTTGCGTTCGAGAGCCTGGTCGATGATCCACCGCACGTCGGCGTGCCGGTCCACGCCCGCCCTAGCACTGCCCGGGCCGCGGCGGTGGCCCATAGCCCAGCCGCCGATCTGCCAGCGGGGCAATGTGTCGATAATCCAATACGTGCGGTGCTGCGGGGCCACCCGCTTGGACTCGGCCGCTGTGTCCAGGTTGTAGGAGATGATCACCACCTGGTCGTCGGACAGGCCGATGCCGTGCAGAGAGGCCAGCACAGCGTCCACGACCTGCGGGCCCTCCTCGATCTCGACGATCAGCGCCCGGTCCGGCGGCACCAGGCCTGCCGCCTCGGTCAGCGTCGGGACTGCCGCTGCGGACCAGCGCGGATCCTTCCAGCGCCCGGCGCTGGCCCGCTGCAATTCGGCGTAGGAGAGTTGGGTGATGTCCGCCCCTGCCAGGTCGGTGGTGCGGTCGGTGGTGCGGTCGTGGTGCAGCACGACCACACCGTCTGCGGTGCACCAGACATCCACCTCGACGGCGTCCGCCCCCTGTGCGAAACCATGGCTGACGGCCGCGAGGGTGTTCTCCGGCGGAGCGGCGGGATCGTTGAGCGAATGGCCGCCGCCGCGGTGCGCCACCAGCCGCACAACACCGTCTCGGTGCCGCAGCGCCGACCCTTCGTCCCTGTGGGACGCCGCAAGCGCCGCCTCGGCCTGGTCGGCCGGCTGCCCCGGCAGTGGCGAGCCCCCTGGAGTTGCGATCACGAGGCCCTCCCCACTCAGCGGCAAGGACCACGGCGGCGGCCCTTCGGCCAAGTGTGGCAGCCACCGACGGATCGGTTGGCGCGATCCGACGGCATGCGGCTATCAGGCTCTCGAGGCGGCAGCCCAGTCCGCGGAAACCGCGGGCCTTGTCGCTATTCGGCATCGAGACGCATTGCACGACCGGATGTGTGTGCATTGCCGACCGCCGCAGGCCAAACTGTTCTGCGTGATGAGCACATCTGGGCCGGACGGCATCGATCAGGAGATGCACGCGCATCTGGAGAATGTCGTGGACGGTCTGGTGAATGCCACCGGCGGATCCATGCACCGCCACGAACTCCGCGAGTTGGTGCACGATTCGTACTCCAGACTCGCCGAGAACGCCACCGTCACCACATTCCTCCCCGCCCTCACCAGGCGGTATGCGTTGATCCGGCTGCGCTCGAGAGATATCCAGTCGGGTGCGACGGCAAAGGAGAAACGCGAGATCCTCATCGTGGACCGGGCCAACGCGGCAAGGTCCCAGACCGCGACGGCTCTGATCCGCTTCTACGCCCCGGGCAGGTACAACGTCGAATCTGCGGGTGTGGACCCCAAGGGGACCATTGATCCACGTGTCGTGGGCCTGCTCAGAGAGCGCGGCGTGGAACTGACCGACTTCCCCAAGCACCTCACCCCGGAACTGCTCGCCACCGCCGATGACATCATCCGGATCAACCACAAGCCCCTCGATCTGCCGGACCTCCACGACCGCGAGATCGCCCATTGGGACATCGAGGACCCCAGCGGGATGGACCACCACGAGCTGGAACAGTTGCTGTCGCAGATCGACGCCCATGTACGAGATCTGCTCTACAGCATCGAGCCCGATCATCAACTGGTAGCCCCGGTCTTCGGCTAGCGGAAACAAGTCTTTCCCGAGGAGCCGGCATCAACTGCGGGATGCGCCAAGCACCGCTATCAGCACGTTGCCCCCGGCCACCGGCTTGATCGCCTCGATCTCGAGGTCCGCAGCTGCCGCGAGGCTGGGCAGCCCGCCCTGTCGCAGGTAGTGCAGCGAGTTGCTGGCGTGGCGGGGCCCGGCCGCCAGTTCCGCAAGCACGGTCACCGAACGCATCCACCAGCCACGGGGGAACCGCAACCCGGTGGAGCCGAAGTCGATGACCAGAACCCGGCCGCCCGGCCGGAGCAGGCGCACCGCCTCCGCCAGCAGATCCAGCGCCGCCGCCCGGTCCACCGAGTGGAGCACAAGCGAGATGACCACGAGGTCGGCGCAAGAGTCCGGGAAGGGCACCCGCGTCCCCGTCATGAGCCGCAGGTCCGCCGCGCCGCGCAGCCGGCTGTTCGCCCGATCGAGCATCGCCGCCGACGGATCGGCTCCGAGGGCGACGCAGCCAGCCGCTTGGTAGTCGGCCAGGGCGGCACCGGTGCCGCAACCGATGTCGAGCACAACCCAACCGGCTGACGGCGGCACAATCCCCCGAGCCACCGCACGTAGCGGCGCGAGACTCGGTTCGAGGAAGCGGTCGTAGACCTTGGCCCGGATTCCGTAGTCGTCCTTGGCCACTCGCGCCACCGCCTGCTCCGCCTGCCCCGCTAACTCAGCCTATCCTCGCGATCTGTCCCGCTCCGCGACACCTCATCGAGCGCCTCCCACTGCTCGAAAGCGGCCGCCTGCCCCACCAACACCCCGGCGTTGTCTCTCACCGGCCAGACGACCGCATCGCGTATCCGGAACAGCCGACCCGAGCGGCTGACACGCACCCCGGTGTACCCACGCACCAACCCGGATCCCGACAGCGCCTGAGAGCGCTCCTCCCGGACTTCCGGCGGGGCTGTCAACCGCGACGGCCAGCCGATGAATTCCCGCCAGTCCCGCTCCCACAACCGCTGGGCGGCGAGGTTTGCGTACACGAACAGCGGGTCCGGCGAGGTGTCATGGCATAGGACAACCGCCGGGATGGCGTATAGGTCGCGCTCCTCGGCCAACTGCTCACCGGTCTGCTGCTGATAGGAATCACCGATCCAGCGGGGCCACTGCCCGAACGCCGGCTGTCCCTGCGACACGGCTCCAGGCTATCCAAGGACATGCTGGGCGATTGGCTACGCGCCCAGCCGGAGATCTGGACAAGATGCCTGCCGACCGCCACGGCATAGAATCCCTGGGTGTCGCCGACCATCACCGCCAAGCCCTGGAACCAGTTCACCCGCGACGAGGCCTTCGACATGGCCAAGCTCCGCTCGGACGTGTTCTTCCTCGAGCAACGCATCACCGAGGAGGAACTCGACGACCACGATCGTGATGCGCAGACGATGCACTACTGGATAAGCGATCGGCGTGGCTTCGTCGCCTATCTCCGCGTGGTTGTCGACGATGACGCTGCCGCGGAGCACCGCGGTGTGCCGCACAGCATCGGCCGAGTCGTGGTGCGGCCCGACCGGCGTGGCGAAGGCTTGGCCAAGAACCTGATGCAGCAAGCGATCGACGACTACGGGCACCTGCACTTGGCCCTGCACGCCCAGACCTACGTCGCCGACCTGTACCGCCAGTTCGGTTTCGAACCGTACGGCGAACCGTTCGAGGAAGCGGGGATCCCGCACCTGACGATGCTCCGCCCACCCGCGGGCGCCTGAATCGAAGCGCTCAACGAGCGGATGGGGTCAGCCCGGGGGTGCGGTGATGTGCTGGTAGTCCTTGGGTTGGCGCCAGCGGCCGCCCCACTCCCAGCCGGCGGCATCGACAACCGCAACTTCCGGGCTGCCCTCGACGAGCATCCCCGGTCGAGCTGAACGGCGGTCGAGGAACTTCCTGCTGGCGGCATGCACGGTGCGCCCGCGGTTCACGTAGGGGTTCTCCAACGGGTTGATGTCGATCGCCCGCCCATACGCGTGCCGCGACCAGTTCCGGGAGCCGGTGGCCCGCCTGCAGTTGAACGCGCTGGTGTTGTCCGCCTCGATGGAGTCGAAGTCGTCCCCGCCGTAGCGCCGGATGGGGACCATGCGCCGAATGGGGAACTCCAACTCGAACAGCCCCGACATCATCTCGACCACGGCCGGTGCGGCATCCCGGTGCACCACCAGCCTGCCGCGCGACACACCTCCCGTGAAGTCCCAATGGCTGACCCGTACGAGGCGCAGCTGCCGCAGCTTCACTGGACATCCCCGTCGCCACACACTAGGGGTCATCGCGTGACGCCGAGCCGCCGAAAGGCGCTTGATGGAGGCGGTGAACTGCTCCTGCTGCGATCCGCTCCCCGCCGAGGCGGGCGCGGCGGTGGGCAGGACAGCGGCGATCAGCGCCGCGGCCACCAGGAAGAGCAAGGCCCGGGACACATCGATCCGCGAGTTGCGTGGCCAAGGCATTCGCCAATGTTGCCCGACCCTCCCGCGGAATGTGTGCAGCGAATCACCCTCGCCGCCACACTTGGGGGGTGTGCAAGCCTCAGGCCGACCCGGCAACAGCGGTCAGGCTGGGACCGGTGCCAGTTGTGGCAGCGCCAACTCGTGCCGCTCGATCGAGACGGCGGGGTGGCCGTCGATGAAGACGGTGGCGGTGATCCGCGGGACGTACTCATCCTGCTTGATGAAGAAGAAGGCGATTCCCACCAAGAAGAAGGGCAGGAGAAGAATCCCCGCCACTATGGCCCAAGCCGGCGTGTGACGAACCCGCTCGTGGGTCTGCGCCACACGCACCCTGGCATGGGCCCTGCTCCATTCGCCGTGGATAGTCCCCTGCTGTCGCACCGTCACCCGATCATGCCGCTGCGTGATCGTGGCAGTACGGCCGACCCGGACACCGTCCATCGAACTGCGGACAACTGTGCCGCTGGTGGTGTTCCTCGCTACGTCCATGACTGCCTCCCCGGCGCGCCGAAAGGCGCCGCTATGTGCCGATGGGAATGTCATGACCGTTTCCCGTCCACGCCAAACCCGATCGACCCGATCCGTTGTCCGGTCACGATCTTCTGGTACCCGGCGCCTGCACTCGGGGAAGCGACCGCCGGCCGTGGCCCGAATTCCTTCCCCACGACAGGGCGAGTTCCTCGACAGAGGCGAAGGCGCGAGGTAGAATCGAACATACGTTCGAACGTGGACCCGGGGGGGGGTTGGCTGTGATACATAGTTCTGGCAGTGGCTCCACCGGACATCTTCGTGTCGCAGACAGACGCCCGGACCCGCTCGCCCCGAACGAGATCGGCCTTTCGGAGATCAACCGGGTGCGCGCCGTCGTGGCCGACACCGCTTCGGCGCAGATCAGGGATCCCGACACCGGCTTCCTCGCCATGGGGCTCGGACCCACAGCCGCCGACGCACTCGAATCCGTCGCGCGCACCCGACACAGCCTGGAGGCGCTCATCGCCAAGCAGATGGTCGCGGCTGAGATTGCCGGTTCGCTCCCACATGATTCCGTGACCGTTGTCCAAGCCGCCGCCTACACCCCGGCGGAGGCCCGCAGGTTGCTCGAAGCGGGCCGATTCGCCCACCGAATCGGGCGCGTCTTCCCCGAAGTCTGGCAACTCTGGCAGCAAGGCAAAGTCGCCACGGCCCATGTTCACGCCCTGTCAGCCGACACGGAGCATCGCTCCATGAAGGTCACCTGCGACATGGTCCGCTCCGTCCTCCCGCAGCTCGCGGATCTCACCCCGACGATGGTCGCCAAGGCGGCGGCACGGGCGCTCGCCGCGGTCGATCCGGACACCGCCGAGACATCGGAACACGACGAGTACGACCGCCGCCGCCTCACCATCACCCAGACGCGCGAGGGGGTGCGCGTGTCCGGTCTGCTGCCCAAAGCGGAGGGGTTGGCCCTCCAGACGGCCGTGGACGCCATGGCCGAACGGCAGCGGGCGGAGGGAGACAGCCTCACCGCTCGGCAGCGCCGTGCTGACGGTCTCGCCGGCGTGGTTGCTGCAGCTGTCGACAAGGATCGCCCGTCGCGTGGGGGGCTGCCCGCGGCCGTCGTCATGACGTTGTCGCTGCATGAGGCCGAGCGGATCGCCCAGCGGGAGGCCAAGACCCCCGTCAACCTGGCGGCTGCGGCTGACGACCCGCAGGCACCGCCCCTCCATCCCGCCGGGACGATCGGTCATCGACATCTGCTCGGCGACGGTGCCGCCCGATTCGGCCTGTGCTGCACCGACATCACGCCTATCGCCATCCAGCAGCCGGCATCGCTGATCGCGCGGCTCACCGACACCGACATCCAGCCGCTGGCAGTGGGACGATCACAACGACTGGCAACGGCGGCCCAGCGGAAAGCACTCACCTTGCGGGATGGTGGCTGCGTCATCGACGGCTGCGCAGTCCCCGCCCAGGAGTGTCAACCTCACCACGTCCACGAATGGTCTCTGGGTGGAGCAACCGACTTGGAGAATCTTGCCCTCTTGTGCTGGAGCCATCATCGCCAGGTGGATCTGAACCGATGGCGACTTGAGCAACGCGGCGGCCGCTGGCACGCCACACCCACACCACGCCATCGATGGCGGACAAGGCCACCGGCCGCAGCCTGAACACCTCAATCCCGCACGTCAATGAGCGGGAGTGTCTCCGTACTCAGCCCGATCCATGCGGTCCGGTTGCCGCGCTGGGGAAGTGGTGTTGCCGATGATTGTGAGCACGAGCAGTTGGATTGGGATCACCAACGCCAGCACGATCAATGGGACATCGAAAGCGGCTGCCAAGACCAGGACTGTCGCTGAGATAACGCCGCTGAAGATCTGGACGCGAACGGAAGCCAGCCCCGGCAGGAGGGCAACCACGAGGACGAATAGGGCCAGCGGGATCGTGACCGCGAGCTCACCGGTCGAGTCTTCGCTTCCGGCAACATCGACGGCAGCCGCCAGGCCAGCACCGACCGCAGCTGCCGAGGCGAAGATGAAGTAGTGACCATACCCCCAGAGGAACGCCCGCCTGGCGGAGCCGCCTTCGAATGCCAATCGCGCTCTGGTCATCGTTGTCGCGGCCGGCTTGCTGAAATACAGCCACCACATGCTGCACACGATGATCACGCCTGCGACCCCCGTGAGAACCAGGTCGGAACCACGGTCACCGGCATCCTCGGATGCCTGGAATGCCAGCGAGATGGAGAGGATGCCCTCACCCAGCACGATGATGGTGAGCAGGCCGTACCGTTCAGCAATGTGGTGGGGGTGCCATGAGGTTGCACCGGAACGTTCAGCCCACAACGGCAGGGTGAGCTCGAGGACCACGAGCAGGATGAAGCCCGGAACCTGCAGACCCGTTGGCGCCAACAACCACAGCAGCCAGCCCACCTGCAGCACCGCGATACCTAGTGCGTAGGACAGGCAAGTACGCCGGCGATCAGGATCGCCAGCCGCGGCACGAATCCAGAGGCTGACCATGGACAAGCGCATGATCACGTATCCGAGCGCAACCCCGGTGAATACCTGATCGTTGAACGCCGCCGGGACAGCGGCCGCGATCACCAGGACTCCGGCAATCTGAACGAAGACAGCCAATCGGTACCACGTGTCGTCACTGTCGTATGCGGAGGCGAACCAAGTCAGGTTCATCCACGCCCACCAGATCGCGAAGAACACCATCAGAAAGCTCACGGCTCCGGTGGAGACGTGGTGTTCGACCTCAGCGTGATGCAACTGCGCTGCGGCCTGGGCGATACCGACCACGAAGCACAGGTCGAAAAACAACTCCAATGGCGTCGCTGTGCGACCTGATTCCGACGGCGATCTGGGTATCAGGCTCATGGCGCCTGATTGTTCCGCATCGGCGACCCTCGCTTGCGCACAGCCCACCCAACGAAAATGGGACCCCCGAAGGGGTCCCATTTTCATTGCGTAGCGGGGGCAGGAACCGTCCCTCGC